>JAGXKI010000042.1 GCA_018335295.1 bacterium | reverse complement strand
AAGATGTTTACTGGACTGCAGGCACCCGGTACATGGCCCCTACCCGGGATCCCCGAGGAATTTCCCATCATCGCTTCCGCAGACCCGCTCAACCCTCCCGAGTGGGCGCCTATGAACAAAAGGGAGTAGAATTCTCCCCCAATTGGGAATACTCCTTTGATGAGGGAAAAATGCTCCGAGACGGTCAAATCTTTTATTTTTTTCCTTCCGATATCCCTCATGAAAAAAGAATCACCCTAGACACCCCTTACCACCCGAGATGGAAAACTCCTTCTACTCTGCCCACCACTCCAGTTGGACTGGTGAAGTTCCAAATCTCCTTAAACCCCGAGGAAAAAAAGAGTCTTGATATAAAAATGCCTTACACTCCTCTCTCTCCTACTTTTGAAAACTTAGATGAACTGGAAGAAGCCGGTTTTGATGAATATTTGGATAAAACAGTCCAATTCTGGGAAAAAATCTACTCTAAAGGGATGAAAATATCTCTTCCCGAAGAGAAAGTGGTGAATACTTTTCGGGCTAACCTAGCCTATGACCTGATAGCCAGAGATAGGATTGAAGACCATTACGTCCAGAAAGTGAATGAATTCCAGTATGATGCCTTCTGGCTCAGAGACAGCTCTTATATCGTGAGAGCCTATGATGTCACAGGATATCACAAGGTCGCTGAGGAATGTCTGAACTTTTTCCTGAAATGGCAAACGGAAGAGGGAAATTTCATCTCTCAAAACGGACAGTATGATGGATGGGGACAGAGTCTCTGGGCTATCGGCCAGCACTTCAATATTACCCAAGACCTTGATTTCGCCCGAAAATTTTTTCCCCCTGTCCAAAAGGCTGTGGAATGGCTTCACAAAAAAAGAGAACAGGACCCCTTGCACCTCATGCCTGAAACCACCCCTGGAGATAATGAACTCATTACCGGTCACGTCACCGGACACAACTTCTGGGCTTTGGGGGGACTTAAGATGGCTGTGGGCTTAGCAAAAGGATTGGACAAAACCTCAGAGGCTCAACAATTCCAAAAGGAGTACGACGATTATTATAAACATTTCATGGAAGCTTTAGAAAAGATAACTTCCCAAACCGACGGCTACATCCCCCCAGGACTCGATCAGCCCGGAGGACAAGATTGGGGGAATCTTCTCTCGGTTTATCCTGTTCCCGTTCTTTCTCCCCATCACCCTTGGGTATCTAAAACCCTAGAAGTCACCCGGAATAAATACAAAGAAGGAATCATGACTTACGGCGACGGCAAATGGCTTCACCATTATCTCACAATGAAAAACACAGAAACCGAAGTCATCCGAGGAGAACAGAAAAAGGCCCTTCAAGAATTCTATTCCATCCTGGTCCATACCAGCTCCACTCATGCCGGGTTTGAATTCAAAATACTGCCTTGGGGCGACCGAGATTTTGGCCTCAACCTTTCCCCTCACGGCTGGTTCGCCGCCAAATTCAGGACACTTCTCCGCAACATGCTGGTTCGGGAACATGAAGGAAATCTTCATCTCTGTTCGGTTCTCTCCCCTTCTTGGGTGAGAGAAGGAAAACAGATCGAGGTTCAAGATGCCCCCACACATTTTGGGAATATAAACTTCACCGTTGAATTCAAAAAAAACCAAGCTGTGGTGAAGCTCACTCCTCAATTCCATCATCCACCCCAGCACATTATTTTCCACATTCCCTGGTTTGCCCGGGTTCAGGAAGTCACTGCAGACGGTCAGAAAATCCAAGTGGAAGACCAAAGGATCAAACTAGACCCTCAATCCCGATCGTTCACAATCCAATGGAATCTCCAGCCGATCGGAGCCATGAGTTATCAGCACACTGTTCAAGAATACAAGGAAAACTACCGAACCAAGTATCAAGAATTCCTAGAAAAGGGGGAAGGAAGATAATTCAGTTCCGTCCATTTTAAGCGGATTATCTGTGATGCAGAAGTTTAAGGAGCCTCTTTTTATCCTGAATGGAGCGGAGAACTTGAGGAAGAAATAATTCTCTTTCCTTCTCACTGTAATCACTTTGGATGAGCTCAATTTTATTTTCCTTCAAAAACCAGGAAATAGCGCGAACACTCTTCATATAATCTACTTCCGAATCATTTGAGCTGGATTTCAAATAGGTTATCTGAAGAGTAATTTTCTGTTTTTGATCCAATCTTTGGATCAAAATGAGAGCATGAATGTCCTTATTGGTATCGTCGGGATCCTCGCCCACAAAAAACTCCCTTTTCACGAAATCATCATGGGGATAGGATCCCAATTCTTTAACTTCCCTATAAATTTCCATCAAAATTGGATAGGATTTCTTTTTTTTCAGAGGAAAGCCTTCCAAAAACCATAAAGAACCCTCTCCCACCACAACCCCTACAATCAATATGATAATGAATTTTCTCATTCCCTCTCTGTTGAATGTATGTCTTTGCCCCTGATTTGTCAACACGGCGGAAAAAGGCTTTTCTGTTGCTCGTTGAGTTTTTCCCTCAGGCTCACACAATATTGAAATAACCCAAGCTCTCTATTGATACTTGATTTTTCCAGGGGAAGGGATGGTGGAGCTGAGGGGATTTGAACCCCCGACCTCTTGACTGCCAGTCAAGCACTCTCCCAGCTGAGCTACAGCCCCACTTGAAGTAAAATCATATTACAAAAAGATAGGATTTCCGTCAAGAGATTCCCTTTTTCACAGGAGCTCTGGCTTCGGAAGCGGTCATTTTGAACTTTTCATCTTGATCTAAAAGATTAATTCCTGTTTTTAAAATTTTTAAGCTCTAGAAAATCTTAAAAATGGGATTCAAAATTTTCCCTCTGGTATTTATTAACAATTACATTAAAACGTGTTAAAATAATTTAATAAAAATTTTACGAGTAATAATATGTCAAAAACAATAAAACCTCCCAGTTCATACAAAAATGCTCTCTTTTGGTTAGGGGCGGGGATCATTATCATTGTCCTTTGGAGTCTTCTACAATCTTCGGGAGAAAAGCCACAGGAAGTTAAATTCAGCCAATTTCTCACTCAGGTGGAAAAGGAGAAAGTTCAGGAAGTCACCATCGAAGATAATAAAGTGATGGGGAAATACACGGACGGCACTCGGTTTAAAACCGTGGCCCCCTCTCAATACAAAGACTTAGTGAATCTACTCCGCGACCACAACGTAATCATCGAAGTTAAAGATACTTCCAAAAGTCCTTGGTTTTCCTACCTTTTCACCTGGTTTCCCATCATCCTTTTGGTTCTCTTCTGGATCTTTTTCATGAAACAGATGCAATCCGGAGGAAATAAAGCTTTATCTTTCGGGAAAAGTCGGGCCAAGCTTTTCTCCCCGGTTCAGAAAAAAGTCACTTTCAAAGATGTGGCGGGAGTCGAAGAAGCCAAAGAAGAGCTACAGGAAATCATCGGTTTCTTGAAAGACCCTCACAAATTCCAAAAATTGGGGGGCCGCATTCCTAAAGGAGTCCTTCTGGTGGGAGCTCCAGGGACAGGAAAAACCCTTTTGGCCAGGGCTGTAGCTGGAGAAGCTGGAGTACCTTTTTACTCTATCAGCGGATCCAACTTTGTAGAAATGTTCGTAGGAGTGGGAGCTTCCAGAGTCCGGGATCTGTTTGAACAAGGTAAAAAGAATGCTCCGTGCTTGATTTTTATCGATGAAATTGATGCAGTGGGAAGGCAACGCGGAGCTGGTCTTGGGGGAGGACATGACGAAAGAGAACAAACTCTCAATCAGCTGTTAGTGGAGATGGATGGATTTGACCCCAACGAAAGCATCATCCTTATCGCCGCCACCAACCGGCCAGATATTCTGGATCACGCTATTCTCCGCCCCGGGCGATTCGACCGCAGGATTGTGGTCAACATGCCGGATGTGAAAGGAAGAGAACACATACTCAAAGTTCACGGCAAAAAAACTCCTTTTGCCAAAAACGCAGATTTGAGTGTTCTAGCCCGTTCCACTCCGGGATTCTCAGGGGCTGATCTAGCCAATTTGATCAATGAAGCGGCCTTGATTGCGGCCCGCCGCAATCGGAAGGCTGTGAGTATGAAAGATATGGAAGAAGCTAAAGATAAAGTTCTTATGGGTGTGGAAAGAAAAAGCATGATCATCAGCAACGATGAAAAAAGAAATACAGCTTACCATGAAGCAGGCCATGCTCTTATAGCCGCTGTCATTCCTGAAGCTGACCCGATTCACAAAGTGACCATTATCCCCCGAGGGCTTGCACTGGGAACTACCCAACAACTTCCTCTGGATGACCGGTACACTTACTCCCAGGATTATCTAGAAGCCCAACTCTCTGTCCTTTTAGCTGGACGAGTGGCGGAAATTTTATTTTTGGGAACCACCACCACCGGTGCTGCCAATGATTTTGAGAAGGCCACAGAAATAGCACGAAAAATGGTCTGCCAATATGGGATGTCAAATTTAGGTCCTTTGAGCCTCGGAGAACGCGATGATATGGTCTTCTTAGGAAAGGAGATCGCCACGCATAAAAACTTCAGCGAAAAAACAGCTGAAGCTATTGATGATGAGGTAAAAAATATTGTGAACAGAAATTTCGATAGGGCTAAAAATCTTCTGGAAAAAAACAAGAATAAGCTAAAAAAAATTGCCCAAACGTTGCTGGATAAGGAAGTGGTCACTTCCCAAGAAATAGAGGAAATCATCAAAGGAAAAAAATCCAAAAGACAATCTTCTTCAAGGACCAGAAAAAAAACAACGAAAGGGCCTGTCAAGGTACAAGCTTAATCATCCACAGTGAGAAAAGAAGCCATTCTCCGGGTTAATGGGAAAAATCATGTTTTGGGCTCTAAAACCTGGATAATGGGAGTTCTAAATGTGACTCCTGATTCTTTTTCAGATGGGGGGCTTTTTTACTATAGAGCCAAGGCTTTAGAAAAATCCCTCGCTATGGCTGATGAAGGAGCCGATATCATCGATGTGGGGGGAGAAAGCACCCGACCTGGTTCTGAGCCTGTTTCAGCCGAAAAAGAAAAGGATCGAGTGATTCCCGTCATCTCCCGTTTAAGAAAAAAAACAAACGTATTGATTTCGATTGACACCACCAAAACTGAAGTGGCCAAAGCTGCTTTGGATGAAGGAGCCGATATCCTCAATGATATCAGTGCTTGCCGTTTTGATCCTTCCATAATTTCTCTGGTTGCTCAGAGAAAGGTTCCTGTCATTTTAATGCACATGAAGGGAACCCCTAAAACTATGCAGACCAACCCTTATTATGAAAATATCTTTTCTGAAATAAAGGAATTTTTTGAAGAACGGATTTCTACAGTTCTATCCCACGGTATCTCCAAAAAATCTATCCTTGTAGACCCGGGAATAGGATTTGGAAAAAGATTCCAGGATAATTTAGACCTAATTCAAAACCTTCAATTTCTAAACGAGTTAAACTGCCCTATAATGGTGGGAACTTCTCGAAAGTCTTTTTTAGGTCAAATTTTAAATTTGCCTCCGCAAGAAAGGGTAGAAGGAACCATAGCTTCCTCCATCTTGAGTATCCTCCATGGAGCTCACATTCTAAGAGTCCATGACGTCAGAGCTGTCAAAAGAGCCATTCAGGTGGCTGAAGCCATTATAAATCACCGTTCCGGCTCGGGACCATTGAATTCAAAGCTGAAGGGAGATTATGCTAGCTAATATACTGGATGCCCTTTCTCAGTTCACCATAGCGGATTTCTTCGATATCCTCCTGCTCACGGTCATCCTTTACTCTTTTTTCCGTCTGATTAAAGATACCAAAGCTTACCAAATGGCCATTGGTTTGGCCATAGTCGGATTTCTTTTTCTTCTTACCGAATGGGGAAATTTTGTGGTTTCCCACCGGATTATTAAATACTTTATCACATATATTATTATCGCAGTGATTGTTCTTTTTCAGGGTGAAATCCGAAGATTTTTAGTGAATCTGGGCTCTCACTCTTTTACCAAACCTTTCACTTTAAAATCTTTTAAGGAAAAGCTTGAAGATCTGTTTTTAGCCATCGATTATTTATCCTCAAAGAAAATCGGTGCCTTAATCGCTATAGAAAAAGAAGTCTCACTGAAAAGTTATGCTGACCGAGGAACCAAACTGGATGCTTTCCTCTCTAAAGACCTTTTGGTAGGCCTCTTCTTCCCCAACTCTCCCCTTCATGATGGAGCTGTGATCCTGAGAGGGAACAAAATAGTGGCTGCTGGATGTTTGCTTCCTCTTCCGGCTTCTCACAGCCTGGGAGATGAATTTCTTACCCGAACACGGCATTTAGCGGCCATCGGTCTCTCTCAAGAGACGGATGCTGCGGTCATCGTAGTTTCTGAAGAAACAGGTTCCATCTCTTTAGCTACCAAAGGACATCTTAAAAAAATGAAAGACAAGGATGATTTGAAATCAAATCTCCTCGATTACCTTCAAAATCAATGATTAGCCTGAGATTTATAAAAAATTTGCTTTTGAGAAATTTGGGCCTAAAGCTGTTTTCACTGCTGATCGCGTGTTTATTATGGCTGACTATGATTCCTGAAGAAAAGATTTTTTCCGAAAAAACTCTGACTATTCCTTTGGAGCTTCATAATATACCTTCCGGAATAGAAGTTGTGGAGAAACCTCAGTCCAAAATAGATGTGACCATCCGGGCTCCCAACCGCCTTATCTCCCGCATCACTCCATCCAATGTCCATGCGGGTTTGGATCTTAGAGAGGCCACTGTGGAACAAGAAGATTACTTGCTCAAAAACAACATGATCAGTCTCCCTGAGGGAGCTGAGGTGGAAGACATAAATCCAAGTCAAGTGAATTTGCAGCTAGAAAAATCCAGAGAAATCTTAATGGCCATAGAGCCCAACCTTATCGGGGAAATTCCTCAAGGATACCGACTCCAAAAAGTCGAAGTCATCCCCCCTGAAGTCAAGGTCAAGGGGCCTCAGAGCAAGATTAATAAGAGCCATAAAGTAAGAACAAGCCCCATCAACCTTTCTACCGTCACTCAGTCTGTGGAACAAAAGGTAGACCTAATTCTTCCCAACCCAGATTTAAGGTTGTCTTCCAATCAAACTGAAGTGAAGGTCAAACTCGAGGTTCAACAAATAGACAAAAATGTCCCTTCTTTTTAGTCTCTATACCCAAACTTTTTTTGAAACCTAATCGTTTTTTCCCTATAATTATCTATCCTGAATTATTTATAAAAAAAAGAGCAGGAATAAATTGAAGAAATTTCATGGTGTAAGTAAAGAAAGTAAGTTTTGTGACCCTTTTATTATATTTTAATTAAAAATCTTTTTTTTATGAATAATTCATAGTGCCTTCATTAAACAGGGAAAAGAATGAATAAACTCTTTGGCACAGATGGAATCAGAGCTGAAGCAGGACATTTTCCTCTTGATGACGATTCGATATATACTTTGGGAAAAGCCCTGATCAAACTCCTTCAAGAAGAGGATTTCTTCCCTAGGGTTCTCGTGGGAAAAGATCCCAGAAATTCAAGCCCAAAAATAGAGCGAGTCATGTGTCGTGGAATTAAAGATGGGGGAGGTGATTTTATCTCTGTGGGAATAATTCCCACTTCTGCAGTTTCTCTCTTGACAAAAAAGCACTCTTTTTCTGCGGGTATCATGATATCGGCCTCTCATAATCCGTATCAGGATAACGGGATAAAAATTTTTTCTTCTCAAGGGACTAAAATTTCTGAGGCTTGGGAAAAGATACTGGAAGATCACATTCGGAAATCCAGGGAAAAAGTGAAAGGAAAAAAGCTCAACATCATTCCTGATTTCCACTTATCCCAAGAATACGCTCAATTTTTAAAGAATCGCTTCAGAGGGACTTCTTTTTACCCATTCAAGATTGTAGTGGATTGTTCCAACGGAGTCAGCTCTTTTTTTGCTCCGGAGATTTTTTCTGATTTGGGCTTTTATGTAATCCCCATCCACTGCAGCCCGAATGGAAAGAATATAAATGCAGGCTGCGGCTCTCTTTATCCTCAAAATTTAGCCCAAAAGGTCATGGATGAAAAGGCTGACTTAGGGATTGCTTATGATGGAGATGCGGACAGAGCATTATGGGTTGAAGAAAACGGAAGGATCCTCAACGGAGACTATACTCTTTATACACTCTCTCATTATATGAAAGAAAAAAAACTATTGAAGTCAGAATATGTTGTGGGAACCATCATGACTAATCTTGGCTTGGAAAAAGCCCTAAAAAAAATCGGATTGAAACTCTCCCGCACTCAAGTTGGAGATAAATATGTTCGAGAACAAATGATCCGACTTGGAGCCAATCTGGGAGGAGAACAATCGGGACACACCATCCTTTCGGACGAATGCCCTACTGGGGACGGACTCCTCACCAGCATAAAAATGTTAGAGGTTATGGTATCCAAGGAGAGTTCTTTATCAACTCTGGTTTCCGATTTCAAAGAACATCCTCAATACTCGACCAATGTTCGAGTGAAAAAAAGGGAAAATTTTAATCTATATCCAAAAATCATTTCTACCCTGAATCAAATCAATGATTCTTTGGGACACAGCGGCCGGATTATTGTTCGTTATTCGGGGACAGAACCTGTGGCTCGAATCATGGTGGAAGGAACCAACCAGAGGCAGATAAAGGATCAGGCTGAATCCATGGCTTATGTGATAGCCGAGCATTTGGGATCGAAAAGCTCTAAATAATAATTTCCAAGACAATAAATTCGTTCAATGGGAGGAAAAAATGAAGCTTGCTGTTAATGTGGATCATTTTGCCACTCTGAGGGAGGCCAGAGGGAGTGATGAACCCGAACCGGTCTTAGCGGCTCTTTTGGCTGAACAGGCTGGAGCCAAAGGGATTGTTTGTCACATCCGGAGAGATAGACGCCACATTAAAGAAAGAGATTTAAAGCTGTTCAGGGAAGCCATCAAAACAAAACTCAATATAGAAATGTGTGCCACCGAGGACAATCAAAGGCTCTCCCTGGAGATAAAACCGGATGTGGTTTCTTTAGTCCCGGAAAGAGAAGAGGAGCTCACTACTGAGGGGGGACTGGATGTCCTATCCAGCCAAGATCACCTCTCTCCTTTCGTGAAAACACTGCAATCTTCAGGCATAAAAATAAGTGTCTTCGTAGACCCAGATATCGAGCAAATCAACGCCTGCAACAAATTGGGGGTGGACCTCATCGAAATCAACACTGGAAAGTATACTGAACTCAAACCGGGTCCCCAACGTCAAACCTCTCTTCAGCAAATCAAAAAATCAGCCCAACACGGAGAGGAACTGGAACTGGAGATTCATGCAGGTCATGGATTGGATTACAGAAATATTCACCCTATCACCCAAATTCCCCAAATAAAGGAATTCAGTATAGGTTTTGCTATTGTGGCCCGCTCGGCTATGGTGGGCATAGAAAAGGCAGTGAAGGAAATGATCAATCTTATTCAGTAAAATCAGGATTCCCTTTTCAACTCTCTCCTGTAATCCTCCCTATCATCTATGTCTCTGAGAACTCCTGGAGCCTTCACCTCAACTTCACAGATTTCATTAGAATTTTTGTGAACCAACCCTTTAAGCCCGATGGGGGAATCAAGTTTCTTTACTTCCTCTCTATATTTTAAATCTATAAGTAAAGGATGACCTCTTCTGTTTTGATAAACGGGGATCACAATCCCGCTTTTAGTCTTTGAATACGCTTGAACCAAACGATTCACCACCTCAGGGGGAATGGAAGGTTGATCTCCTAGGAAGACCAAGGCGGCTTCACTTTCGAGGGGAAGAGAGTCAATCCCTCGTTGAACCGAGGATAACATTCCTCGGTGAAAGAATGGATTGTATATTATTTGGACGGGAAGATTCTGAATTATTCTTTCAATCTTCTCTCGGGTAGCCCCTACTACCACAACCACTCTCTGGACCCTGGAAGCAAGTATGTTTTCTAAGACTCTCTCAATGATGGTTTGGCCCTTAAAAGGGAGGAGTAGTTTAGGCTCCCCCATTCTTCTGGATTTTCCGGCTGCTAAGACCACAGCCCATACTTTGTCTGAATTCACTCTTAGCCTCTTTTTTTGTTTCGTATTTGAATAAGTTGAGCCGCAATACTTACCGCGATCTCTTCCACCGTTTGAGATTGAATGGGAATTCCCACTGGAGCTTGGATTCTTTCAAACTGTTCTTTTGTGGCCCACCCTTTTTCTATAAATCTCTGCTTCATAAGCTGGACCTTCCGTTGACTCCCCATCATTCCAATGTAGCCGGCTTGGGAATGGATGCATTCTTTAAGAGCTTGGGCATCATAACTGTGTCCCCGAGTGACAATCACGATACAAGTCTCTTCGGTCACAGGGTAGCGACGCACGGCCTCCTCAATATTGTCCACAATGAGATGATCGGCCTCGGGAATCCTTTCTTTATTTACGAATTCTGGGCGGTCATCGATCACAGTCACCTCAAAATTCAAAAAATGGCCCAAATGGCTGACCGCTTTCCCTACATGCCCGGCTCCTACGACAACCAATTGAAGAGGAGGAACCACCGGTTCTAGAAAAAGATAACTTTCTCTTCTTCCTGAAAACGACTTTTGGTTCTTAATTTGAAAAAAACGAGGTTTTCTCTTTTCTAAAACACCCCAGATATCTTTCTCAAATCGATTGAGACAACTGGGAAGTTCTATCCCTGAATCCCTGTTTTCAATCCAGAAGCGGGCCAAAGAAAAATTTTTTTGGTTTGTTTTTTTGATGAGAGCCGCTAAAACTCCTGAGTTATGGCGAACCAGAGATTGGTTCAACTGGGCAAACACTTCCTTGTGATCCAAAGGGTTCCCTTGTATCAATATTTTAAGTTTCCCTCCGCACACAGCACTGCTCGAAGATGAAAAATCATCTTGGAAATCAAACTCAAACAGATGATTAGTTCCTTCCTTTTGGGCCTCTCTCGCCTTTTCCTCAGCTGCTCCTTCCAGAACTCCCCCTCCCAGAGTTCCTTCAATAAGACCTTCATTTGAAAAGAGAGCGGAAACTCCGGGAATTTGGGGAGTTGAACCTTCCGCGTCCACGACCGTGGCTAAAGCTAAAGATTTCTGTTTTTCCAGAGCGTGATAAAGTGATTTGTATAGGTTTTTCATTGGATTCTTATAGATATCACATACTTCCTTTTCCATCAAACCCTAAAACAACCGTGTAAACATCCTTTTTCCCTGCCAATCACCGATCCCTTTTAAAAACAGATGGGGTCAAAGGATATTTCTCCGCCCGCTGCGGAATGACCTCACTGAGGGAAAGGTAGAGGAAGGACGGATGGTGAACATCTTGATAGGATCCTCCTAAAAAAATAATATCGACCTGAGAAAAAATGATTACAATCCCTTTTTTTGAGTTTATCCCCTTTTAATCCTTTTTTAAATTGACATCCTCTCTAGGCTGTGATATTGATTTTTATAAATCCCAATATTATTGGGAGAAACCAATTAAAATCAACTTTAAAAAGTGGGGAGGAAAAAATGGAAAGAAAGACTTCCCTTTCTCACCTGAGTCCTATTCTCATGCTCGGCGTTATCTGGGGACTATCTGAAGCTGCCTTAGGAATGGGGCTTCGGAGCTGCGCTTCTTTCATGTCAGGTTCCATCATGACTGGAGTCGCCCTTTTTTTTATCGCTTCCAGTTGGATCCTTAGTCGAAGTATTTACGGTGTGGCGCTGGTAGTTGGAGTAGCCTGTCTTTTCAAAATGTTTGACGCTCTACTTCTCTCAATGCCCCTCCTCCACGGAGCTATAGGCAATCCCATATTTGCTTTCTTTATGGAAGGTCTCGCTTTTCTCCTGCTCGTATTGATCATCAAGAAAAATTTGTTAAACCATCGGGGTGGACAAGCGATAACCGGCGGGATGGCTGCTTTAGTGGCTGTAAATCTTTT
This sequence comes from bacterium, assembly GCA_018335295.1. Taxonomy (GTDB): domain Bacteria; phylum Acidobacteriota; class Aminicenantia; order Aminicenantales; family Aminicenantaceae; genus JAGXKI01. The sequence continues at coordinate 8,849 of JAGXKI010000042.1, read as the reverse complement.
TCCTCTGGTGAAATTTGCAACCGGAATCCCTGCTTGTGTCTATCCAGGCACTGCCATGCCTCTCTCCTTGTACTATGCTCCTTTAGCTGTGGTGCTTTCTTCACTCACTGTCCCTCTAGGTTTCTGGGTAGGATCCAAAGTTGAAAACATGGAAATGAACCTTTTAGGAACAAAATCCGGGAAAAGATGGCAGTATGGACTTCCCGTGATTCTTTTTCTGGTATGCCTGGGCTTCATTTCTCTTATCAGATTGATTTAAATCTGAATCATCCCTCCCAAAAGGAGAGTCATATGGAAGACAAAAACCAAAAAAAGGGAAAACCCATTAAAAGGAGAGACTTTTTAAAAGGATTCGGGGGAGGAGCTATGGGAGCGGCTGTGGCTCCTAAATTTTTGGTTCAAGAGAAAAAAACAATCTCCACCAAAGAGGGAAACATCCCCGTTTATTCAAAAAAGAAAATTTCTCTTATCGTCAACGGGAAAAAGCACACCCTTTCGGTGAAACCGAGAGATACTTTACTGGATGTTCTAAGAGAAAAACTAAACCTAACCGGCCCCAAAAGAATCTGCAATCATGGCGAATGCGGGGGATGCACTGTTTTACTGGATGCTCAACCGGTTTATTCCTGCATGTTCCTGGCTGTAAGAGCAGATGGACAAAAAATCACTACAGTAGAAGGTTTGGCCAAAGGGGGTAATCTTCACTCTATCCAAAAGGCTTTCATAGAAAAAGATGGATATCAATGTGGTTTTTGCACTTCGGGATTTATCATGTCTTCTTTGGCTCTTCTTCAAAGGAACAAAAAACCCAACTTAGAAGAAATCAAGCAAGCATTCTCAGGAAATCTGTGCCGGTGTGGGAATTATTTTAAAATTTACGATGCTGTTTCTGAAGCGGCAAAAAAAATGAGGGGGGCATAAAATGGCTGAAAAAAAATTCAATAAGAAAAAAGAATCTTCCCCGCTTTCTTATCACGAAGAATACAGGGATAAAAAAACGCCTCAACCCCAAAAAACTCCATCTCCAGAGAAGGAACGCTTTACACTCATCAGTGGTTACACACCCCGAATTGATGGAGAGCGAATCGTCACCGGAAAGGCTCCATTCACTCATGACATAAACCTAAGAGGCCTTCTTTACGGTAAAATCCTCAGATCCCCTCATGCCTGTGCTCAAATTATTTCAATGGATCTAACCAAGGCAAAAAATTTACCCGGAGTTAAAGCAGTCCTCCAACTAAAAAAAGAAAAGGTTCAATATGTCGGAGAGCAGGTCGCGGCGGTAGCCGCCGTAAATGAATTCATTGCTGAAAAAGCCTTGAAAATGATCGAAGTGGAGTACAAAACTCTGCCATTTGTTGTCACTGAAGAAGAAGCCATGAAAAAAGATTCTCCACGGGTCCACGAAAACTCCAATGTCCAGAAATTCAGTGACTATAGCCGGGGAGATGTAGAGAAAGGTTACCAAGAGGCCCACGCTGTACTTGAAAAAACTTTCAAAACAGAAATAGAAATTCATCATCCTACAGAAACTCATGGAAGTGTAGCCAAATGGGAGGGAGACCGGTTGGTGGTTTGGGATTCGACCCAAGCTATCCATAACGTAAGAAATGGACTGGCGAAAGCTTTGAATATTCCCCAAAGCCAGGTGAAGGTGATCAAAAAATACATGGGAGGAGGATTCGGGAGCAAACTCGGCCTGAATGATTATACAATGGCCGCTGCCAAACTGGCCAAAATCACCCACAATCCGGTTAAGATCATCCTTTCCAGAAAAGAAAATTCCTTGACTGTAGGAAACCGTCCTTCCTCCATACAAACCCTTAAAGGAGGAGTCAAAAAAGACGGGACCATAACCTCTCTTTCTTTGATCAATTACACCAGCGGGGGCATAGGGAGAGGAGATAGGTGTTCAGAACCGATGATTGATATTTACCGTTGTCCTCATATTAAGGTCAACGAATACACGGTCTACACCCATACAGGTCCCTCTAGGCCCACTCGGGCTCCGGGACATGTCCAGGGAACCTTTGCCTTGGAAAGTTTTCTGGACGAATTGGCCGCGGAAATCGATATGGATCCTCTTGAATTGAGGAAGAAAAATTATACCACTAAAAACGAAGGAGGAACCGGCATTCCCTATTCCTCTAAAGGACTGGACCAATGCTATCAAATTGGAGCCCAAAAAATAGGATGGCACCGGAGAAACAAAATCCCCGGACAGAGTAATGGGAGATTTCGAAAGGGAATAGGAATGGGGACTCAAATCTGGTGGGGTGTGGGAAGACCTGAAACCCTCGCCGACGTGATGCTCCATCCTGATGGAAGTGTGGAAGCTATCTGTGGAACCCAAGATCTAGGGACTGGGACTCGAACCTACATGGCCGTAATCCCCGCTGACACTCTGGGTTTGAAGCCCCAAGACATCACTGTAAAGATTGGAAACACTTCTTATCCCTGGTGTGGAGCTTCAGGTGGAAGCACCACCACTCCTTCAGTGGCCCCAGCTATCCGAGATGCGGCTGTTAAAGCCAGAGATTATCTGAAAAAAATGGCCGCTGAAAAACTGGAAATCGACTCTAAAAATATTGGTGTTGCCGACAGAAAATTCTTCAATCAGAACAACCCGAATCAATCCATAACTTTTAAAGAATTGACCGAAGATTTGAGTAGAGAAAAGGTTTTTCACGGAGAATACGTAGGCCGGCCCAGCGGCTATGCCTACAACACTTTCGGCGCTCATTTCGCTGAAGTAGAAGTTGACACCCAGACCGGAAAAATAAAAGTCATCAAAGTGATAGCTGTCCATGAAATCGGAAGAGTAATGAACAAGCAAACCGCGGAAAGCCAGGTTGTGGGAGGAATCACTCAAGGAGTGAGTACGGCTCTCTTTGAAGGTCGGGTAATGGACCCCTCCATAGGAACTGTGCTCAATCCCAACTTGATAGACTATAAGCTCGCAACTTCCTATGATTCACCGGAGATTGAAATACATTTCGTCGATATAGTGGACCCTCGGATTAACAATCTCGGGACCAAAGGGCTTGGAGAACCCCCACGCATTCCCATCGCTGCCGCTATCAGCAACGCTGTCTACAATGCGGTTGGAATCCATGTGAAAGAAACCCCTATGACTCCGGATAAAGTCCTTCAGACATTAAAAGAAAAGGAGGCCTAACCATGAATGAATTTAAACTAGCTCAGCCTCAATCTGTGGGCCAAGCAACTTCATTCCTCTCTCAAAAACCGAAAGGTTGCCATATTATGGCCGGAGGGACAGACCTCCTGGGGGAAATGAAGAATGGAATCATAGATGCCGAGGTGGTAGTGGATCTCAAGAGCCTTCCTGAATTATCTTTCATCAAAAGGGAACAAAATAAGGTTCGAGTTGGAGCTCTCACTCCTGTCTCGGAATTAGCTGAAAATTCCTTCATCCAAAATGAATACTCTGTCCTTTATGAGGCGGCTTTATCCCTGGCCACCCCTCAACTCCGGAACGTAGGAACGGTGGGAGGGAATCTCTGTCAGAGACCCCGTTGCTGGTATTACAGAGATTCCCAGATCCTCTGTCTGAAAAAAGGCGGCCATAAATGCTTTGCTTTTAACGGAAGAAACAAATATCATGCCATTCTAGGCGGGGGTCCTTGTTTCATTGTCTATCCTTCTGATCTTGCCCCAGCCTTGATATCCTTGGGAGCTGAAGTTATCATAGCCTCTTCCAAAAAAGAAAAAAAGATCCCTTTAGAGGAATTCTATGTTCTTCCCAAAGAAAATCTCCTTCAAGAAAATATTCTACAACCTGGAGAAATGCTTAAGGAAATCCAGTTTCCTTTGAAAGGGTCCGGGGAAAAAAGCACTTATCATAAACTCAAAGAACGGGGAACTTGGGATTTCGCTCTGGTATCTGCCGCGGTGAATGCTCAAATAACAAACCAATCTTTTAAGGAAATCCGTATTATCTTAGGCGGAGTGGCCCCCATTCCCTGGAGAGCCAAAAAAGCAGAGTCAGTGATCAAGGGGAATCGGATTACCCAGAGTCTTCTCCAGCAAGCAGCCCAAGAGGAACTCAGGGATGCCGTACCACTCACAGATAATGCCTATAAAACAAAGCTGGTTCAGTCCATAATGAGTCAAGCAGCCCTCAGCTTGGTTAAAACTTAGCATTTTTCAACCACCAAAAGACACCCCATTTTAAAGGGAAAATTGTGCCCGGAGGATCCTTTTTGAAGAAAACTTTCATTGCCATGAAAGGAGGGATTTGATATGTTTCCAAGAAACAGATGCCATTTTCGGTCAGGTCCATGGAGGAAAAATTGATCAAAAAAAATTTGATTGTCATATGTCTCATACTTGTCTTTGGATGTCTTCTTTTCTCATCCGATAAACCCTTCTGTCCTCAGATCGCCAATTACACTATGGATGTTCAACTGGATACTCAAGAGCATCTGATAACCTGCAAAGAATATCTGGAATGGACAAACTCTTCTGAAGAGACCGTGGATGAACTACGGTTTCATATTTACTGGAATGCTTTTCAGAATAACATGAGTGATTTCTTGGTTGAAGGAACTCAAAGATGGAAACGAATCTATTCCCGTTTCACAAAGGAAGACTGGGGGTACTGCCGCATACAATCCATCAAAATCGCCGAGAATTCTTTTTTTAAACCAGCCGATCTCACTTCCACCCTGAAATTTATCCAACCGGATGATCAAAATGAGCATGACCAAACGGTATGTTCCGTAGACCTTCCTCAACCGGTTCAACCCGGCCAAACCATCCGGCTCCGCATAGACTTTGAATCCAAAATACCCAAACCCATTCACCGGACCGGTGTGTACAAAGATTATTATTTTATCGCTCAATGGTTTCCTAAGATAGGCGTTTACTACGAAGGCCAATGGAACTGTCATCAGTTTCACGCCACCACCAATTTTTTCGCCGATTACGGAACCTATGATGTCCGGATCACCCTTCCCTCTTCTTTTGTAGTGGGAGGTTGTGGAGAACACCTGGAAAAAATAGATAATGGAGACGGCACCACCACCCATCATTTTTACCAGCACAGTATTCATGATTTCTCCTGGACAGCCAGTCCTCATTTTCTGGTTTTTAAAGAAGATTATGAGTTCAGCTCAGGAAAAACCACCCAGATCACTCTTCTTCTTCAGCCCTACCACCGTCATCTCAAAGATCGGTACATGAAGGCCGTGAAAAACTCTCTTAAATACTGCAGTGAATGGTACGGGGACTATCCCTATTCCACCATCACCTGTGTGGACCCGGCTTATAACAGTAATTCCGGTGGAATGGAATACCCCACCTTGTTCACAGCGGGAACTTCCTTTCTCACCAAGAAAGGCATCCCCAGTCCCGAAGGGGTAACCATCCATGAATTCGGACACGAATATTTCTATGGATTAATCGGAACCAATGAGTTTGAAAATGCCTGGATGGATGAGGGGTTTACTTCATTTCTAGACTCAGAGGTCTATTACACTGCCTACGGCGATCCTCTGTATTCGGAAAGATATTTTGGGTATCCGGTAGTGTTTGAAGATGTCAACATCCCTATCGAGGCAAGCGGCATTTCTTCCCATCGACGAACTTCAAACATGGATATCATGCAGCGATTCACCTGGCATTTTATGAACAGCCGGAGCTATGGAGCCAATTCCTACTCCAAAGGTGAACTCATGCTCCGGACTTTAAAAAGGTATATGGGGGAGAAGCTTTTTTCCAAAATGATTAAAGCCTACTCCCAACGACATTGGTTCAAACATCCCCGTCCAGAAGACTTTTTTGCAGTGGTCAAAGAGTTTGCCGGAAAGGATATGCGGTGGTTCTTCGACCAATGTGTGTACGGCTCTGGAAAACTGGATTATTCTATAGGAAAAATATCTTCTCAGAAGGAAAGAAAGCCTCGAGGATGGTTTAATAACCAATACAAGAGTGGCCAAAGCAAATCAGCCAACGAGAGGATGTACAAATCAGAAGTTATAGTCCGACGGCTGGGAGAAGTCCGAATTCCAGTGGAGGTTCTGGTGGTTTTTGAAGACGGGCATAAAGTTAAAGAAAAATGGAATGGCCAATACAGATGGAAAAAATTCTCTTATACGGGAAATACCAGGATAAAAAAAGCTATCGTGGACCCAGAATTCAAACTGGTTCTGGATGTCAATCGGACTAACAACAGCCAAACTCTCTCTCCCAATCCTCTAGCTCCTTACAAATGGACTTCCAACTGGATGATCTGGCTTCAACATGCGCTGGAAATATTCACTCTTTTCAGTGGATAGACATTCGGATAAAGAAAATGCCATCCCCTCATTCAAAACGAGTGGCCATAAAATCAATAATAATGCCATAGGTGATTTGAGCCAATAGGCTGGATATATCCTGAAATCCTGTGGGGAGAGCAAAGGCTAACGCCACAAATAAACCGATGAGAGCTCCCCGAATATAAACATTGGATTTTCTTTTGACAATAATCAAACCTGGAGCTATCCCGATCACCACTCCCATAAGGAGACAGTTATACCATAGGGACAGCAAATATATTTCATTCCCTTCAATTCCTATTCGAGTCCCCACGCCCAAGGTGACAAATAATCCCAGTATACCCCCTACTATAGTGGCGATAATGATTCTTCTGTATTTTACCAATTGAGCTTCTCCTCTCTATCCCATGTTTATTTGCTCTTGCCGATTCCTCTGTCTAACGGAGTGAAGAGTTATCAACAAGGCCCCAAAGTCTCTGAGCTACCTTTTCTATTCCGGGAATTTCACTTTGGACATTCAGGCCAAATTTATTTCAAATCTCTTCCCTTGTCAATTTCGAATTTTTCTTAAGGGGTCCTTTTTGCACTCCTCTTTTGCCTGTGATATAAACATAAAAAATACTGGAAAAAAGGTAGTGAAATGAACTTCTTAAAACAAAAGGGAATGGACCTAATCTTCAAAAGATTAGGTCTCCAAAAGAAATTTTTTTCTATCCTCATACTGACTGGGGGTCTACTTATTTTCAATTCCCTCAATTTCTCCCAAACCCTACCCAAAACCCATCCTCAAGATGTAGGAATATCTCCAGATCGTTTGTCCTGTCTCCATTCTCTTATCCAGGATGCTATCCAAAATCGAGATTTCCCTGGGGCTGTAGTATTGGTGGCCAGGAAAGGAAAAATCGTTTTTCATCGGGCATACGGAGAAAGCCAGTGGCTCCCAGAACATCATTCTATGGAAAAATCAATGATATTCGATCTGGCCTCCCTGACCAAACCTGTTGCCACAGCCACTTCCATCATGATGCTGGTGGAGAAGGGAAAAATCCGCCTGTGGGATAAAGTCAAAGATTTCATACCTTCCTTTATTCCCTACCAAAGCGAAAAGGAGAAGAAGAAAAAAGAGGCTCGTATCTGGCATCTTTTGACCCATACCTCCGGTCTCCCTTCTTACACAGATGTTGGAAAGATCAAAGAAAAATACGGTTCGTCATGCTCCCTGGAATCATTAATGAAACACATCGCCCACCTCCCAAAAACCGATCCTCCAGGGGAATCTTTCCGTTACAGCTGTTTGGGCTATATCACTCTCCATTCCATCCTTAAAAAAGTCACAGGGATAAATCTCGCCCAATTTTCAGAAAAACACATCTTTAAACCTCTAGGGATGAACCGAACGTTTTTTAATCCCCCCTCTCATCTCCATGCCCAGTGTGTGCCCACTGAGTTAATTGAAGGAAAACCCCTAAAAGGAACCGTCCATGACCCATTGGCTCGATTACAGGGAGGTGTATCGGGCAACGCAGGACTCTTCTCCACAGCTAAAGATTTAGCTGTTTTCAGCCAGATGATCCTGAATAAAGGAGGATACAAGGGCACTCGGATTCTGAGTCCCCTCACAGTTAAACGAATGACTTCGATTTATCCTCAAGCCTTCTTTTCTGGACGGGGATTGGGATGGGACCTGGAGTCCCCCTACGCCACAGCCGGAGGCGATATTTTCGGTTCCCGCTCTTTTGGACACACAGGATACACCGGCACTTCCTTATGGATCGATCCAGAAACAGAAACCATGGTGATATTTCTCACCAACCGGGTTCATCCTCATGATAAAGGCTCTGTTGTCTCCTTAAGAAGCAAAGTAGCCAATGTGGTGGCCAGCTCTATTATGAAAAAGGGAAACCGAAAAAGTTTCTAAAATGAATTATCCCCCTATTCACTCTTTTAAGATTATCATTCTTAGGTAAGTTTAACCTGCTCTCTCAAGGCTGCCGGGACCAAACATCTCCCCTTATCATCGTTTCTGTCTGGGGTTAGTTCTCCCTGGGAGAAAGGTAGTCTTGATTCGTTAGCCTTCTGGCTGGAGAAAAATAAGAAACGGCAATTTTTCTATTTTTCTAAATATATTTTAATATCCGCTTCCTCTCTTAACTGATCAATATATTTATTCTGTGCCAGTTGCCTTTTGATTTGATCCTTCACTTCTTTAAATTTCATCTGATACTCTCTCTGTTCATAAAGCTCTTTCACCTCTTTATCCGTCACTTTAATCTTTTCTAAGACTATATCTTCAATCAATTTCTGAACTATCAAGTTATCCTTCTGCTGCTTTATAAAAATTTCTTTAAATTTCTCAAGGGATTTAATTCCCTGTTTTTGTAAAGCATTGAGCAGCTCTTCTTCACTCATATTCTGCTGTTGTTTGATCATTTCTAATTGGTCTTTGAAATAATTTTCCTTATCCTTTTTCGTTAATTCAATTTCCTCTCTTTCAGCTTCTCTTTTCAAAAGTTTTCTTGCGATCAAATCATTCAGTTGGTTTCTCTTGTAGGCTTCTAGAAAATTCTG
>JAGXKI010000041.1 GCA_018335295.1 bacterium | reverse complement strand
GAAAGGATGGGGTTATGAAAGATCAAAACAAGAGTAAAAATCAACTTATCCAAGAAGTTCAGGATTTACGGAACCAGGTGGCTCGATTCAAAAAAACAGAGGAAAAGCATAAAAATCTCAAAGAATCGGAACAAAAATACAGAAAACTGGCCGATAATGCCGCTGATATACTGATTCAAATGAATTTAGACGGGACCATCAACTACATGAGCAAAAGTGTGGAAAAAGAGATGGGTTATACCCGAGAGGAAGTTGAAGGAGAAAACATCAGCAAATTTCTCACCCCTCAATCCCTCAAAGAAGCGTTCGACCGGATCCAAAAGTGGACCCAAGGGACTAAGAATTTACCTCCCTATGAAATAGAAGCCAAGGCCAAAGACGGAAGAAGGATTACTTTCGAACTGAACACCTCTCCCATTTATAAAGGAAATCAGTTGAAAGCGGTAGATATTGTGGCCAGGAATGTAAACGCCCGCAAGCAGGCTGAAGAAGAGATGAGAAAGAGCGAAGAGCGGCTTCGGACTTTGATCGAGACCATCCCCGAGTCTATCTATTTTAAAGACAGAGAGGGCCGAAACGTTTTAGTGAATAAAGCTTATGAAGAGTTGGTGGGAAAGAAAAAAGAGGACATATTAGGAAAAAAAGACCCTGAACTATTCCCCCCTGAATTAGCCCAACAGTGTATCTGGAGTGATGAAGAAGCCTTGAAAAAGAAAAAGCCTGTCCATTCCCAAGAGAAGATTACCGCAAAGAATGGAGAAAAAATTTATTTTGATACCTCCAAATCTCCTCTATTGGATAAGAATGGAAATATTCAAGGAATCGTGGGCGTAAGCAGGGATGTGAGTGAACGCATGAGAGCCCAGGAAGCTTTAAAAGAGAGGGAGAAGAGGCTGAGGGATCTGTTTGACGGACTTCCGGTGGGAATCTACCGGTCCACCCCCAAAGGGGACAGCATCAACGGCAACCTGGCGTTGATGCGGCTGTTGAATTTTCCTGACCGGGAGACCATGTTGAATACGAACACACGGGACACTTATGTGAATCCTGAGGAGCGGAAGAAGTGGCAGGGGCAGATGGAAAAAAACGATTATGTGATGGGGTTTGAAACCCAGTGGCGGCGGTATGACGGGAAAGTGATTTGGGTGAGAGAAAGCGCCCGGACGGTGCGGGATGAGGAGGGAACGGTTCTCTATTATGAAGGGGTGGCTGAGGATATCAGCGAACAGAAAAAAGCAGAAAAAGCCCTAGAAAAACAGAGGGCCTATTTTGACCAATTGTTCGAAGGAGCGCCGGAAGCGATATCTGTCACCAACAGTAAAGGAAAAGTCCTCAGAGTGAATGAAGAATTCACCCATTTATTCGGGTTTTCCAAGCAGGAGGCCAACGGAAGATATATCGATGACCTAATTGCCCCTCACCAGTATCATGACGAGGCTGTGGACATAACCCGGAGAGTGGCCAAAGGGGAGAAAGGCTTTTATGAGACCCAGCGCCGCCATAAAAACGGGAGCTTGATTGATATTTCTCTCCTGGTTTCTCCGGTTATGGTGAAAGGAAAGCAGGTGGCGGTGTACGGGATCTACCGGGATATCACGGAACAAAAGCAAGCCGAAAAAACCATCCAAGATTCTTTAAAGGAAAAGGATGTGATGCTGAGAGAGATCCATCATCGGGTGAAAAATAATCTCCAGATCATAATCAGCCTTCTCCGACTTCAGTCTGACCAGGTAAAAAACAAAGATGATTTGGCGATGTTTAAAGAAAGTCAGGACCGGATCCGGTCGATGGCTTTGATCCATGAAAAACTCTATCAGTCTGAGGACTTAGCCCAAGTGGACTTTTCAAGATACATTCAGAATTTCGCCTCTTATCTTTTCCACACCTACAGAGTGGATCCCAATTCCATCCGACTTCATACCGACATCGAAAAATTCTCCATCGATATAAATACAGCCATTCCTCTGGGTTTGATCATCAACGAGCTCCTCTCCAATTCCTTGAAACATGCGTTTCCAGAGGGGGGAGAAGGGGATATTTATGTGAAACTTCAGTCTTATAAAAGGGCCCGGAAGCTCACTATCCAAGACAATGGTGTGGGACTGCCCGAGAATGTCGACCTCAAGGGGAGAGACACTCTGGGTATGCAGTTGATTACCAGTCTGGTAAAGCAGATCAAAGGAATTATGGAGGTAAAGAGAAAAAAGGGCACCACCTTTATTATAGATTTTTAAGGTCCGGGCCTCCTCCTTGCAAATCACCCTTTCTTTATTTAGTTCTGTGGTTCTTGTGAAGAACTTCGGGAACCGCTAAAATAAAAATTTCATGACTATCCGCAAGATCCGTGATTTTCACACGTTCAAAAAAACTCAAGATCGATGGAACCGGTTTCTATTTTTTTCGGGAATAGACTGTGTTTTTCTCACCCACGAATGGTTTGAGTCCTGGTGGAGAAGTTTTGGAGAGGATTTTTCCATGGAAATCTTATGGTTTGAAGATTCAAATCACCGTCCCTATGGAATAGCTCCTTTAATGGTTGACCGGGACCGTGTTTGTTTTCTGGCTTCCAAAGAGGTCTCTGATTATTGTGACTTCCTTCTTTCCCCTAAAAAGGAGGAAAGGGAGAGGTTTTTTGAAAACCTTCTGCACTACTTTATCCAAAATCATTCGGGTAAAAAGATAGAACTTTTGAATATCCCTCAATCATCATTCACACTCTCTTTTCTCGATTCATTGTCCTCCCGCACCCCGATGTCCTGTTCTCAGAGGGAGTCCGAAGTGACTCCGGTTCTCAAGCTGCCTTCTTCCTACCAGGAATTTCTGCAGAATTTGGACAAGAAAAACCGCCACGAACTTCGCCGCAAGTTGAGACGAATCGATTCTCTCCCGGATGCCCGGACGGAAACCTGGAGAGAGCCCCAAAAAATGGCCGGGATGGTCTCCCAGTTCATCCAGCTTCACAGGGAGGGAAGCCAGGAAAAGGAAGAATTTTGGAAGAAAAAGGGGATGGAAGATTTTTTTAAAGACCTCTGCAGCCGCTTTTCATCCAGAGGATGGATAGAGGGAGAAACGTTGTTTAAAGGAAAGGAGCTGCTTTCTATCCTCATTACCTTTTCTTATTCCGGCCGAATCTATTTTTACAACGGAGCTTTCAACAGGCGTTATTCCCGATATTCTCCGGGAATCTACCTGTTTCACCGCTCCATTCAAAAAGCTATATCCGAAGGAAGGAAAGAGGTGAATTTTTTGAGGGGAAAGGAGTCCTACAAGTATGAATTTGGGTCTGGAGAACACCGAATCTTCGATTTAACCTTAACACCGGAGAAATAGACGAATGAACATATGCATGATAAGTTTTCACAGCTGCCCTTTTTCTCTTTTGGGAGGAAACGGAACCGGAGGGATGAGTGTTTATTTGAGAGAGCTCAGTTTTGCTCTAACCCAATTTCCGGATGTCCATATCGATATATTTACCCGTATTCAGAAGCCTGAATTGGCGGGGATTAAAACCATCACTTCTCAGATCCGGGTGGTTCATCTCAAAGGAGGTCCTTGCTCTTGGGTGGACCGGAGAAATCTCTTGGAGTATTATCCTCAATTCACCCTGAATTTGGAATGCTTCATCCAGCGGCACAGCCGGGAGTATGATGTGATTTCTTCTCATTATTGGCTTTCCGGGTTGGTCGGAGAATACCTGAAATACAGGCTTGGCTCTCCCCTTGTCCATACCTACCACACCTTGGCTTTTTTAAAAAAGAGAGCTTATGGAGGTGCCGAATCATCACAAAGATGGCAGGCTGAATCCCGTCAAGCTGTGGCCGCCGACGCCATCATTTCCTCTTCCCGACAGGAGAAGGAAAGTCTGGTTCAGAGCTATCCCATTCCGGAAAGAAAGGTGAGAGTGGTTTATCCCGGAGTCAATCCGGAGCTTTTTTCTCCCTCCCCGGACCAAAGATTTTTCCGTCAGAATGGATTTTCCGAGGGCGACCGGATCCTTCTTTATGTAGGCCGGATCGAGCCCCTCAAAGGTCTTATGACTGTAGTGAAAGCTTTGGCCCATCTGAAGGAAAAAAAGGACCCTCTTTTTCCTCGACTGAAGCTGGTGGTCATCGGGGGAGGAAAAGAAAGAGAGCTTTCCCAGAATGAGGAGGTCCTGAGGATCAAAAAATTCCTTTACCAGAAGAACTTGACCGATAAGGTCTCTTTTCTGGGGTCGAAGAGACAAATTCAGCTTAAGCACTATTATACCAAGGCGGATGCAGTGGTGGTTCCTTCCTTCTATGAATCTTTTGGGTTTGTCCCGGTGGAAGCATTAGCCTGCGGCACTCCTGTTTTAGCCAGCCATATAGGAGAGATGCAGTCGATCATTAAGGAAGGCCGGAATGGATTGTGTTTTCCTCCGGGCCAGCCAGAGGTTTTGTCTCGGTGTATTCAGAGTTTCTTCAGCCCGAACACCGATGTATGGGATGGGAAAAAAATCCGGAATGATGTGATGAAAAAATTTACCTGGTCTCAAGCAGCCCAAAACACCTATGATTTGTACAGAGAGGTTCTGAGAAAAAAGCCTTATCTCACCACCCTATTTCAACCCGGTGAAAACCCTCAGCCAGTTTAAAATCTTCCTTTTGAGCCATGTTTTTGGCTCGGGTGCACAACCACTTTTCCATCTCTGAAGAAAAGGACCCTTTGATCTGACTTTGATGGCAGCGAAGAGCTTTGAGTTTCAAGTGAAAAGTTTGGGTGATATCCGAACGGAAGTTTATGTCCTTTTTCTCCGAAGCCCACAACCATACTTCTTTAACCTTGTGAGGGAGATGGCCCTCTTTCACCAGGTCGGGATAGGCCCATACGTCTCGGGCATAGGGAAATACCGCATCCAGGACCACTTGTCCCACAATCCGGTGATCCCGGTGCCAGATGTACCGCCGGTAGGGGTCGGATGTTATCACCAGATGAGGCCGGAACTTCCGGATCTGCCGGACAATCTGTTTACGGAATTGAGGGGTTTCTTCGATTTCCTGGTCTGGATATCCCAGAAAAATCACCTCTTTCACCCCCAGCACTCCGGCCGCTTTTTTCTGTTCTTTTTCTCTTATTTGAGCCAATTCATGGGGTTTGGTGTGGATATCTTCAGTCCCTTTATCCCCTTTGGTGCAGATGAGATAAATGACTTCCTTTCCTTCCTGGACCATCCGGGCCACCGAACCAGCGGTCCCGAATTCAGCGTCATCGGGATGGGGGGAGATGACCAGAACATCCGCGTTTTTTTCTCTCATAGGACTCTCAACTAGCCTGGACTATTCGTAAAAAGGCCCCCAGATGGGTGTCCTGGACCTCACTGTTCCCAAACCTACCTTTCCACCCACCTCCACTTGTAAATAATCCAGGTAAAAGATAAAAATTTTATAATAAAAGGCTCTATAGTGCAATTTAATTCATGTGGGGAGATTTTTTAAGGATGGCTTTTCTAGGGAATGTTTTGATAAGGTGAAAATGGCTGGACGGAGGATATCCCATGACAGGACCCATCCGTAAAAAAAATTAATCAACCAGGCTCTTTTCGAACTAATCCAGGATAGGAAGCATCCCCAAAGCCGTGAAAAGAAGAAGGGTATGGGATTCGTCACCCGCTCGATTCCCCAGCGAGGAATCTCGCTCCCATTCGGGCTTCGCTCTCCTCTCCTTTAGAGAGGAACCATGCCCGCTCAGCCCTCATAGGGGATTCCTCATCCCATACCCTTCTTCTTCTTCTTCTTTAACTATTCAATCTCTATCACGGAATTAGAGATGCTCATCCAGGATAATTTTTGATTGTGAAGGAGAAGAGAAATTATTATAATGATTCTTCTTTGAGAGAAGTGCCCGATCAAATAATATTTTTATGGAGCATTCAGGTTATAAGGAGTTTTGGGAAATGGATAAAAAGGAAGCCTTAAAAAAAATAGCTGACCGACTGCGGATTCATACATTAAAGATGACCACCAAGGCAGGATCAGGTCATCCCTCCACCTGTTTATCCATGGCTGAACTGGCAGCCTGCTTGTTTTTTGGGGAGATGCAGTACGATGTGGAGAACCCTCTGGACTGGAGCAATGACGAATTTGTGCTCTCCAAAGGACATGCTGCTCCCATTCTTTGGGCTGTGTACGCTGAGGCAGGGATTATTTCCCAAAAAAGCTTGATGAGACTCCGCCAGATCAACAGCTCTCTAGAAGGTCATCCCACACCGCGGATGAAATGGGTCAAAGCCGCCACCGGCTCTTTGGGTCAGGGCCTTTCGGTGGGAGCAGGGATGGCTTTGTCCATGAAGGTGGGAAAAATTTCTCGGAGAGTTTATGTGGTGATGGGGGATGGGGAATGTGCGGAAGGCTCGGTATGGGAAGCAGTGAATACGGCAGCTCACCTAGGATTGGATAACCTGTTGGCCGTTGTGGATATCAACCGCCTGGGACAATCCGAGGCCACCATGCACGGTCATGATGTGGATGCTTACGAGAAGAAATTCAGGGCCTTTGGATGGAAGACCATTCCCATCGACGGTCACAACATCGATGAAATCTTGAGAGGTTTCGAGGAAGCCCGGAAAGCCAATAAGCCCTCGGTTATCCTGGCTAAAACCGTCAAAGGAAAAGGGGTCTCCATCCTGGAAGATCAAAATGGATGGCACGGGAAACCTTTGAAAAAAGAAAAAGATTACCAGCAGGCTCTCCAGGAGCTGGGACCTATGCCCGAAATACAGGCCCAAAAATACGTCAAGAGGCCTTCAAAAATCAAACATCCTCTGTGGAAAAGAAGGTTCCGTTTTCAAAGAAATAGCTACACGGAAAAAACTCCCACCCGGCGGGCTTATGGGAATGCTTTGGTCAACCTGGCTGAAGTCAACGATGCTGTAGTCACCCTGGACGGGGATGTCAAGAATTCCACTTATGCCAAGTTTTTCTTCAGTCAATACCCCAACAGAGCCTTCCAGGTCTACATCGCCGAACAGAATATGATCGGGATGGGATTGGGACTGGCTTCCCGAGGATATATTCCTTTCATGGCGACTTTTTCCGCTTTCCTGAGCCGGGCTCATGACCAAATCCGTATGGCCGCTTATTCGTTTTCCAATCTTAAAATCGTGGGGTCTCATTCGGGAGTCAGTATCGGCGAAGACGGCCCTTCTCAAATGGGGCTGGAGGACATGGCCATTTTTACTCCAATCCCCGGATGTGCGGTCCTTTATCCCTGTGATGCCTATTCAGCCGAAGGATGTGTGGAGTCCATGGCCCGGTACAAAGGAATGGCCTATTTGAGAACCACTCGACCGGGGACCCCTCTTTTATACAACAAAAAGGAAAAGTTTCCTATCGGGGGATGCAAGGTTGTGAAAAAAAGAGCCCAGGATGAAGCGGTGGTGATCTCGGCGGGAATCTGTGTTTTTGAAGCTTTGAAAGCCTGTGAAGAATTGAAGGAAGAGGGCACAGCGGTGCGGGTTATTGATGCTTATTCCGTAAAGCCTCTGGATGAAAACACCATCGCCGCTGAAGTGGAGGAGGCCGGAAGGAAAGTGGTGGTGGTTGAAGACCATTATCCCAGCGGAGGTTTGGGGAAGGCCGTATCTTCGGCTTTGGCCGGGAAAGCCCACGTGGCGCCTCTGGCAGTCAAAGAGCTGCCCCGTTCTGGGAAGCCGGTCCAGCTTCTGGATAAATACGGGATAAGCGCGGCTCATATTAAGGAATCTATCAGAAATCTCCTAAAGAAATGATCCTCAAGAGGGGGTGAGGGTGAAAAAAGTCAAAAAAAATCTGCCCAAAATTTTTCTGGTCGTGGTTTTCTTTTTTCTTCTGGCAGGTTTTTTCGCCCGGAGAGTCCTCCATATACAGGAAGAACAGCCTTCCTCCTTTTCTCAATCCGCTGAGGTTCGAGCTGTTTATGATGGGGATACGATCAAAGTGAGGTTTGAAAGCGGGGAAGAAAGGATTGTCCGGCTAATCGGGGTCAATACCCCTGAAATGGAAGCATCTTCTTCCCAGAAAAAGTGGGAGGCTTTGGTATCCAAAAGGTTTGCCTTCTACTATCTTTACCCTCAAACCGTGGACCTTTCTTATGACCAGGATAAAGAAGATACCTACGGCCGTCTCCTGGCTTATATTTGGACCGAAGATCAAGGTCTGTTCAATGAGTTTATGGTGAAAAAAGGATTCGCCCGGGCTTACCTGAAATTTCCTTTCCGGTACCAGGAAAGTTTTTATCAGGCCCAGAAAGAAGCTCAGAGGGAAGAAAGAGGCTTGTGGAAGGAAAGACCTTATCCTTCCATATCTCCCCGGCAGGCGGGGGCCCACATCGGGGAGCTTATTACGGTGGAGTATGAATGTGTGAGTGTGGAAAAAGAAGATCAATTCGTATTCCTTCATTCGGCGGAAAAGAAATTTTCGGCATTGATAGAGGAGAAAAATTGGGATCAATTCCCTGATGTACGGGATTATGAGGGAAAGAAGATATCCGTCTCCGGGTTTATGGAAGAGTACAAAGGAAATCCCCAGATCATAATTTTCCTCCCCCAACAAATAAGTTAATTTTAATTTGGGGTCGGACCAAGCTTAAATCGTTGATATTATTACATAAGAATGGTGTCGTATCTTACATTATGACATCATTCCCTGAAACTTAGCTCGAAAATAAACATTGCTCCTCTTTGTCATTCCGGGCTTGACCCGGAATCCAGAACCTTAAATCCTGGATTCCCGCTTCCATGGAAATGACAGAAAAGCGAAACAATGGAACAATGAATCAATTTAACAGTTGAACTAATCATACTGGTGTCCCATAGTAAATGAGTGTAATCCCGGTATCAA
This sequence comes from bacterium, assembly GCA_018335295.1. Classification (GTDB taxonomy): domain Bacteria; phylum Acidobacteriota; class Aminicenantia; order Aminicenantales; family Aminicenantaceae; genus JAGXKI01. Next base: position 12,075 of record JAGXKI010000041.1, on the reverse strand, counting down.
TCTATCAAACATATGTATTTTTAATTTATTTTATCGTTTTTTTTGTGATAAAATGCATCAAAATGAAAAGTGGAGGGAAGTCCTTGAAAGGAGGTTTATCCATGAAATTATTCCATAGAATTGGTGTTCTTGTTTTAGGAATGGTCTTTACTTTGACTCTTTTTATCATTCCTGAATCATCTCAGGCCAAATCCACAGACCCCCTTTATCCCAAAAGCCTGTACAGAGCCATGAAGTGGCGGTGTATCGGTCCATATAGAGGAGGTCGGGTGACCGCAGTGGCCGGGGTTTCCGGTAAACCCTATACCTACTTTTTTGGAGCCACCGGCGGAGGAGTCTGGAAGACAGTAGATGGAGGAAAAAACTGGAAAAACGTTTCCGATGGATTTTTCCAGACCGGTTCTGTGGGAGCCGTTGCCATATCTGAATGGGACCCCAATGTCGTGTATGTAGGGATGGGAGAGGCTCCTATTCGAGGCAATGTTTCCCATGGAGACGGTATGTACAAATCCACAGACGGAGGAAAAACCTGGACCCACATCGGTCTTTCCGATGCCGGCCAGATTTCCCGAGTCCGCATCCATCCCCGCAACCCCGACCTGGTTTATGCGGCGGTTTTGGGCCATGTTTACGGACCCAGCGAGCAGAGAGGCGTTTTTCGTTCCCAGGATGGAGGAAAAACCTGGGAAAAGATTCTCTTTCAAAGCGAAAAAGCCGGAGCCATTGACCTCATTCTCGACCCCAATAACCCTCGGAACATTTATGCGGCTTTCTGGGAAGCCTCCCGCACTCCCTACAAACTGGTGAGTGGAGGGCCCGGCAGCGGATTGTTTAAGTCTACAGACGGAGGAGACACCTGGGAAGAAATATCCCGGAATAAAGGACTGCCCCAGGGAGTATTGGGAAAAATCGGCGTCACCGTCTCTCCGGCTAAGCCGGACCGGGTATGGGCTATTATCGAGGCCGAAAAGGGAGGAGTTTTCCGCTCCGATGATGGAGGAAAAACCTGGATAAGGGTGAACAAGGAGCAGAAGCTCCGGCAGAGAGCCTGGTACTACAGCCGCATTTATGCAGACCCTCAGGACCCCAACACCATGTATGTTCTCAACACCGGACTGTACCGCTCTGTGGATGGAGGAAAAACCTACGAGTCCATCCGGGTTCCTCATGGAGACAATCACGACCTGTGGATCGCTCCAGAAAATCCGGACCGGATGATCAACGGAAACGACGGAGGAGCCAACGTTTCCTTTGATGGGGGAGAATCCTGGACCGAACAAGATCAACCCACTGCTCAGTTCTACCACGTGAACACAGACGACCGCTTTCCCTATTATGTCTACGGAGCGCAGCAGGATAACAGTACGGTGTGCATCCCCAACCGAACTTCCGACAGCGGCATCGACCGCTCCGACTGGTACGCCGTGGGCGGTGGAGAAAGCGGGCACATCGCTCCCAAGCCGGGAAACCCCAATATTGTGTATGCAGGAAGCTATGGAGGCCTCATCACCCGTTACAATCACAAAACCAATCAGCGTCAGGCCATCAACCCCTGGCCGGTCAATCCTATGGGTTGGGGAGCGGCTAAATTGAAATACAGATTCCAGTGGACCGCGCCCATTGTGGTCTCCCAGCACAATCCCGAGGTAATCTACCATGCGGCTCAAGTTCTTTTTAAATCAACCAACGGAGGTCACAGTTGGGAAAGGATCAGCCCGGACCTCACCACCAACGATAAATCCAAACAAGGTCCCTCGGGAGGCCCCATCACCCATGATAACACCAGCGTGGAATACTATTGCACCATCTACGCTCTGGCTGAATCGCCCCATGACCCGGATATTTTGTGGGTTGGTTCTGACGATGGGCTGGTTCATATCACTAAAAACGGAGGGAAGGACTGGGAAGAAATCACTCCAGAAAATCTTCCGGAATGGAGTATGATCAGTATGATCGAACCATCCACCTTTGATGAGGGCACAGCTTACATGGCGGTGGACCGGCACAAACTGGATGATTTCAAACCTTATATCTACAAGACAGAAAATTTCGGAAAATCCTGGAAAAAAATCAGTGAAGGGATTCCCCCCGATGACTTTGTCCGGGTGGTCCGGGAAGACCCCAAGCGAGAAGGCCTCCTGTATGTGGGAACAGAGACCGGAGTCTATGTTTCCTTTGACGACGGGGGCCACTGGCAGTCCCTTCAGCTGAACCTCCCGGCCGTTCCTGTCCGTGATTTAAGGGTCAAGAGGGATGACCTGGTGGCCGCAACCCACGGACGTTCTTTCTGGATCCTGGATGATTTAACCCCTCTCCATCAGATTACCGATGAAGTGGCCCGCTCTCAAGCTTATCTGTTTGAGCCTAAGGATGCCTACCGCGTGGGAGGACGGAGCTATCCCCGTCCCAATGCTGGAAAAAATCCTCCCAGCGGATCGGTCATCCATTATTACTTTAAAGAGAAACCTTCCAAAGAAGTGACCCTGGAAATTTTGGATGATGAAGGAAACCTCATCCGCCGGTTTTCCAGCAAGAAAGAGAAAGTGAAGAGAGAATCCCCTTCCCGGTGGTCCCGGGTCGAAGGAAATGCCGATGTCCCGGTTCAGGACGGGATGAACCGCTTTGTCTGGAATATGCGTTATCCCGGGGCCCAACAGGTTCCCGGAGCTGTTCTTTGGGGAGGAACCCTTCGAGGTCCTGAGGCCATACCTGGAACCTATAAGGTTAAATTGACGGTCGGAGATAAAGAAATGGTTCAGTCCTGGGAATGGAAGAAAGATCCCAGGATTTCTACAACCCAGGAGGAATACAAAAAGCAGTTCGACTTCTTGATTGAAATCCGGGATAAGGTCTCAGAGGTGAACAAAGCCATCAACCGCCTGCGGAGAGTGAAAAAGCAAGTCCATGAACTGACCCACAAAGTAAAAGAGCTGCCCCAAGGGGAAAAAATTATCCAGAAAGGAAAAACTCTCCTAAAAAAACTCCAGGAAATCGAAGATGTTCTCATCCAGTCGAAATCGGAAAGCCCTCAGGATCCCCTCAATTATCCCATAAAACTGGACAACCAGATCGCTGCTTTAGCCTCGGTGGTGGCCAGTGCGGATGCCGCCCCCACCGAACAATCTTATGAGGCCTTTCAGAAGCTCTCAGAGAAGGCCGATGCCCAGTTAGCCAAATTGGAAGAAGTCCTGAATTCCGGTATCCCGGCGCTCAACCAGATGGCTAAGGAAGCAAATGTGCCTTTGATCCTTATTGAAAAATAAATGGATAAATTGTTTCATTGCTCCATTGAGAAATTGCTGAACGGCTGCACTGCTGAACTGATAAATTGTTAAACTGTGATATGGTTAAATTGGGGATGTGATGGAATACAATAAAGTAGGGAAAAAGGTTTTGGAGAAATTGAAGGGGATCGTAGGGTCTGAAAATGTGGTAAAAGAGCCGGAAAAGCTCCGCGATTACAGCCATGATGAGTTTTCACTTGGGGATATCGCTCAACAACCGGAAGTGGTGGTGAAGCCTCAGAACACTTCTCAGGTCTCAGAGATACTTTCCCTGGCCAACCAAGAAAAGATTCCGGTCACACCCAGAGGAGGAGCCACCGGGCTCTGCGGAGGGTGTGTGCCTTCCGAAGGAGGGATCCTTCTCTCACTGGAGGGAATGGACCGGATTGTCCAAATCGATGAAGCCAACCAGATGGGTGTAGTGGAGCCCGGGGTGAGGCTCATGGATTTTTTCGAAGCGGTAGAGGAAAAGGGCCTTTTTTTCCCTCCCCATCCCGGAGATGAAACCGCGATGGTGGGGGGAGCGATAGCGGCCAATGCCGGAGGAGCCCGGGCGGTCAAGTATGGAGTGGTCCGCGACTACGTGAGAGGTCTGGAAGTAGTCCTGCCCACCGGATCGGTCATCCATCTGGGAGGTAAATTTATTAAGAGCAGCACGGGCTACAATTTGCTTCACTTGATGATTGGATCCGAGGGCACGTTGGGCATCATCACTCAGGCCACCATTCAGCTCATGCCTTCACCGCCTTTGACCCGCTCCTTGATTCTTCCCTATAACGAATTGGAGAAGGCCATAGAGACTGTTCCCACTCTGATATCCCGAAAGATTTTTCCTTTAGCTGTGGAGTTTATTCCCCAAGATGTGATCCACATTACCGAACAATTTCTCAAAAAGAAATGGCCAAGCAGTCAAGGGAATACATACCTTTTGATCATTCTGGATGCTTCCAGCGAAGAGGAGATGGACAGGCTTTCCGAGACTGTGGCGGAGGTGTGTATGGAAAAAGGGGCTCTGGATGCCTTTGTGGCCGACAGCCCCAAAAAACAAAAGCAGGTTCTGGATATCCGAAGTCAAATATATGAAGCTATTAAATCCCAAACTCTGGAAATCCTGGACATTGTGGTTCCCCGGGCCGAGATCGCTCATCATGTGAAAAAAGTCCAGGAAGTTTCCCGAAAATACCGGATATGGCTTCCCACCTTCGGTCATGCAGCCGATGGAAATGTTCACACCCACATCATGAGCGCCCGCTGTGAAAAGGGAAAGCTGGTTCCTTTACCGGAGAAAGATTGGAAAACCAAGATGGATAAAGTCCGACAGGAATTATACCAAGACTGTAAAGAAAGGAAAGGGATGATTTCTGGGGAGCACGGCATAGGGATTGTGAAAAAAACTTACCTTCCCTATGTTATGGAAAAGGAAACCATTGCCCTTATGAAGGGGGTGAAGAATCTTTTTGACCCCCAAAATATACTCAATCCGGGCAAAATTTTTGATTGATGCCTCTCCATCCCGCTGTGTTAGAGGAGAGAGTCCGGATGTTTGAAGCCATGAATGAGGCCAAAACATTCAACCAAGGCGTCAAAAGGAGGAGACCATGAGTATCCGTCATTTTATAGGCAAGGTGTGTGTCTTTCTATGTTTATCCCTGCTCGTTTTTTACCCTTTTTCAGAAATGAGCGCACAGGAGGAAATCACTCCGGCCATCTTTAAAAATATCCAGTGGCGGAATATCGGCCCTGCCAACATGATGGGTCGGACCACCGATGTGGAAGGAGTGCCGGGAAAACCAGATATCGTTTATGTGGGCACAGCCACGGGAGGCATTTGGAAAACCACCAACGGAGGGACCACCTGGGAGCCTCTTTTCGATGATCAGCCGGTTTCCTCCATCGGAGACCTAGCCCTGGAGCCGGGAAATCCCCATGTCATCTACGCAGGTACGGGAGAGTCCAACGTACGGAACAGTGTCTCCTTCGGAAACGGCGTTTACAAATCCACAGACGGAGGAAAGACCTGGAATCATATGGGCCTGGAGGAAACCCGTCATATTTCCCGTATTGTGATCAATCCCCATCATCCTCAGATAGTGTATGTGGGCGCACTGGGACATGCTTTTGGGCCCAATCAACAAAGAGGTGTGTTAAAGTCCACTGATGGAGGGAACACCTGGGAGAAAGTCCTCTATTTGGACAAAGAGCACGGAGTCTCTGATATGGCTCTCAACGTCCAAAACCCCAACATTCTGTTTGCCGGAATGTGGCGTTTCCAAAGAAAACCCTGGACTTTCACTACCGGAAGCAAAAAAGGAGGCTTGTTCAGGTCCATAGATGGGGGAAAGAACTGGGAAAAAGTCCAAGGTCTCCCAGAGCTGATAGGACGGATCGGGGTCAAGGTCTCCCGGAGTGAACCCCAGGTAGTCTATGCCATCACAGCTTCCAAGGAGGGAACTTTATTCAGGTCTGAGGATGGAGGAAAAAACTTTCATAAAGTCTCCGAAGATGTCTCCATTGTGTCCCGGGGGTTTTACTATACCGATATGCGGATCGATCCTGAGGATGAAAACCGGATCTATGCGGTTTCTTCCCGGCTTTACGTTTCTGAAGACGGAGGAAAGCATTTTGAGCGCATTTCTGAATCCACCCATGTGGATTTCCATGCCCTGTGGATTGATCCCCAGGATCCTTCCCGTATGTGGCAGGGACAGGATGGAGGGATTGCGGTTTCCTATGATCGAGGGAAAAACTGGGACTATGTCAATGTATTCCCGGTGGGACAGTTTTACCAGATTTATGCGGACAACCGGAAGCCCTTTTATTATGTAGGAGGAGGGCTTCAGGATAACGGAACCTGGTACGGTCCCCACCGCACCCGGGAGCCGGCCGGAATCCTCAACGACGACTGGAGGATGATCAGTTTTGGAGATGGGTTCCATATTGTCTCTCATCCGGAGAATCCGGAGCTTTTCTTGAGTGAATCTCAAGGAGGGAACATAGTGAGAACCAACATGGAAACCCGAGAGCAGCAGGATGTCAGTCCCCAGCAGCGGGAAGGGAGCGGAGCCCCCGAATCCGAGTTGAAGTACCGGTTTAACTGGAATACACCCATCGTGGCCTCTCCCCATGACCAAGAAACGGTGTATGTGGGAGGAAATGTGGTGTTCAAAACCAAAAATTTCGGTTCCACCTGGGAAGTGATCAGTCCAGACTTGACCACCAATAATCCTGAAAAACAAAAAACTCCGGGAAAGCCGGCTTGGCCCGAAAACACCACAGCCGAGTATCACTGCACCATCATCAGTTTGGCGGAATCTCCAGTCCAGCCGGGGGTTCTGTGGGCAGGTACGGATGACGGAAATCTCCATGTGTCCAAAGACGGTGGAGGAAGCTGGACCAACGTCATCGACAACGTGCCCAATCTGCCGCCCTTCTCTTCGGTCTCCCATGTAGAACCTTCGGTGAGGTCAGCGGGGATGGCTTATGTGACCTTTGACCGGCACATGCTGGATAATTTCAATCCTTATGTGTACAGAACCAGAGATTTCGGGAAAACCTGGACCAATGTCACCGGAAATCTTCCTGAGAACGCCTATATATGGGTTTTGAGAGAAGACCCCCAAGACTCCAATATCCTTTATGCGGGAACCGAACGGGGGCTTTATGTGTCTTTTACTCGGGGAAGCAACTGGATCAAACTTCACATGAAAAATCTTCCCACTGTTCCTGTACACGACATCTTGATTCATCCTCGGGAAAATGACCTTATCCTGGGAACCCATGGAAGGAGCCTGTGGATTTGTGATGATATCACTTTCCTTCAGGAAGTGGATGCAGAGATGTTCGACCAGACTGCTTCCCTGGCTCCCATCCGGGATGCTTTAAGGTTTGCTGTTAAATTCACCAGGTACGGAATCGGGGAGAGAGTGTTTACAGGGGAAAATCCTCCTTACGGCGCTTTGATCACCTATTATTTGAAAAAAGAAATAGAGAATAAAAAGAATCTGTACCTCCAGATTATGGATGATTCTGGACAAGTGGTCCGGGAGCTCAAGAAAATCCCGGCCAAAGAGGGGTTCAACCGGATAGCCTGGGATCTGCGCTATAAAGGACCCCGGCCCCGAGAGGAAAAAGAGAAGGAAGAAGAAGGCTTTTTCTCCAGAGGCCCTCAAGGACCTCGCGTCCTGCCCGGCACCTACACCGTGCGTCTCCATGCGAAAGAAAAAACCTACAAGCAGCCGGTGGAGGTGAAAGTAGACCCCAAGGTGGAGGTTTCCATGGATGATTTGAAGACCCAGCTCAAGTACACACTCCAGCTTCGGGACATGATTTCCTATGTCAATGACGGCCTCAGAGCCATGGATATTTTGGAAAAACAGCTTAAAGAACGGAAAGAAACTTTGAAAAAGAAGGGAGAAATGGCCGGAGAACTCAAGGACATTATGGAAAAGCACATGGAAAAGATAAAAGATATAAAGAATCTTTTGACCCGCCCCGAAGGGGAACCTTTCTGGAGTCAAGGGGCTCGGGTGAAAGGAAGGTTGAGGAATCTCTTCCGGACTATCGACGGGGTGAATGCAGCTCCCAGCAACAAGCAAATGGAATATTTTAAAGTGCTTCAGGAAGAATACCGCTCGGTGATGGCCGAGGTCAACGGGTATCTCAGTCAATCGGCCAAAGAGCTCAACAGTAAACTCAGTCAGCACCAGGTTCCGGAATTGTTGATCCCTGAAATCATTCAAATCAGCCAATAATTACGTGGAGAAGTTTCAAGGCTTCTCCGGTTAGAAAAAAGGAGTGCATGATGAAAATCCTCATCATCGGAGGAACCCGGTTTTTTGGTTATCATCTGGCCCGGCGTTTCCTGGAAGACGGGCATGACCTGAGTTTCAGAAACTCCATTTCGCCCTTTACCCAGCGCTGGCCTTTCATCCTGGATGTGAGGAGAGCCCAAAGGGATTTGGGTTATTCCTCCACTCCCTTTAAACAATGGATGGAGCGGACCGTCCGTTGGTTTAGGGAAGATTACCAAGGGGGGCCTCCCCCCAACTATAAATTCAGAGGAGAAGAAATCCAGCTTATCCATAAATATCAGAAAGCGATTCAATCTATAATAGGGGACTCACAGTCCCGAAGGAGATGACCATGGCTGATTTAACCACTTCTTACATGGGGTTGGAGCTTCGAAATCCCATCATCGTATCCAGCAGCGATTTAACCCGAGATGAAGAGGGAATCAAGCGCTGCCGGGATAACGGAGCGGCTGCAGTGGTCTTGAAGTCATTATTTGAAGAGCAGTTTCAGGTTGGAGAGGATTCTCAAGCCCAGGAATCCGCCATTTATCCGGAGGCTCTGGATTATTTGAAGAGCGGAGCGTTGATGGAGTATGCGCCTCAGCAGGTTTTCCAGACCATAGAGAAGGCCAAAAAGCAGGTGGATATTCCCCTTATAGCCAGTATCAACTGCCAGACCCCCAAACTGTGGCCTCGGTTTGCCCAACAGCTGGAAAATGCCGGAGCGGATGCCCTGGAACTGAACATTTATTTTCTCCCCCTGGACCTGGAAACTCCCGGAGAGAATTATGAAAAATCCCATCTGAGAATCCTGAGGGAAGTTAAGGATAAAGTCTCCATCCCTGTATCCGTAAAATTGGCTCATCAATTCACCTCGGTTCCTTATGTGTCTCAGAGACTGGACCGAGATGGGTGTGACGCCTTGGTTTTGTTTAATTGGTTTATGGTGCCGGATATCGACACAGAGACTCAGAAGACCCGGAATATCAAAGGGCAGGGAATCTTTCACCAGTGTTTGAAATGGGTGGCCCTGCTGTCCGGCCGCTTGGGATGTGATTTGTCTTCCTCGGGAGGGGTCCAGAAGGCCGACCATGTGGTCAAGCAAATTTTGGCGGGAGCTTCGGCTGTCCAGGTATGCTCTCTCTTTTACCAGAAAGGGTTGGGAGAGATAAAGAACCTTCTCAGCGGTCTGGAAGAATGGATGAAGGAGCATAAGTATTCCTCCATCCAGGATTTTCGAGGCGAAGTATCCTTCAGGAAACAGCAGCTGAGCTTCAAAGACATGGGCCAAGCCAAAGCCTACCTCCGCGCCCAGTATCTAGAATCCTACCTTTAATATGGGGTCGGACCGAGCGTAAATTGTTGATATAATTCAAATAGACTCATTTTTAAACTGTTAAATTGCTAAAAAATTTTTAATATAAGGATGAATAATTTTGACTTTTAACTTTTGACTTTTGAATTATAAAGCAATGGAACAATGTAACAATGAAACCATTTAACAATTCTATACAGAGAAATGAAAGGAGGGAGAATATGAGGATTTTTAATTCCAGATCAAAAATTTTTGTGATTGCGGTGGGGACTCTGTTTTTCTTTTTTTCCACCGTTCCCTTTATGCGGGCTGCCGAAGAAACCTCCCTTGAAAAAGTACTTTCTGAGATTTTTCCAGTCTCATCTCCCACAGGGAAAGAGGGAGCGATGACTCAAAAAATCAGGGCCCTTCTTCCTGAAGGTTATTCTCCTCAAAGAGACAACCTGGGCTCTCTTTTTCTCACTAGAGGAGAAGGGGAGAAGCATCTGGCCGTGGTGACGGGGATGGACGAGCTGAGTTTTATCGTCAGTGGAATCACCGAAGAGGGATACCTGAGGCTGGACCGGGTGGTTCCTCGTCCCCATTCTCTCTGGGATGCCTTTCTCTTCGGTCATGCGGTGAAGGTTTGGACCCAATCCGCCTCTCTATCTGGAGTGGTGGCCATCCCTTCAGTCCATATTGCCTCCAGAGAAATGAGAAGGGCCTATTCCCAATCCTTTGGCCTGGAGAAAGCTTACTTGGATATCGGAGCTTCTTCCAGAGAAGAAGCCAGAGAAAGGGGGGTTCACATCTTGGATCCGGTGACCTTATGGCCGGATAGAACCCATCTTGCTGGAAGCCAGGAAGCGGGAGTGTCTTTGGGGCTGAAAACCTGTGTGGCGGTTCTTCTTCAAGGGGCCAAAAGTACCTCTTCCCAAGGTTTAGGCCAAAAAACGTCCTTTATCTGGCTGGCTCAAAGCCAGTTTCCGGCCAGAGGGGCCCGACCGACTGCATCGGTGGGGGCGGTGAAAGTCCAAAAGAATTTTGGAGCTGAAAAATATTTCGTGGTGGATGTCTTTCCCTGTGAAAAGGGAAAAGAAAAAGGAATTTCTATAGGAAAAGGGCCGGTCCTTATCCCCGGTGTAAAAAGAGAGACGGAGCTTTCTTCCAGGATTGAACGTACCGCCCGTGAGGAAGGAGTTTCTCTTCAGAGGGCCAAGGAGTTTTCCTCTCCGGTGCTGAACGCTTTCCTGAAACCGGAGCAGGAAGCGGTGGGCCTTTTCCTTCCGGTCCAATTTTCAGCCACTCCCTCAGAAGTGGTGGATTTCAAAGATGCGGAGGCCCTTCTAAAAATTGTGCAGTCTTTTGTGCAGGAAAGGGGGAGACAATGAAGATAAAATTTGGATTTTTTATAAGTTTGATTTTGGCGGTGGGTCTCGTGGCCGCCCCGTTTTCCTGTCAGGCCCCTAAAGAAGAAGGAGAGGAGAAGGCTCCTTCGGATTCGGCATGGGAACTTCTCCAGGAACTTGTGTTGATTCCCGGAGTTTCAACTCATGAGGAGGAAGTAGTTGATTTCATCCAGGCCCGGCTGCCCTCGGAAACAAAAGTCCAGAGGGATGAAATGGACAACCTGTGGTTTTCTGTGGGGAAAGGGTCTCCTCATCTGGTATTTGTGGCTCATACCGATGAAACAGGGCTGGAAGTGAAAGAAATCACTTCCCAGGGCACCTTAAAAGTGAAAGGAAGAGGCGGATTTTTCCCCCAGATGTATGAAGGCTATCCGGTGGTGGTTTATACCAAGAACGGAGAGGTGGAAGGAGTGATGGCTCCCCGCTCCCATTATCACCAGAGAAACTCCAGTCCCCCTTCCTTTCAATGGGAAGATATGGAGATCGACCTTGGGGTAGAGAATGAACACAAAGCCAGGGCTTTGGGAGTCGGGGTGGGAGATCCAGTGACTATAAAAAAGAAGATCGTCCATCTCCAGTCCGACCTCATAGCCACCCGGGCTGTGGATGACCGGGCCGGATGTGCGGCCATTCTGGCGGCGGCCCGCCGGATAGACGGGGATGAAATTGAGGGAAAGAAAGTGACTTTCCTTTGGGACGTCCAGGAAGAGATTGGTTTGTACGGAGCCCGGCATATGGCCCAGAAGCTGGATGCCGATTTTGTTTTTCCTGTGGACACTTTCGTCTCTTCGGATGCTCCTCTGGATAACAAGCGTTTTGCCTATTTGCCCTTGGGGAAAGGGGCCGTTTTAAGAGGAATTGACAGCAGCAACATCGCTCCCCAACGGTGGCGGCAAAAAGTCATAGAGATTGCCGAGGCTCATCATATTCCCCTTCAGAGGGGAAATACCCGCGGAGGAAACGATGGGTCGGTTTTTGTTCCCCAAGGAGCTGTGGATATTCCTTTATCTTGGCCTGGGGTTTATTCTCATACTTTCATCGAAAAGATTCACCGTCAGGACCTGGAAAATCTCACTCGTCTTATTGTAGCTCTCGCTAAAGATTGGGAATAAAAAAATTATATTGCTATAAGATTTTCCTATTTGATTAAGTATTATCTTTTTGAAATTTAAACTTTGAATTTTAATTTTTGAATTGAATAGGGAGGCGATTATGAAATCGTTAAGAGAATATCTGTTTTTTAACACAAAAAATAGGGTGGAATTGATCAACATCACTCCGGATGTGGAGAAATTAGT
>JAGXKI010000040.1 GCA_018335295.1 bacterium | reverse complement strand
CTGTCTCCCGTTTCCCTCTTCCTGTTTCTGATTATTCCCTACGGAGTCTTTCAACCCGTATTTGTCCACCATGTACCTGATGGAGCGGTAATTCACCCCTAGAAGGGAGGAGGCTTCCTTTAAATTTCCTTCAGAAAGTTCCAGGGCTTTTTTGATGTATTTCTTGGAAATATCATCCAGGGTTTGGTTGAGGTCAAACCCCGGCTCCAGGATATACCCGGTGTCCCCTCTTTCCTGGGCGGAATGGAGTTCCTCGGGCAGACTTTCTCGGGTGATGGTTTCCCTCTCTTCGATGGCCACGACCCGTTCGACCATGTTCTCAAGCTCCCTCACATTGCCCGGCCAGGGGTAATGCTCCAGACAGTTCATGGCTTCAGGGGCCATCCGCTTCATCTTCCGCCCGATCTTCTGGCAGTATTTGGGAAGAAAGTGGGAGACCAGAACAGGGATATCTTCTTTTCGCTTCCTCAAGGGAGGCATTTCAAAAGACACCACATTCAACCGGTAGAAGAGGTCTTCCCGGAAGGAGCCCTCTTTGATTTTCTTTTTGAGATCCTGGTTGGAAGCCGCGATGATGCGCACATCTACTGGGATTTCCTCGGTCCCTCCAACCCTCCGGATCTTTTTTTCCTGGAGGGCCCGGGTGAATTTCACCTGGGTCCAGGGAGACATCTCCCCGATCTCATCCAGAAACAGAGTCCCTTTTTCAGCCACCTCGAACATCCCTTTTTTATGGGCCACTGCTCCGGTGAAAGCTCCCTTCACATGCCCGAACAGCTCACTCTCCAGGAGGTTTTCAGGGAGAGCCCCGCAGTTAATGGAGACAAAATGATGGTCCCGGCGGTGGCTTTGATAGTGGACCGCCCGGGCGGCCATTTCCTTTCCGGTCCCGCTTTCCCCGGTTATAAGGACGGTGGAATCAGTACCCGCAACTTTTTCGATCAACTTGAATATCTCCTTCATGGCCTTGCTCTTCCCGATCATGTTTTCAAAGCTGTCCCTCTCCTGGAGTTCTTTTTTAAGGTATATGTTTTCTTCTTTGAGCTTTTGAGTTTCCAGGCCCTGAGCCACGATGATTTTCAATTCCTCGATGTCAAAGGGCTTGACCACATAGTCCAGGGCTCCCGCTTTCATGGCTTCCACCGCCTGCTCGATGGTCCCGTAGGCTGTGATCATGACCACAGGGAGGTGGGGCTTGGTCTCCTTGACCTTCTTCAAAACATCCATCCCGCTCATCTCCGGGAGGCGGATATCTGCCAGGATGAGGTTGATGTCATCTTTTTCCATCCATTGAAGAGCCTTTTTGGGTGAAGGCGTGACATAGACAGTATAGCCTTCCTTGGTGAAGACCGTCTTCAGAAGGTCCAGGATGCTCTGTTCGTCGTCGATGATCAGTAGTTTTTCCATTTTATTTCATCCAATTTATCCACATGTCATTCTGGATTCCTGCTCCCCGTTTTCACGGGGACAGGCTTTCGCAGGGATGACAAAAATGCAGCAATATAACAATATTACAATGAATATTTTTGATTTTTGACTTTTGGCTTTTGAATTTCATATTTCTATATTTTTGCAGCCGTTTTCCCGGGGCCAATTTTTAAAAGGAATGATTGTCATTTCAAGTCGTTCTTTCATGATGATTTTCTCTTTGGGGGACGAGGGAGGTTGATGGTGATTTCCGTTCCTTGACCCACCTGAGATTTCACCTGAATTTCCCCGTTGTAGTCATCCACAATCCGGGTCACCACCGCCATTCCGATCCCGTTTCCTTCCGAAAAACTCGAGTAAAACGGTTCAAACATTTTCTTCTGCTCTTCCTGGCTCATCCCTTTCCCGGTGTCTTTAAATTTCAACTGAACCTCATCCTTATTTTTTGCATAGAAACTGATATCCAGATTCCCTCCATCAGGCATAGCCTTAAGGGCATTTTTGATAAGGTTCCAAAAAAGCTGTTTGAACTGGTTCTTATTTCCGTAAAATTTAACTTTAGAGGTCTCATAGTTTCCCTGAATTTGGTAGCGGCCGTTGAGTTCTCCGTTCCTTTGAAGAAGAGCCAAGGTTTCTTTCAAGGCCTCAGAAAGGTTTAGGGAAGAAAACGTCTGCTTCCCGGGGGAAGCCAGGCTTAAAAACTGCTCGATGGATCGGGAGACCCTCTGGGATTCTTTGACAATAATCTCCATGAGGTTCTTTTTATCTCCGGATAAATCCAATTCATTTTTAAGAACCTGAGCTGAGCCGGAAACAGAAGCCAGGGGATTGCGGACCTCGTGGGCTACCTGGGCGGAAAGTTCTCCGGCCAAAGCCAATCTCTTTTTGATTTCCAGTTCTTTTTGAGCCAGACGGAGTTCTTCTCGGGCTTTTCTCAAATTTTCGGTTAAATAATTCATTAAAAACGCCACCACAAAAAACACACTCCAGGCAATCACGATGTTGTTTAAAACCATCCCCAAAGACAAATCCGAAGCCTCCGCCGGACCCGGATAGGGAATGATTCCAAAATACATCCCGTCTACCATGAGGCCGAACAGAATGGCCGACAAGGCTGCAAAAATATAGGCCGCCCGCTTGGATATCAACAGACTGGCCGCAATGATCCCAAAAATATAAAGAATATAAAAAGACCCTTTCAATCCACCGGAAATATAGACCAGTACCGTGATCAATAAAAGATCGATAAAAATCTGGGCGGCTGTTTGAACCTTAAGGTATTTCCCCCATTTATAGAAAAAATAGTAAACAAGGGATAACCCATAGGATACCAGGATGAAAGTGTAAAAGGGATTCAAAGGGAGGAACACCGAAGTGCTGTACTGGATGATAAAGTAGGAAATCACCAGAGAGGTCACCACGATCAAGCGCAGAAGGATGAGCCACAGGAGCCCCCTTTTCTGAGGGCTCACGGAAGGCTGCTTGTCTATCTGATAAGTCTCCATCGGATTTATCTTTACTCTCTGTTTTTCCTTCTGTTTCCATCCACCCTTAAAAATTTTCGAGCTTTTCTTAAAGCTGGGAAATCAAGCTGAAAATCGGGAGATACATGGAGATCACAATGCCTCCTACCAGACCCCCTACAAAGATCAAAAGAATGGGCTCCAGTACAGATAGGAGGGAAGCCACGGTGGATTCCACTTCGTCATCATAAAAGTTAGCCAGTTTGGTGAGCATATCATCCAGGGTTCCGGTGGCCTCTCCCACTCCCACCATCTGGACCAGCATAAAGGGAAAATGCCCATTTTCCTTCATAGCATCAGTCAGACTGGTTCCTTCAGCCACCAATCTCCGGCTGTGCATGACGTTTTCCTCAATAATCACATTTCCCGAAGTGGAGGAGGTGATTTTAAGGCTCTCCAGCATAGGAACGCCCCCCGCAAGAAGAGTGCTCAAAGTCCGGGTCACCCGGGAGAGGGCAACCTTTTGTAAAAGATTCCCGAAAAGGGGCATTTTTAAATAAAATTGATCGGTAGCTTTCTTTCCTCCCCGGGATTTGCGGATGAACCGGTAAAGAACAATCAAGCCCACAATCCCCAGAAAGACCAAAAGGATATTTTTCTGGACAAATTCACTGATTGAGAGAACCGCCACGGTTAAAAACGGAAGCTCGGCTCCCAGCTCCATGAACACATCGGCAAAAACCGGGATCACCTTCCACATCATGAAAAGGACCACCAACACAGCAAAACACACGATGGTCACCGGATAGATCATGGCCTGTTTCACCTGGGAGCGGATTTTAAGGGAGTTTTCCAGAAACTCAGCCACCCGCTTCAGCATCATATCCAGGGAACCGCTCTGCTCGCCCGAAGCGACCAGGTTGCAGTAAAGGTCATCAAAGACCTTGGGGTGTTTTCTCATGGCTTGATTCAAGGTGGACCCGGCTTCTACATCCCCTCTGACTTCTTCGATCACCGTTTTAAAATACCGGTTTTTGGTTTGTTGTGAGAGGATGTTTAAACTTTGGATGAGGGGAAGCTCTGCATCAATTAGCACCGCCAGCTGCCGGCTGAAAACCGCCAGTTCTTTGAGTTTGACTTTCTTTCTTTGAAGAAAAGGGAGATTGATTTCCCCTTTTTTCTTGGAAATGTTGCTGACTGTAATTTGTTCTCTTTGAAGAACCCGGGATAATTCATCGGCGGAACGGGCCACCCGCTCTCCACCCACCGAGTCTCCGTACCGGTTTTTTCCTTTCCAAACAAAAACAGGCATTTTTACCTCCCTCTATTCCTCTGCTGACTGGGGGTAAAAGTCCGGGAAGCCACCTTCAACCCTTCTTTTCTCTGGAGAATATCGGTCAATTCATCGGGTTTGGAACTCATGCTCATGGCTGTCTCCCTGCTGATGGCTTTTTTAAAATACAGGTTCGCCAAAGACTGGTTGAACGTCTGCATCCCGAATTTTTCCTGTCCCATCTGCATGGTGGAGTAGATCTGGTGGATTTTGTTTTCTCTTATGAGGTTCCGGATCGCTGAATTGGGGATGAGAATTTCCATGGCCAGCACTCTTCCGTTCCCGTCGGCCCGGGGGAGAAGAGCCTGAGTGATCACTGCTTCCAGGGACATGGAGAGCATAATCCGGACCTGGGTCTGGTACTGGGAAGGGAAAATATCGATGATCCGGGAGATGGTTTCTGAAGCTGAGTTGGTGTGGAGAGTGGAAAAGGTCAAATGGCCGGTTTCAGCCACTTTCAAGGTGGCTTCCACCGTCTCCTGGTCCCTCATTTCTCCGACCAGGACCACATCCGGGTCCTCCCTCAAAGCCGAACGCAGAGCGTTGGGATAGGATAAGGTGTCCACATAAAGCTCCCTCTGGTTCACGATGGCTTTATCCGGAGTGAAAAAATATTCGATGGGGTCCTCGATGGTCACGATGTGGACGTTCCGGTGGTGGTTCACATGTTCCAGCATACAGGCCAGAGAGGTGGTCTTACCGCTCCCTGTAGGCCCGGTCACCAGAACCAGTCCCCGAGGCAAAAAGCACAGCTGCGCCAGCCTCTGGGGGATACCCAACTGAGCAAAGCTCCACATCTCAGGCAAAAACCTTCGGAACGCAACGGCCACGGAACCCTTCTGCATGAACACGTTGGCCCTGAAGCGTCCCAACTGCTTGATTCCAAAAGAAAAGTCCAGTTCCAGTTTCTCCTCAAACTTCTTTTTCTGCTTATCGGTTAACAGGCTGTAAGCCAGGGATTTTGTTTCCGCAGGGGTCAATGGGGGATGGTCCAGAGAGACCAGCGACCCATTCACCCTGACCCGCGGAGGGATGTAAGAACTCAGGTGCAAATCGCTGGCATCCCGGTCCACCGCTATTTTCAATAATTCCTGAATACTCTTGGCCATATCATACCTCCGTATCCTTGATTGTTTCTCTCAAGACTTCCTCGACGGATGTGATCCCGTCTTTTATCTTAAACAAACCGCTCTGACGGAGAGTGAACATTCCCTGTTCCATAGCTTTCTTTTTAATCTCTTTGGACCCAGCCCGGTTCAGGATCATATCTCTGATCTCTTTGGTCACTTCCATGACTTCAAAAAGGGCAACCCGGCCTTTATACCCGGTGTTGTTGCAGTCGCTACAGCCAACGGGTTTATACACCTTGACTTTCTTGGCTTCTTCCGGAGAAAAACCGATATCTTCCAGAGCTTCCGGAGAGATTTTATGAGGTTCCCGGCATTTCTTGCACAGCCGCCTCACCAGCCTCTGAGCCACCACCAGAACCACGGAATCGGCGATCAAAAAGGGTTCCACTCCCATGTTCACCAGCCTGAGGATGCTGCTGGCCGCATCATTGGTGTGAACGGTGGAAAAAACCAGATGTCCGGTGAGAGCCGCTTTGATGGCCACATCCACGGTATCGTAGTCTCTCATCTCTCCCACCAGCATGATGTCCGGGTCCTGGCGGAGAAAACTTCTCAGAGAATTGGCGAAGGTCAGCCCGATTTCTTCTTTAATGTTGACCTGATTGATGCCCGGGATATGGTATTCTACCGGGTCTTCGGCGGTCATGATGTTTTTCTCTGTGGAATTGAGATTGGAGATACCTGAGTAAAGGGTGTTGGTTTTCCCGCTTCCGGTGGGACCGGTAACCAAAATAATTCCCCACGGCCGGGAAATTCCTCTTTTGAATTTTTCCATGGATTCCTTTTCAAAGCCCAGCTTGGACAAGTCCAGCTTCAGCATCTCTTTATCCAGAATTCGGACCACCACCTTTTCTCCGAATATCCCCGGGACACTGGAAACCCTCATATCCACTTCCTTCTTGTTTCCATTCTCCATTTTGGCCCGCATCTTGATCCGGCCGTCCTGGGGAAGCCTTTTTTCGGCAATGTCCATGTTGGCAAGGATTTTCACTCTCGAGACCACGGGATTTTTGAATTTGGTGTCCAGGTTCATCATTTCAAATAAAGTTCCATCCAGACGGTACCGGAGCCGGAAAGACTTCTCATAAGGCTCAAAATGAATATCGCTGGCTCCCTTTTTGATGGCATCGATGAAGGTGGTGTTCACCAAAGTGATGATAGGGGCTTCTTCGGTGGATTGAGTCAGCTCTTCGATGTCGTAGTCTTCCTCTTCTTCCTCGATAATCTTAACATGGGTATCATCTGCCTGTTCGATATCATCCAGGACCTGCTTGACTCGAAGCGAATCGGAACTCCCGTAGTACTTGTTTATGGCGTTGAGTATGCCGGATTCGGAAGCAATGACCGGCTGGACACTCAAACCGGTCCGGAACCGGATATCCTCGATGACTTCCAGATTGGTAGGGTCTACCATAGCCAGGGTTAAAAAGGACCGGATGCGGTGAATGGGCATCACCAGGTATTTTTTGGCAATCTCCACAGGAAGGAGCTCCACGGCATCAGGGTAAACTTCAAACTGATCCAGGTTGATATAAGGATAACCGAGTTGATGGCTCAAAGCTTGGGCCATTTCCTCTTCACTGATATAGCCCAGATTTATAATAGCTGAGCCTAATGAAACCTCATTCTTTTTTTTGAATTCTTTAGCAGACTCCAACTGCTTGGAATCGAGGAGTTTTTCTTTTAAAAGAATATCGCCGAGGTTAGATCCCATCTTATTCTCTTTTGTTTAAATCTAAGACTATACTCATATTGACAATATTTGTCAAACCGATTTTGTCATAAGCTTCCATCAACAAGGACGTTCTCTCCATTCATTTTTTCTCTTATTGTAAATTCTTTTCAATCATCGCAGAGGAATTGGGACTGGTCAATCACCAGGGTGGAGGATTTTAAAGATGATTTTAACCGTGAAATCATCCCCTTTAGCGATGAGGGGCTCCCTCCTCAACGGTGTGAATTTTATGGCGCGCCTGGAGGGACTCGAACCCCCAACCGGCTGCTTAGAAGGCAGCTGCTCTATCCGACTGAGCTACAGGCGCACCCAACACAATCTATTAAAATGTATCATCAACCTGAACCTATTTCAATCCTTAGAAAGAAAGGGGGTCGGACCATTTCTGGTCCGACCCCCCTTTCTTATAAGATTTCCCAAAATTCACTCAAGGCCACATATCTTTTTGGTCGGGGAGACCGGATTTGAACCGGTGACCTCCTGCTCCCAAGGCAGGCGCGCTTACCAAGCTGCGCTACTCCCCGTCCAGTCTTATGATACATCACTCCTCTGGATCACCCCGGAAATTCGGATTATCTTGAGCTGGGACATGTTAGCAGAAGGCCCTTTTTATGTCAATTTCAATCCCTTCTCAACCCCTTTTCTATCTCTTTCCGACTGATCCTTACAATCACCGGTCTCCCATGAGGGCAAAGAGAGGGATTGGAGGTTTTAAAAAGCTCTTCTACTAAATAAGTCATCTTCTTGAAAGAAAGCTTCTCCCCGACTTTCACAGCCGTCTTGCAGGCTAGAGTCGCGATCAAGGCTTCTTTTTTCTGTTCGAATTTTTCCTCCTTGACCTCTTCTAATAGAGAAAGAAACACCTCCTTGGCTTCTCCGGCACTGAATATATCCGGAAATTCCTTAAGAGCGTAGCTGCGTCCTCCCATGGTCTCCACACCAAAGCCGGTTCGTTCCAGTAAAGGCTTGTTCTCTTCAAAGCTGATTTGCTGGGCCGGGGTAAGCTCTAAGAGAGCGGGGAGCAGGGCCAATTTCCGGGGCCACTTCCTTTCCCTGTCAATCTGTTGATACTTTTCATACAGAACCCGTTCATGGGCGTTATGCTGGTCCACGATGAGGAGTCCTTCCTCATCAGAGGCCACAATATAGGAATCCAGGAACTGCCCTAACACAAAGGGATGCGGCGGCTCCTTCTCTGAAGAAGGAACAACTCTCTCCTCTTCTTCTCCCTCTTTTTCACTCCGTTGAAAAACAGGGAACTGGGTTCCTTCTTTCACCTCCCCCGGAACTTCCTCATCAGAAGAAGCCACATAGACCTCCTTCATCCCCATTTCTTTAAGGAGAGCCTGGTCCAGACATCTGTAGATAAACCGAAAAAGAGAACGGGAATCTTTAAACCTCACTTCAGCCTTGGCTGGATGGACATTGATATCCACTTCACTAGAGGGAAGAGAAAGGAAAAGAAAGGCTTCGGCAAAATAGTTCTTTTCGAGAAACCTTTTATACGCTTGATTTAAAGCTCCCTGAAGGATCCTGTCTTTGACCGGACGTTGATTGATAAAAAACATCTGATGGCTCCGGTCCTTCCGGCCTTCCGGCGGACGGGAGATAAACCCATAGAGCTTCCGGGGCTCCTCCTCATAATTGATTTCTATAAGTTTTTTGAGAAGATTCTTCCCGTAGATTTGATAAATCCTTTCTTTGATGCTTTGGACAGAAGGATAATGGAAGACTTCTCGTTTCCCGTGATGCAGGGAAAAGCTTACTTCTGGGTAGGCCAGGGCTACCGTGGATAAATATTTCACAATCTGGGAAAGTTCTGACTTATCCGTACGCAGGAATTTCCTTCGGGCAGGGATGTTGAAAAATAAATCCCTCACTTCCACCGAGGAGCCCTGGGGATAGGCAGTATCAGAAACATCCAACAGCTCTTCTCCCTTTCTTTCCACCTGAGTTCCTTTCTTTTCTTTGGATTCCGAGGTCTTGACCTTCACATGGGAAACGGCTGAAATACTGGGCAGAGCTTCTCCCCTGAACCCCAGCGTGGAAATTCGGTTCAGATCCCCTTCTCCAGAGATTTTGCTGGTGGAATGTCTTTCAAAACACAAAAGAGCATCTTCCCGGCTCATTCCGTAACCATCATCGGTGACCTGGATGAGCTTTTTTCCTCCCTGAAGGAGTTTAACCTTTATTTCGGCGGCCTGAGCATCCAGAGAATTTTCCACCAATTCCTTGACTACAGAAAAGGCCCTCTCAATCACTTCCCCCGCAGCGATTTTTTGAGAAACTTCTGTAGCCAAACGGACAATTCTTTTCATCGGCACGAAATATACCGGTTATTCTTGATATAGACTCTCCACAACCGGTCTTTTCCTTCCCGGATCCCTACCCGGGGTCTCCATACCAATTCTTCTTGATGGGGATAGTTTTTTTCAATAAACAAAGAGGAACGAAGAGAATGAAGAGGGACCCCATTGAAAGTCCCATCAAGACCAAAAGCCTCACAGGTTTTGGCAGGCCCCGAACAAAGGTTTTTCCTCTCCCTGGTTTTTCTCCTTTGTTCCATAAGAGAAATCCCTTCCCCTGGTTCTACAGCCCGGATCAACACAGCTCCGGGGAAATCCTCTGTCTCTGTAACTACATTGAGAAGCCAGTGGATTCCGTAATTTAAATAGATGAAAGCTTTTCCCGGAGGCCCGTAAAGCCTCTCGCTTTTGGGGGTTCTTCCTCTCCAAGCAAACGAAGCCGGGTCATCTTCTCCCCGGTAAGCTTCTGCCTCCACAATCCGTCCTGAGGTAATGCCTTCTCTAGAATGGTGAACCAAAAAAGCTCCGATCAACTCTGGAGCCACTTCTAAAGCCGACCGTGAATAGAAGGACAGAGGCACTCTCATTTTCGAACCCAAGCCATGCCTGCAGTCAATCCACAACCTGCCCTTGGACCCGGCCGTTTTCTGTACGGTTGATTTTCACCTTTACCTCTTCCTTTTCTTCAGCCGGACACCAGGGCACGTTCACACGGAGGTAGTTGGGGGTTAAAAGTTGAGCTCCCCCTTTTCCCTTTTTGATAACCACAGCCGGAAGTGTTTCTCCCAAAAATTTCTTATAGAAATGATCCCGCTTCTTTCGGGAAAGAGCTCTTAACTTCCTGGCTCTTTCTGTCTTGAGTTTATCCTCGACATAATCCCAGGATGAAGCTTTGGTCCAGGGGCGTGGGGAATAAGGAAAAACATGAAAGTAGGATAAAGGGGATTGCTGTAAAAAAAGCCGGGTCTTTTCAAAATCATCCTCTGTTTCTCCCGGAAACCCCACCATGATGTCCGCCCCTAAGGAAGCCCGGGGAGAACTCTGGAACAACCGGTGGAGTACTTCCTGGTAGCGGGAAACCTTGATATTCCGTCCCATCCACTTGAGTATCTGATCTGACCCGTTCTGCAAAGAGAGATGAAAGTGAGGGCAGATTATTTGACTGGAGGTAATGTGATCCAGTAAAGAAGGATTCAGAAACCGGGGGTCCAGGGAACTCAACCGGATCCATCCCAGTCCGTCAACCGCCTCGATTTCCTCGAGCAGCTCCATGAGTGAACTCTGAGGCTCTGAATCCAGCCCGTAAAGACAGATATGCACACCCGTGAGCACCACCTCCCGGAATCCCTGCCGGACATATTCTTTGATTTGACTCAGTATCCGTTCCTTTCCCCCACTGACGCTTTTTCCTCTCACCGAAGGGATGATACAAAAAGTGCACCGGAAATCACACCCATCCTGGATTTTAACCAGGGCTCGGGACCGATAAGGATAAAAGGAACCCGAAGGGTAAGAATGGGCTTCAAAGAGGACTTTTTCCGCAAGATTTTCTTTTTCCTGGTTGGATAAAACTTCCCAGACCCGGGGGTTTCTCTTTAGGGTCTCTTTTTTCCTTTGGGCGTAACAACCGGTGACCAGAATTTTAGCTTGGGGGTTCTCGCGGGAAACTTTCCGGATAAAACTCCGGACATCCCGGTCGGCCCGGTGAGTCAGGGTGCAGGTGTTCACCACCACCAGGTCACTCTGGTTCACATCCTTTGTATGCGTCAATCCCTGCTTTTGGAATACATCGGACCACCTGAAGGCTTCTGCCTGGTTCACCCGGCAGCCAAAACTCTGGATGGAAAAGGAATTCATAATTTCTCCTTGACCCTCCTCGAACTCTGTTCAACCTGTTGGGCTTTATCTTTCTTGTATTCTTCCAGCCTGGACTTGAGAGTGGAGTCCTTCAAACCCAGCATCTGGACAGCCAGCAGGGCGGCGTTGACCGCTCCTGACTTTCCCAAACCCATGCAAGCCACAGGTACGCCTTTGGGCATATTGACGGTGGAAAAAAGGGCATCCATACCGTTGAGAGGGGCACTTCCCACCGGAACTCCGATCACCGGACGGAGTGTATGGGCGGCCACAACTCCGGCCAGATGAGCGGATTTCCCGGCCACAGCAATGAAAACCTCGGCTCCCTCTTCCTCGAATTTGGAAACCAGTTCCACCGTCCTCTCCGGTGAGCGGTGAGCTGAAGTGACTTCCAGAGCATAGGACACCTCGAATTCTTTCAAGGTCTCCAGTGCTCCCTTCACCACTTCAAAATCCGATTCACTCCCTAATAAAAGGACAACTCTCATCCTTCCTCCCTTGCGGCTCCAATATCCCTTCGGAAATGCATAGCTTCAAAGTCTATATGGGATAAAGCCCTGTAAATTTTATTCATGGTCTCTTTTAAAGATTTCTCCGAGGCACCCACTCCCAGCACTCTTCCTCCATCGGTTAATAATTTTTGTCCCTCTTTTCGGGTTCCCGCATGAAAAACCACTACTCCCGAATCCTGGGTCACTTTATCCAACCCCTTGATTTCCTTTCCTTTCTCGTACTTGATGGGATATCCTCCCGAAGCCACCACCACACAGCCAGAGGCTTGATGATTCCATTCCATCTCTGATTCCAGAACCTTCTCATCCACCGCCCCCGCCAGAACATCCACTAAATCACTTTCCATCCTCAATACCTGAGGCTGGGTCTCGGGATCTCCAAACCGGCAGTTGTATTCCAGGACTTTAGGTCCCTCCTCTGTCAGCATCAATCCTGCATAAAGAACCCCTTTGTATTTCCGGCCTTCCTCCAGCATCCGGGTGACCGTAGGAAAGATGATGGATTTTATAATCTGATTGTACATCTCCTGGTCGATAAAAGGGGAAGGGGATATAGCTCCCATTCCTCCTGTATTGGGACCTTTATCTCCATCAAAAGCCGCTTTATGGTCCATGGTAGTGACCATAGGAATCACTTTAACTCCATCTGAAATCACCATAAAGGAAGCTTCTTTCCCTCTCAGAAATTCTTCGATCACCACTCTCTTTCCGGCTTTTCCGAATTTCCTCTCTTCCATCAGGGAATGGACCGCTTCCTGAGCTTTGTTTAAATTTCGACACACCAGAGCTCCTTTCCCTGATGCCAGCCCGTCGGCTTTCACCACCAAAGGAAAAGAAAACTCACCTGAATTTAATATATCGTAACCCTGCTGGGGAGAATCGGCTATCTTAAACCCAGGTGTAGGAATCTTATGTCTCTGCATAAAATTTTTGGCAAAAACTTTGCTCCCCTCCAACTGGGCTGCACTTTTATGGGGTCCAAAAATCTTCAGGCCTTTTTTTTCAAACTCATCCACGATTCCGTGGGTCAAGGGGACTTCAGGCCCCACCACAGTCAAATCTATCTTTTCTTTGGAAGCAAAATCTCGAAGACCCTGAATATCTGAGTCTTTGAGGGAAACATTCTCAGCAATCTCACCGATTCCTCCGTTGCCCGGAGCACAGTAAAGTTTTTTAACCTTAGTGCTTTGAGAAATTTTCCAGGCCAGGGCATGCTCCCTTCCACCTGAGCCCACGATCAAAACTTTCATTTCCTTTCTCCGATTTCTTTTAAATTATTCTGACAGAAGGTTTATCCCTCCGTCAACTCTCTGAATAATCCCTTTATATGGTTTCTTCAGTTTATTTGGTTTCTTGAGTTTATTTCGTTTCTTGAGTTTCTTTAGTCCCTTTCGTTTTTTTTCGTTTCTGGGGTTTGTCATTCCGGGCTTGACCCGGAATCCAGTCGAATCAATTCATAAAAAGGGCCGCTGCTCATTTAAGTGTAAACAAATCCACCATTTCTGGGTAAGGGAAAATGCTTTGAAATATCCTGGAAGCCAAGGGAACCGCTTCTTCAAGAGGAAGGCAGTAATCCATTTTGAGAAAACTCCGGCGAAACTTTTTCACTCGGTCTCGGACATCCTTTTTCTGGACAATCACATCCCTGATCAACCCGGATAATTGGTCAAAATCGGATTCCTTCATCCCGAACCGGGTCATCTCCTGGACCCCCATTCGAATCCCACTGGGCTGCATGAAAGTGGCATCGTCGGGAAGAGCCTGATAATTGATAATAATGTTGTTGTCCTCAAGACGCCGGGCCACTTCTCTTCCATTCCCGAATTGATTGATGCGGATAATCACCTGATGGGTTTCTGTGAACCCATCGGCCTCATCCCCTTCCACGGGAATTCCCTTCTGGTTGAGGGAGCGGGCAAAAGCCTTGGCATTCTTGCGGACCTGTTTCTGGTAATCTTCTTTGTAGTGATTCATTTCATAGGTCGCCATCAGGAGGGCCAGTAAAGTCCCCAGATGATGGTTGCTGGTGGCTCCAGGAAAAGCTCTGCCTTTGACATCGATCCAAAGCTTTCGAAGAGGGCTTCCCTTGGGAAAATTCCCCGCAATCACTCCCCTCTGGGGACCGAAAAAGGTCTTATGGGTGCTTCCTGTGACCACATCAGCTCCTTCATCCAAGGAGGATTGGAAGGCTCCATACAATCCCAGAACATGAGCCATATCATACATAAGGACAGGCCGGTGTTCCCAGTCTTTCACTAAATCTGCCACCAATTGAATGGGTTCGGGGTAAATAAACAAACTCTTCCCAAAAACAATCAGTTCGGGACGGTTTTTCTCCAGGACTTCCTTCAGCCTCTCTGGATCCGGCTTGTATGGATTTTCCTCCAGCACAGGAAGGTTCAGGACATTCTCTTTCCCTGTTTCCGGGTTTTCACGGACATAGTTGAACAGAGCTCCCATGGGCTGAGAGCTGAGGTGACCTCCCTGAGTTAAATTGTTATTCATCACCAGATTCATTTTTCTCCGGGGAGTGCCTTCGGGACGTCCCCGGTTTAAAAATCGAATCATCGCTTTGAACATCACTTCATTGGACATCTGTCCGCTTATGGGCCTGACTTCTACCTCGGTACACCCAAAATACCGGGCCAGCTCGCTCCTCACTTCTTCCTCAATTTCCTTAATAAAGTGAGTGCCTTGATAAAAATAGACCTCTTCTCCCTTCATGGTCCGGTGTTCGGCATACCGGCCCGAAGGATCCGATATCTCACACATTTTTACCAGCAAAGAGGGGGTCATTTCAGAAGGGATCAGATTGACACATTCTCCCTGTCTCCAACGGTTATTCTGCTGGATTTTTTGAGATAAATCCTGGATTTTTTGTTCGAAGTTTGCCATTTTCTTTCCTTTTATCTTGGTGATTTAAAATGTTTTTTCTCAATCTGTTTGATTTTATCAATCCTCCTCTGATGCCGGCCCCTTTCAAAAGGAGTTTCCAGCCAGATATCCACCAAAGCCAGGGCTTGAGGAGAAGAAATCACTCTCCCCCCTAAAGTCAAACAATTGGAGTGATTGTGCTTTCGGCTCATCTCAGTGACATACTCATTATAACAGGGGGTGGCTCGGATTCCCGGGTGTTTGTTGGCTGCGATGGCCATCCCCAATCCCGTGGCACAAATCAGGATGGCCCGGTCAAAATTCCCGGCCACAACTTCTTTAGCTGCCGCGTGAGCATAATCCACATAATCCACCTTCACTCCTGGCCCGCACCCGAAATCCTTACAGGGAATTTTTTTGCGGTTAAGATGGGCTAAAATATCTTTTTTGAGTTCATAACCGGCATGGTCAGAGGCTAAAGCAATGTTCATCCTTCCTCCTTTCTATCCCTAACCAACCTCCTTCTCCCCTTTCCACAAATCTTTCATAACAGAATTATTCTCTCTACTCAAGAAAAATTTTAATGTTCTTCACGATAAAAATTCCCTCGCTCAATTATCCTCTATTTGGGCGAAAATAACCATTTTGCCTGAATTATTCACATGCGGAGCTGGCTGTAGGGAGTTAGGTTGGGTCGGGGCGAGGCACAGGGGGTTCAGCTGGGAAAAGATGCGGCCAGATCGGCTCGCCTGAAAGGTCAAATAGAATTAAAAATGAGATGAGGTTGGGATCCTTCTAAGGTTGATTTTCGATCACGCTCACCGCTTGAGGGAATATTTCTAAGGCTTTCAGCACCACAGGGTCACTCTTCCGGTAGACTTTGATTCCTTCTTCCATCCCCCAGAGGGCTGAGTATATCTCCTTTTCCAGTTCCCTTTTGATTTGCTTTTGGGCCTGGGAAAACGCTTCTTCCTTGAAAGAAATATCTTCTTTTTTAAGATAGGACTTGAAATCGCTCAATACTTGAGACCCCACTCGAAAATTCTTATCGACGATTCTTTGATCCTGGGGACGATTTTCTTGAGTGGATTTCTCTGTGGAAAAGGCCAATTTTTGAGCCAAAGGAGTCTGCTTTTGGGCAAACTTCTGTGCATAGGAAAAATAGACTCCCTTAAGAAGGAGCTTGGCGGCAAGCCGCTTGTAGGACATTTCCACCTTATAATCTGGAGAAATTCCTCCTTGTCCCAACACCTGGCGCCCGCTTTTGGTGTAACTGACCTCCCTTTCTTCCTCAGGCACCTTTTCACTGTAGAAATAATCTTCGATGTGGGTATAGTCCCTTTGGATGGACCTCCCACTGGGTGTATAGTATTTGGCGGTAGTGAGGGCCACAGCTGCATCCGAACCAACCGGAAAAACAGTCTGAACCAACCCCTTCCCCCAGGAATCATCCCCCACGATCAAGCCTCGGTCATGGTCCTTGATGGCTCCGCTCACAATCTCCGGAGCACTGGCTGTCCCATGGTTGATCAAAATAATCAAGGGAAGATTTTCATACTGATCATTGCGGTGGGCTTTGAACTCCTGGTCATACTTTTTGTTTCTCCCTTTAATGGAAACCACCAGAGCTCCCTTAGGTAGAAACTCATCCGCCAGCTCTACGGATTGAGCAAAAGTGCCTCCTCCGTTTCCCCTCATGTCAAGGATGAGCTTCTCCATTCCTTTTTCTTTCAATTGGCTCATCTTGTCTTCAAATTCTTGGGTGGTGGTTTTGGCAAAATTACGGATAAAAATGTATCCCACATCTTCTTTCAGCATAAAAGAGTAAGGCACACTGTGAAGAGGAATCTCCTCCCGTTTGATGGTCATTTCCCGAGGTTCTTCCAATCCTTCCCTCACAATGGTGATGTTGACCTTGGTCCCTTCAGGACCCCTCAGTTTCATCATGGCTTGATGGCTGGTAATGGGCTTGGTGCTTTCTCCATTGATGTGAGAAATCACATCTCCAGCCTGGATTCCTTTTCGGGAAGCCGGAGTTCCTTCAATCGGGGATATCACTACCAACCGCTCTTCCTGCTTCTGGATCATAATCCCTAAACCATGATATTTTCCCTTATACTCTTCTCTCAGTCGAGCCAAATTCTTGAGATCTAAAAAATGAGAATGCGGGTCTAGAGTGGCGAGGATCCCTTTTATCGATGAATTAGCCAGTTTCTTCTTGTCCACCTCTTGGTAATAATGATCCTCCACCAGAGAAACCAGATTAGAGACTTTTTCAAATGAGTGCTCCCAAACATCCTCGCCCCGGGAAGGCACACAGGAATGGACCAGGAGACAGGAAAAAAGAACCAGAACAACTAGGATTATTCTTTTTTTCATAATCACAGAAGACTTCATATTACCAGAGCCTCAGATTGTTGTAAAGATTTGCAAAGTTCCTTCAGGTTAAGAAGGATATAGGTGAAGGTTGAGATCCAGGTTAAGTTAATTCAAAAGTAAAAAGTCAAAGTTCAAAGATATTCATTGTTGAATTGCTGGACTGTCTCATTCTATATTTAACTTATTATCAGTAACTTATATTCGGTCTGACCCAATTTTAAACAATTTTAAAACGCAAGTAACTCGAGTAACGCAATCAACGCGAATCGGTTGACTTCTCCCCATGGAACAGATATATTGGCATTGATATCTTGATTTTTGAAATAAAGGTGTTTGCGAAAAATGTTTGGAAATATAGGTTTTCCGGAACTTATCATCATCATGGCCATCGCCCTTCTCATTTTCGGGCCTAAAAAACTTCCTGAAGTAGGAAAGTCTATCGGGAAAGCCCTTCGCGAATTCAGGAAAACTTCCGATGAAGTGAAGGAAAAATTCGAACAGGAAGTCCAATCCCAGGAATTCAAAGACATAAAAGAAGATATTGAAAAGGAAACCGAGGAGAATGAGGAAGGAAAGAAAGACTCCTGATGAGATGACCTTCCTCGAACACCTTCAGGATCTCCGGAAAAGGCTGTTCTACTCCATTTTAGCCATCGTGGTAGGAGTGATTCCAGCCTGGTTTTTCAGTAAAGATCTCTACCGCATCCTTTCCCTTCCGGTCACCCAATACCTCCCTGAAGGTACCAAGCTTACCTTCACTTCCCTGACGGCTCCGTTCATGCTGTACATCAAAGTCTCCTTCCTGGCAGCTATCTTTTTTACCTCCCCTTTCGTATTTCTTCAATTATGGTACTTTGTGAGTCCAGGTCTCTTCAGCAAGGAAAGGAAATATGTGGTTCCCTTTGTTCTGTTCACTTCCTTTTTTTTTATTTTGGGGGGAGTATTCGGTTACTTTGTGGTCTTTCCCTGGGCCTGCCGGTTCTTCCTGGGGATGGGAGCCGATTTCGAACCCATCATCACAGTGGACGCCTACTTCAGCCTGGCTATCCGGGTCCTTCTGGGTATTGCTTTGGTTTTTGAACTCCCCACTCTGGTTTTCTTCCTTTCCCGTCTGGGGCTCATCACGTCCCGGTGGATGATCAAAAATTTCAAATATGCTGTCTTGGTAGTGTTTATCATTGCCGCCATCATCACCCCGACCCCGGATATGATCACTCAAAGCATCATTGCCTTTCCCATGTTGGGCCTTTACGGACTGGGTATTCTCATCGCTATCGTCTTTGGAAAAAAACGAAAGAAAAAGAAAGAAGAAAAATCTGAAGACGATGATGATTTAGCTGGATAAATGCCTCCAAAAGAACCGCCCCTGATCGGGCTAACCGGGACCAACGGATCAGGGAAGGGAGAAGCCGCAGCCTTTTTTATAAAAAATGGCTTCACCTATTACTCTCTCTCGGATTTGATCCGGGATGAACTGCGAAAAAACGGCAAACCGGTAACCCGGAACAACCTGATTCGAAAAGGAAATTCTCTGCGAGAAAAATACGGACCAGATATCCTGGCCCGGAAAATTATGGAGAAAGTCCAGGGAAAATCTGTGATTGACAGCATCCGCAATCCCCAGGAAGTGAAATATCTAAAAAAGCAGAAGAATTTTACCCTCCTGGCTGTTGACGCTCCTCCTTACGTGAGGTATAAAAGAGTGCAGAACAGAGGACGGGATGAATCCGCTTCATCCTTCCAGGAATTTCTTCAAAAAGAAAAACAGGAGATGGGTCCCCAAAAAAGAGCTCAGCGGCTCCAGGAATGCATAAAAAGGGCCGACCACCTCATCATCAACGACGGTTCCCTGGAAGATTTGTACCACAAACTGGAGAAATTCCTATGAGCCAGAAACGCCTTACTAAAGACCAATACCTGATGGGAATCGCCAAAGAAGTGGCCCGCCGCAGCACCTGCTTCCGCCGGTCCATCGGAGCGGTCATCGTTAAAGACGACCAGATCATATCCACCGGATACGTAGGAGCTCCCCGGAAAACAAAAGACAGTTTTGAACACGGATTCTGCCTCCGGGATAAATTAGGCATTCCCCATGGACAGCGCTACGAGCTGTGCCGCAGTGTCCATGCCGAACAAAATGCCATCATCAATGCCGCCCGGGCCGGAGTCAGTCTTCTGGGAGGAGATTTGTACATTTACGGCGAAGTCTACGGTGAAGGAACGCCCATCAATGCTTTTCCCTGCTTCACCTGTAAAAAAATGATCATCAACGCCGGACTCAAGCGGGTCATCTGCTCCACCAAGGAGGGAAAGAGAAAGATTTTTCGGGTCCAAGACTGGGTCAAAGAGTGGCAGGAAAAAGACATCCTGGACAGCAAACACCAGTACAGCTAATGAGAAGAACCTTTCTCCAGAGAAAAAGGAACCCCAAACCATTCCTGATTCTCGCTTCAATGAGTTTTCTCTGTCTCCTTCTTCAGGGAAACTTTTCTTTATCCCAAAACAGAGTCATCCTGGGCAATGAACGGTTCGTGAATGAATTTCCGGATTCTCTTAAAAAAGCCCGCCTGGGATTGGTCGTAAACCACACCTCTTCACTCCCCCAGGGCCCTTCTCTCCTCCAGGCTCTTCTGGAAAAGGACCTCCCTGTAGCAGCCGTCTTTTCCCCGGAACACGGATTCCGGGGACTCCAAGAGGCAGGGGAAAGGATTAAAAACAGCCGGATTCAAGAAATCCCTGTGTACAGTCTTTACGGGGAAACCAAAAAACCCACCCCCCAACAGATGGAAACCGTGGATGCTCTGGTTTACGACATCCAGGATGTGGGCACTCGCTTTTATACCTATATCACCACTCTCAAATATACCCTGGAAGCGGCAGCAGAAGCTCAAAAACCGGTGTATGTATTAGACCGCCCCAACCCAGCCGGAGGGACTCTGGTGGAAGGTCCTCTTCTCCATCCCGAATACCGGTCGTTTATTGGAGCCTGTCCCATTCCTATAAGATATGGACTGACCTGTGGGGAGCTGGCTCAAATGATGAAAGGAGAAGGCTGGGTGCCGGAGTCGCTCGCTCTCCATGTAATCCCCATGGAAAACTGGAAAAGAGAGTATTTCTGGGAGGACACCGGCCTTCCCTGGATCCCCACTTCCCCCAACATCCCGACTCCGGATACAGCCCTCATTTATCCGGGAACCGGTCTCCTGGGAGGGTTGACCCTCAACCAGGGGTTAGGAACCTCTCATCCTTTCCTTCAGTTCGGGGCCCCCTGGCTCAATCCAAATAAAGTCATGGAGAAACTGGATGGAGGAAAGAAATATGGAATCCAGCTGACTCCTTTAAACTACACTCCCCGTTCTCTTCCTGGGAAAACACTCCATCCCCCTTATGAAAACAGAACCTGCCGGGGAATCCGGGTTCACATCAGAGAAAAAGAAAAATTCCGCTCCCTGCATTTCACACTTCACCTTATCAAAACACTCAAAGAAAACCATCCCCAAAAGATCAGGCTTCATGAGAAAAACCTCAACCTCCTGTTCGGAAGCAATCGTTTATCCGAATATATCAAAGGCACCATCACGTTCAACAAATTCCTTAAGGAAATTAAAAAGGAGGAAAAAGAATTTCAAAACCTCCGCCAAAAATATTTTCTTTATGAATAAATACTTCAGGTTAATGGCTGCGGACGATCTCTTTGATCCGCATGAGTTGGACTTGATAGGAACGCTCCATCTCTTCCAAACGCCCGGCGATGTAACTTATGGTCTCTTTGAGATTGGGAATGAGGATGTGTTCTAGAGCATTGACCCGGCGGCGGGTGGTTTCGATCTCATGAGAGAGAAGTTCCACGGCTTTCCATAACCGCCCCAGCTCCATCAACTCCTCCATAATTTCCCGGCCCTTTTTAACCCCTACATCC
Source organism: bacterium (assembly GCA_018335295.1). Lineage (GTDB taxonomy): Bacteria > Acidobacteriota > Aminicenantia > Aminicenantales > Aminicenantaceae > JAGXKI01. The sequence goes on along the minus strand of JAGXKI010000040.1, from coordinate 95 downwards.
AGTTCCGCTTCTGTGTTCAAAAGGTCGTAATCAGAGACTTCCATTTCCTTGATATTAAATTTAGGAACTGAAATATTGAATATTTTCTCTCTCCT
>JAGXKI010000039.1 GCA_018335295.1 bacterium | reverse complement strand
GAGGATTGAAGAAGTATAAGGAAGGAGATCTAAAGACTATCAAACAGGAACATAAAAGAAGAGCCCAGGAAGTGGAGAAGCTTAAAAAAGAAATAAACAATTTGATTGGACAATACAGGAGTCTCCACAAAGAGGCGGCCCAAGCCTGGAGTGAATTGAAGTCTCCAACAAAGAAAAGTTCCCATCCCAAAACAAAAAAGGAAAAAACTGAAAAAACAACAGAGACAAAAGAAACAAAATCAGGCCGTTCTGAGAAACAGAAGAAGATTCTCTCCCTAATTCAAGATAATCCTGGAGGGATCACTCTTGCTGAAATGGGCTACATCATGGGAGTGGCCTTTGTAAGCCTTACCCAGGATGTGAAGAAGTTAATGGACGAAGGAGTTATAAAAAAGGAAGAGAACAAATATTTTATCAAGTGAAAAAAGAGTTGAAGATGGACATTTTGAAGGAGAGCCAAAAAGGAGGAATTCATGGGTAGTTGGGGAGAAGAACTCAAAAATTTGGGTGGAAAGATCTCTGAGATGAACGAAAAGAGAAGGAATTACCAACGGCAATTAGATCAGGATAGCTACCGGAAAAGATCTGATTGGAATAAACAAAGAATCCGGACAAAAAGAGAAAGGATGGATAAAATCAAGGAGGAGAAAAAGAGACAAAGAGAGAGTGTGGAAGAGATCAAAGATTTCACTCAAGACTTTTTGAGAAATTACCGCGAAAAAGAACTAACCGAAATGAGAAAGGATAACAGCCAAAGGGCCCAGAAAGTGGATGGATTCAGAAAAGAAGTTCAGAGTTTGATCAAGGAATTTAGAAGAGAACGGAAACGAGGGGCTGCCGCATGGAAGGATTTGGTTTCCAAATTGGATTAAATGAGTTTTCTTAGTTGCTTAAGAAGTGCCTTCATCAAAAAAGGGAGAAAGAAATATTTATGTTTTTAAGAGGAGGAAAATAAATGTCTTCACAAGAAGAGATCACGGTTCTTGAAGCAAAACCGTTAGCCAATTTTGTGGAAACTCCAGAGGTCAAACGAGTCACAGAAAGGGCCCTTGGATACATAAATGCTGGTTTTCCCGTTCATTTTAGAGGAGTTTCAGGAACAGGAAAGACCACCATGGCTATGCATGTGGCTTCTAAAATAGGGCGTCCCCTGGTGATGATTCATGGTGATGAGGAGCATTCATCGTCTGATTTGATCGGTGGCGAATACGGTTACAGAGTCAGAAGAGAGGTGGATAATTTCATCCATTCCGTTTTAAAAGCTGAAGAAGATATGAACAGGCATTGGGTGGATAACCGTTTGACCGTTGCCTGCAAACATGGGTTTACCCTCATCTATGATGAATTCACCCGGTCCAGACCCGAAGCGAATAACACCCTTCTTTCGGTCCTCCAAGAAAAAATGCTGGACTTGACCTCTCCCTTGAACAAAGAGGGATATTTGAAAGTCCATCCCGAATTCACAGCTATTTTTACTTCCAATCCTGAAGAGTATGCCGGAGTATACCGAAGTCAGGATGCCCTTCGCGACCGAATGGTGACCATGGATCTTGATCATTTCAAAAGAGAAACCGAAATAGCTATTATAAAAGCAAAAAGCGGCCTTTCCCGCAAAGATTGCTCTAAGATCGTTGGTATTTTAAGGGGATTAAGGAAAGCGGGGGTGTGCGAATATTCTCCGACAATCCGCAGCGCCATAATGATAGTCAAAACATTAAAGGTAAGAAATGCCAAAGTGGACAAGGATGACCCGGTATTCAGAGAAACATCTTTGGAGATTTTAACTTCAGCCACTTCCCGCATTGGGTCCAAAAGTCAACAAGATAAGGTAAAAAATACATTAAAGGACTTGATCGATCATTACTGTGGAGACAAAAAAGGACAAAATCCCCCCATAAATAAAATGAAAGTAGGTTAATACCAACATTAAAAAGAGGTGATAAAATGAAAAAAGAGGAAGAAGAAAACATTTTTGCTCCCTGGGAAAAGGAAAAGGATTTTAAGTCCAGAGGAGTGAAAAAAAGCATTCCCCCGAAAAATCAAAAGGCTCGTTTGAGTTCCAAACCCAAACCCAAAGATCATGAACATCTGGAAATGTACATACTTTCCCGAGAGAAAGAAAGGCTGGAAAAATACGGTTCTACCTTAGGTCGAAGGGTCAAATCGATTGCTGATTCATGGAAAAAATCCAAGTTTCGTATGTACGAGCTGCAGAAAGAAGGGGCTCGGGTAGGAATAGAAGGAATTGAAGAAGTGGTGAAAACCGACAACAGCCCCACAAACAACACCAAGAAGAAACAAAAACAGGAAGGGAAGAAGAGGAATGTCCAAAAAAAGGAATGGAATTACTGAATCTTTTTTGACCAGGATTCAAGGATACTTGAAATGTACATGTGGAAAATGAAAACAATTCACATAGATGAGAGTCAATCAGAAAAAAGAAGTAGATCCGACCAGAGAGGGAGGGAGTATACACCTCATTTAGAGGAAGAAGAGAGAGAAAATAGACCCCGAAGTATTCCCATCCATTCTTTAGCAAAGAAAATAATGGCTGTGGAATGGGCCAAAGCTTGGGGGAAGTCTCCTACCCAAAGAAGCAATTTTATAAGAGAAAAGCTTTGGGAGGGAGATAGAAAAGATAAAAATTTCATTCAGATATAAAGGAGGTGAAAGCTTATGAACGAGAAGGACGATAAAAAGAAAGAAAAGGAAGAGAAAGAAAAAGTTGAGGTTGATTTTGGGGTAGGGAAGTTAACATTTAGCGGACTTTTTAAAGGGATCAATGACCTCGTGGATATAGCATCCAAATTGTCAGATGAATCCGGAGAAGTAAAGAAAGAAGGGAAAATCAAAGTCGGTAAGGATGTAAAGGGAGTGTATGGAGTTAACATACGCACCATGGCTGGGGGAAAACCTCACGTGGAAACTTTTGGAAATATCAAACAAACAGATAAAGGACCAGTGGTAGAGGAAGAGAGGGAACCAGTGGTGGATGTTTTTGATGAAAAAGACCATATTCAGGTGATTGCTGAGCTCCCGGGTGTTTATAAAAGGGACATTCAAATACAAGTCCAAGGGGACATCCTTAAAATATCTGCTAAATCCGGGAAAAGAAGGTATTCCAAAGAAGTCCTGCTTCCTCATAAAGTCAAGGAAGAAGAAGGAAGTTCGTCTTATAAGAACGGGATCCTTGATATAAAGCTGCAAAAAGAAGGAAATTCAAACTGAACTGAAAAAATTTCCAAAGACAGGAAGGATCCAGTTGGCGGAGATGCTTTCTCTCGAAGAAGAGAGAAGGAAGGAGTCATGATGACCCAAACAAAAAAATCGATAACTCTGAAAGCCTCTGAAGCAAAAAGGAATGATCTAGGAAGAGGTATAGCCCGGCTGGAACCCAAGGATATGGAAAAGGTCAAAGTTTCTGTAGGAGACATCGTTGAATTGGAAGGAAAAGAGAAAACAGTGGCCAAGGTAATGCCTGCTTTTATGGAGGATAGAGGAAAGGGCATTGTTCAAATTGATGGAATTATCCGTGAGAACGGAGAGATAGGGTTGGATGAAAAAGTAAAGGTCCAAAAAAAGGATTATTATCCGGCCTCTAAGATATTCCTGACTCCTATGACTTCAAGCTTTTTGCGGGGAGGAAGAGATACCCGGTATATCGGCCGTCTTCTGGAGGGTGTTCCCCTGGTAGTGGGCGACCGTGTTAGAGCGAATCTTTTTGGGACCCGTTCTTATGATTTCAAGGTAGTTCATACCATTCCTAAAGATAAAGCCGTGATCATCAATCCCCAAACATCCGTGGAAATAAGAGAAGAAAAAGTAAGTGAGAGGAAGAAAGGACTGAGAGTCTCTTATGAGGATGTGGGAGGACTGGATAAGGTGATCCAAAGGATTAGAGAAATGGTTGAACTGCCTTTAAAGTATCCTCAAGTCTTTGAAAAGTTAGGGATTGAGCCGCCGAAAGGAGTTTTTTTGCACGGTCCTCCGGGCTGTGGGAAGACTTTGATCGCTCGGGCAGTGGCCAACGAAACGGATGCCCATTTCACCAGTGTGAGTGGTCCGGAAATAATGGGAAAGTTTTATGGGGAAAGTGAAGGAAGATTAAGGAATTTATTCAAGGAAGCGAAGTCCAACGCTCCTTCCATAGTATTTTTGGATGAAATCGAGGCTATAGCTCCTAAGAGAGAAGAAATGGGAGCTGAAAAACAGGTGGAACGAAGAGTGGTGGCTCAACTTTTATCCTTGATGGATGGACTGGAGTCCCGGGGACAGATTATCGTTATCGCTGCGACCAATATACCTAATGCCGTGGATCCTGCTTTAAGGAGACCGGGTCGGTTCGACAGAGAAATCTCTATTCCCATTCCGGATAAAAATGCCCGTTATGAAATCAACCAAATCCATACTTTAGGGATGCCCTTAGCCGAGGATGTGGATCTGGAAAGATTGGCCTCCATAACCCATGGATATGTGGGGGCGGATTTGGAGGCGTTGGCTCGAGAAGCCGCTATGACCGCTTTACGAGGGATCCTTCCCCAGGTCGATTTTGAAATGGAGGAAATTCCGTATGAAACCCTTTCTGAGCTGAAAGTTACCATGGATAATTTCATGGAAGCTCTCAAAGAAGTGGGGCCCTCGGCCATAAGGGAAGTTTTTGTGGAAGTTCCGGACATGAAATGGAAGGATGTGGGTGGGTTGAAAAACATAAAAAATAAGCTGAAGGAGGCTGTGGAATGGCCTTTTAAATACGGAGAAATTTTTGAAAAAGCCAACACCAACCCAGCCAAAGGAATTCTCCTGTATGGCCCCCCTGGAACAGGGAAAACCCTCATTGCCAAAGCTCTGGCCAATGAAAGTGAAGTGAATTTTATTTCTGTTTCAGGACCTTCACTCATGAGTAAATTTATCGGAGAAAGCGAAAGAGGAGTGAGAGAAGTCTTTAAAAAGGCCAAACAAGCTTCTCCGTCTATATTATTCTTTGATGAAATAGATTCTCTGGTTCCCCATCGGGGAGCCGGTGGATCCAATCGAGTCACAGAAAGAGTGATCAGTCAGTTTCTCACAGAGCTGGATGGGATCGAAGAATTGAAAGGAGTGGTAGTTGTGGCGGCCACCAACAGGGTGGACATCATCGATCCAGCCATTCTTCGTTCAGGAAGATTTGATTATATCCTGGAACTCCCTTATCCCGATAAAAAAGCCAGGGAGGAAATTTTCAAAATTCATTTGAAAAATAAACCCTTAGATAATTCTGTGACTTTAAAGAACTTAGCCCAAAAGACAGAGAAGCTCACAGGTGCTGATATCCAAGTTATAGCCAGGAGTGCTTCTCTTTTAGCCATAAGGGAATTTATCCATAAAAACAAAGGCAAATTGGATAAACAAAAAATGAAAGATTTCTCGATTTCTGAAAGGCATTTTGAAGAAGCCATAAATTCTCTCCAAAACAAGCCCAGTTTAAAGAAGAGAGGATAAAATGAAACAATCTAAGTATTTTTTTGGGATTATAAAGAACCACAGTCCCCGAAAATTAGGTTCTATAAAGGATAAGAAATTGGGTCGGGTTTATTCCATTCCTTACCGGGATATCCGTGGAGTGGTGGGGCATTATCCAGACAGTCGATTTGATTGGGGCACTCGGGAAGAAGTAGCCAAAAAGTTGGTCCGTCATCAAACCATAATCGAAAAAGTGATGAAAGATTTTGCCATCATCCCCATTAAATTCGGCACTCTTCTTGGTGATGAGGAAGAAGTGAAGAAGGTTTTACAGAAAGGCTACAAGGAATTTAAAGAGAGTTTAGAAAAGTTTAAGAAAAAAATTGAATTGGATTTAGCGGTGAGTTGGGAAGATTTTAATAGTGAGGTAAAAAAAGTTGTCAATGAAAATGAGAAAATCAGACGTTTTAAAGAAGAGATTGCGGAGAAACAGAAAACAAAGGATGTCTTCCAAGAAAAAGTTAAGATCGGGAGTCTGATCAAGGAAGTTATGGATCAAAAGAAACAAGCGCTCCAGGAAGAAATAACCGGGTTCATATCTCAAAAGATCAAAGTGGAGGATAGGAAAGAGCATGAACTTATGAATGATAACATGATACTCAATTGTGCTTTTCTTCTTGATAGGGATGAGGAGGAAGCATTTGAGAAAGTTCTCAACGAGCTAAACACTCGGTATAAAGATTCCTTAAAGTTTCGCTGTGTGGGTCCTCTTCCTTTATACAGTTTTTCTACCTTTCAAATAGATAGAATCAATTTCGAACAAATTGACCATGCTAGGAAATTACTGAAATTACCTGAGGAGTTCACTGCTGAAGACGTTAGAAAAGCGTATCGCTGTTTGGTGAAAGATAAACATCCAGATAAAGGAACTCGAACCCATGAGGCCCAGAAAGGATTCGAAGAAATCCAAAGGGCTTATAGACTGATGATGGACTATTGTGGAGATGAAAAAAGGTCTCTTCAAAATGAAAATTTCCAAGATGATTTCAGTATAAGTGTTTTTGATACTCGGGATATATCTTAAAGGACCAAAAAAATGTCTTATGAAAATAAATATTTATTCTGCATCATTGAAGAACCTTCTTACCAGACTTTTGGTTCAATGAGAATTGGAAACAGAGAAGGTGAAGTTCATACTTTGAGTTTTAAGGATTTAGGATGTGTGATGAGTTCTACTTCTTTGTCTGAACCGAAAATCAACAGGAAGAATTTAATAGCCCACCAAAAAGTCATAGAGAAAGTTATAAATGATTATACGGTTCTTCCCATTCGTTTTGGGACCATCGCTTCGAGTGCGGAAGAAGTCAGGAATCTTTTGATGAAAAGATACCATGAGTTCAAAAATATGTTGAGAGCTATGGACAACAAGGTTGAGATGGGGCTCAAGGTATTTTGGATAGATATTAACTCCATACTCACAGAGATTGCCAATTCAGATCGAAAACTCAAAGAACTCAAGGAAAAATTGATAAAGAAAAAAAATTTTTCTTTAAACGAAAAAATTGATTTTGGGGAAAAAGTCAAAGAAGCTTTAGACAAAAAGAGAGAAAAAGAAGTCCAGGAAATCATTCAACCTTTAAGGAATCAAAATATCGATTATGTGATGAATAGTATCGTCTCAGATAGTATGGTTATGAACAGTGCTTTTTTAATTGATAAAAGACAGGAGCCAGATTTTGATGATCGGGTAGCTGGATTATCTGATAAATACAAAGACCGTTATCAATTTAAATATATAGGACCTTCCCCTCCTTACAACTTTGTGAATTTGTACATTAGATGGGGAGGAATGAAAGAGGAGAGAAATTGATGACCCAAGGCAAATACATTTACGGGATAATGGATACTTCTGAAGAAAAGTACTACAACCTAAAGGGAATAGGGAATGAAGGAAGCACAGTCCATTCTCTATCCTTTGAAGATGTGGCGGCTTTAGTCAGCGATTCCCCTGTTAAGGAATATCCTATTTCCAGAGAAAATACCCTCAAACATATGAAAATTCTTGAAAGATTCATGGATGATCGTACTTTTTTACCGGTTAAATTCGGAACAGTTGCTGTGGGGAATGGCTCTCGGAATTCAGAAGAAAGGATAAAAATGGAAGTGCTGAAAGCTCGGTATTCAGAAGTAAAAAAACTTTTGGGCCATTTAAGGAATAAAGTGGAACTCGGTCTGAAAGCCATTTGGCCGGAGAAGGAGATGATTTTTAAAGAGATTGTTGAGGAAAATAAAGACATACAGAAGCTCAAAGAAAAAATTTCTTCTAAGGGAGTCAACCAGACTTATAAAGAAAGGATAAAACTAGGAAGAATGGTCAAGGATGCGTTGGATAAAAAAAGAACTGAGGAAGAGAAAAAGATTATCAAAGCATTCCAAGGTCTTTATTGGGATTTGAGGTTCAATAAGAAATTTGGGGATAAAATGGTGACAAACACGGCTTTTTTAGTCCCTGAAGATAAATTAAAAGATTTTGATAAAAAGATTGAAGAACTAGATTCGATGTATAAAGGGGAAATGCGGTTTCAGTATATTGGTCCGGTGCCTCCGTGTAATTTTGTAGAATTGGTGGTCAAATTAGAGGAGGGACAAAGTGGGGCTCATTGATTTGGTGTGTCCTTTTTTGATCCCGGTCAAAGGAGTGGCCTGGTTGGGAGAAAAAGTCAAAGATATGGCTGAGTCTGAAATGATGGATAAATCAAAAATTCAAGAAGAACTTATGGAGATTCAAATGAAGTATGAAATGGGAGAGATGGAAGAAGAAGTATTCCAGAAGAAGGAAGCTGAGTTGTTAGACAGGTTGGAAACCATTCGTCAGTACGAGGAAGAAAAAAACAAACAAGGAAAATAATTTAAATAAAAATAGAAAAGGAGGAATGAAATGCCTATGAAGACGGTGAGATTGATAGAAAAGGCTTCCAAAGAATTGAGTGCCATCACTGGACTTGATATTTCCACAACTCTAGGTGTAGAGAAAGACAATTCGCACTGGAAAGTGACCCTTGAGATGATAGAAAAACGGGCTATCCCTGATCAAATGGATATATTAGGAGTATATGAGGTTTTAGTGGATGAGGAGGGAAATCTTGTAAGTTTCAAAAGAAAGGGCCTTCGCAAACGGATGGACACCCAAGAGAGTGATGAAGAATGAGATTCTTTCCTTTTTATGAACAAATATTGAAAAGGAGGAAAAAATGGAAGTAGAAACAACCAACAGTTCATACACTTTGGTAGACCTGGTTGATAGAATCCTGGATAAAGGCCTGGTTATCAATGCTGATATCTCTGTCTCTTTGGTGGGAGTGGAACTTTTAGGGATAAAAATAAGAGCTTCTTTGGCATCTTTTGAGACAGCTGCGAAATGGGGACTGGAATTTCCAGGTGGAACAAGTAAAGAAACAGAGGCGTGGAAGAAAGCCCATGTCCAGAAGGAAAAGTGTCCGCAGTGTGGAAAAATGATCCCTGAAGATAATCTTATGAACCATGGGTGTCCATGGTGTGGATGGACTAGTGCCAAAAGTAAAAGGAATTTCTCGGACAAGGAAACAGAAGAAAGCACCGTGGATAAGACCTTCCAGAGGGACAGAAATAAAAATAAAGGAGTGGAAGATGGCTATTGATATCAATGAAAACAATTTGAAGCACGGCCTGTTAGGGCTAGTGATAGCCCTGGTTGAAATCATAAGAGATTCACTCAATTTGCAAGCGGTGAAAAGAATGGAAGGAGGGGGTTTGAGTGAAGAAGAAGTCGAAAGGTTGGGGAAAGCCTTGCAGGATATAGACAGGGCTATTGAAGAGGTAAAAAAGGAACAAGGGATCACGGAATCAGTTGAATCGGTCAGAGAAGGTTTAGATGATGTGGTGGATGATGTGTTTGATAAATTGGTTGACCCCCAAAGATGGGCAGAGGAGAATCGGGATGTCTGAAGCAAGATATATTTATTGTATAGCTAACAGGGATGAAGAGAAGACTTTTGGAAGAATCGGGTTAGAAAAATCCCCAGTTTATACCATACCCTGGAAAGAAATATGTGTGGTGGTTCATGATTGTGTTTCGAGTCCTTATCAATCCGAAGACCAGGAGACAGTGAGATCGTGGTTGGTTTCTCATGAAAGAGTGATAGAGACAGCCTGGGAGCATTTCGGAAATGTTCTTCCCCTGGGGTTTGATACGATTGTTAAGCCCGATGAAGAGAATGATGCGCCGGAAAATATAAAAAAATGGTTGATGAATGATTACAAGAAGCTAAAACAGAAGTTTAAAAAGCTGGAAGGGAAAGCAGAATTTGGAGTTCAGGTATTCTGGTATCCCCAGGCTATTGCTCAAAAACTGATGGAAACCCACCAGCAGCTTCGAAATCTGAATAAAGAAATTCAATCAAAGCCCCCGGGAATGGCTTATCTCTACAAACAAAAATTGGATACTATTCTCAGAAACCAGATGGAAAAGGAGGCTCAAAGGTATTTTGAGAAGTTTTACAAGCAGATAGATGAAAAGGTAGAGGAAGTTAAGGTGGAAAAGGTAAAGAAGTCCGAGGATGAAAAACAGATGATCATGAATCTATCCTGTCTATCTCCATCAGAAAATAGCAAGGATCTGGGCGATGATTTAGAAAAAATTGATAAAAAAAAGGAGTTCTCCGTGCGTTTCACAGGACCGTGGCCTCCTTATTCTTTTGTGCAGTGAGTTAAAAATGGAACCGGTTCGGAACACCAACGCGACTCTGGTAGATTTGTTAGATAGGATTTTGGATAAAGGAGTAGTCATCAATGCCGATGTTATGATTTCTGTAGCTGGGATCCCTTTGATTGGGGTTAGTTTGAGGGCTGCTTTGGCTGGAATGGAGACTATGCGTCAATACGGGCTTATGGAGGATTGGGATGAGCAAACAAGAAATCGGGAAAAATGGAGACGGGATAAAGGGTTGGACACTTCCAAGCCTTATCGAGGAAAAAGCGCTTATCCAAGGTAAAGAGAAAACCAGGAGAGCGCTTTCCAACCCTAGCATGGAAAAGGAGGAAGGGAATGAGTGTTGAAGTAGGAATCGATTTAGGGACTATTCACTCGGTGATAGCATGTCTTGAAAAGGGATGCCCTAAAGTGATTCCCTCTACAGAGGGAGGTTACCTTATACCCTCCATGGTGGCTTATACAGGGAACGGAAATTGTATGGTGGGAGAGGAAGCTCGCGCTCAAAGGATGAAAAATCCCCATCAAACTATTGCTTCTATTAAGCGATGGATGGGGACAAATAAGAACATTCAGTTCGATGAATATCTCTACACTCCTAAACAAATATCAGGTTTTATTCTGAAGAAGGTAAAAAAAGAAGCCGAAGCTTTTCTGGGAGAAGAAGTACAGAGAGCTGTGATCACCGTTCCTGCGTATTTCGACGATAACCAACGTCAAGATACCATGGAAGCAGCCCGGTTGGCGGGACTCGAAGTGATGCGAATCATAAATGAACCTACCGCTGCCTCTTTAGCTTATGGATTGGGAAGAGAAGATTTCCATAGGGTCTTGGTTTGGGACTTAGGGGGAGGAACTTTCGATGTTTCTCTATTGGAGCTGGGTCAGGGCGTATTCGAGGTGAAAGCCGTCCATGGGGATACTCATCTAGGTGGAGATGATTGGGATCGCCGGATTCGAGATTATCTATGGGAAGAGTTAAAAAGGGTTCATAATGTGGATCTCCGCCGGGACAATGTTTCTTTTCAAAAACTGAAAGAAATTTCCGAGAAAGCCAAAAAAGATTTATCCGTTCACTCGTATACAACCATTAATGTTCCTTTAGTTCAACAAAAAGAAATAGGAATAACACTCTCTAGAGAACACTTTGAATATATATGTGAGGATTTGAATGAAGAGATTAAAAGACATACTCTTCAAGCTTTAGAGGATGCCAAACTTAAACCCCGGGAAATAGATCGGGTGATACTTGTAGGGGGATCCTCGAGGATGCCCTTTGTTCGGAAAATGGCCCAAAATCTTTTCGGCAGAAAGCCCTCCTCCCATATTGATCCAGACAAAGTTGTAGCCATGGGAGCAGCGATTCAGGCTGGAGTCTTGGCTGGAAAGGTCAGCAATGTGACTTTGGTGGATGTGACCCCCTTATCTTTAGGAATTGAAACCATGGGAGGAATCAATACGAAAATAATCGAGAGAAATTCTCCCATCCCCACTTCTCATTCTCAAATTTTTACAACAGCCCAGGATAACCAGACCCAGGTGGATATACATGTACTGCAGGGAGAGAGAGCTCTGGCCAAGGATAATCTCAGTTTGGGCGAATTTTGTTTAAAAAATATTCCCTATGCCCACAGAGGAGAACCTCAGATCGAGGTGACTTTTCTCATCGATTCCAACGGGATTCTTCATGTTTCAGCGCGAGATTTACACACAGGCCGTCAGAAGAGCATAGAAGTTCGGTCTTCCACCCGGCTTTCTTCAGAAAGAATTCAAAGAATGTTAGAAGAAGCTCGAGCCCATAAGGAGGAGGATGAAAGGGAAAAGGAGCGCCTCCAGGTACGTATCAAAGCCTCCAGCATGATTTCAGCGGCTCGAATGGTGTTAGAGCCAAGTTACCGAGTTTTAGGTGAGTGTTTTTCCAGTGATCTGGAAACGGCTATCCAGAAGTTGGAAGAGGCCCTTAATGAAAAAGAAACCGAGACCCTCAAGCAGAGAACCGAGGAGTTAGAGAAAAAAACTCAATTTGTCAGTGATGAGATGAAAAAACAAAAAAAAAATGAACAAATTTTCAGAAAATCCATCCATGGGTCCACAGGATAGGATGGTGAGAGAGTGCGGAAACGGGTCTCCAGGAGGTCAAGAGGATTCTGGAGATCAGACCAAATAGACCAAATTGAGGTTTAATGATGGAGAAAAAGAGAGAACATCTTACTTTCGAGATTGATTGTCCCATATTTTCTGAGTACAAGGATCAGATCAGAAAATTGGTGGATTCAATTAAGAGCCATAAAGTTAGTTCTGAGAAAGTTGATCAAGCCAAAGCATTGTTGAATATAGTTGATTTTCTGATGAACTGTCCCAAATACGATGAGACGGATGAGAAATGTCACAATTGTTACTTTTTTTTGAAATTAAAAAGGGAAACAGCAAGAATCATTGTGAAAGTGAACAGCCAGTCATTTGAACGCTACCTGTAAAAGATTGGGCAAAAATATATTGAAAAGGAAAGAGAGGGAAATGAGTTATGAGAAAACTGATTTATATCCCTATTTTACATGTAAGCGCTGATCTGGGCTTAATGGCAGAAGAAGTGGAGACTCGGGGAAGAAACATTACTGGAGATATCAGTTGGGAGAAACACCAAAATACTGTATTAGGGTTTTGGTCAGCGGTGGCCCAATTTTTTGGTTCTCTAGATGTAAAAGGGTTCAAATTGTACCAAGATGGAATGGTGGCCAATGGAGAGATGGGACAGAAGATAATGGAAGAAGGAAAAAAGAAAGGAAGTAAAAATCTGGAGATTGTTTCCCGATTGATAGACCAAGGAGCTCAGCTGATTCAAACAGAAGAGTTCCAATTGGTTAAAAAAGAGTATGACCATATGAAGAAGATATCCAAGAAAAAGAGTTTGGGAGTCAAATTGCTCTCATTTCTTATCTATAAGTTTCATAAAAAGAGATTCTTGGAAAAAAGGGACCGCTATATCAGCCAAAGGATCGATGAGACTTTAAACGAGGGGGAAACCGGGATTCTTTTTTTGGGAGCAGAGCATGAAATTAAATCCAAACTCCCAGAGGATTTAGAGGTTCTGGAAGTGAAGGAAAGAGAAAAAATAAGAGAATACCGGAAAAGGCTCTTGACGAAGAAAAATAAAGAAGAATTAATCCAACTGGGCCGATACCTGAAATCTCCGGTAAAATTAAGATTATGAAAAGAAGAAAAAGCCCAAAGTGGATCTGCTCTCTTCTTTTGGTCCCTTCTTAGTCTTCTTTTCCGGAGAAGAATTTTTAATATAAATCAAGAAAATAAACAGGAAAAAAAATGAATAAGTTTGGGGTGGTTGATAGAAAAGACAGACAGAGGAATTCCCAAATTCTTTTGGTTGAGGATGAAAATATTGTGGCCATGGACATAAAAAAAATGATAGAGGAGTTAGGTTTCCAAGTGTGTGGAATTGCTTCATCAGGGGAGGTGGCGGTTCGAATGGTGGAAGAAAAAAGCACGGATTTGGTTTTGATGGATATCGGCCTTAAGGGGAAGATGGATGGGATCGAAACCTTTATCTTTATTCAAAGAAGATTTTCTATTCCTGGAATTTATTTAACCTCTTATAATGATGGGAGAACTTTAAACCGGGCTATGGAAACAAAACCCCAGGGAATATTGATCAAACCATGTGGGAAATTTGAAATGAAACAGTCTATTGAGAATGCTTTGGGGAAAGGAAAATAGATAAAGTGAAAAAAGATTCAACCATTTGCAGCAGAAGAAACCAGAGCCAACCTGGTCCGGTCCTTTCTATCTAAGAATGATAAGATAAGTCTGTCTCCTCTCTTTTGCACTCACTTTTCCTGTAATGATGAGAAGGATTGTATAAACTCCCTTTCCTTCCCCACGTTGTATTCTATTTATTTTTCTTTTCTTTTTCCTTGGGTTGTTTTTTCTTCTCTTCTTTTTTCTCCTGTTTTTTGGACCCAGTCTTCAGGGGATTGAGGGAGGTTTTCCAGAAACTCCGAGTCCACCCGGAACAGGTAGTCAAAGCGGGCATTTTTCACCACCACTGTGTTTTCATCTTTGTTTTCTTTTCCTACCAGGATAGTCACAGGCGGTGATTTCTCCTCTTCTTTCTTTTTCTCTTCGAAGACCTGAATTTTCACTTGAGGAGAATCCAGTCCGTAGTCTTTCAGTTCCAGGGGAAGGTCGATGAACTCCTCTGCTTCCAGGTTTTCTATTTTGCGGATGAAGGTTTCCACTTTATTTTTATCCGCTTTTTTTTGGACCGGCGACCGGAAATTCCAGTTGTCCTCCTCATCCTTGGAGAGAACGAATTTCTGCTCTCCTCTTTGAATGGCGAGCTTCTTTGTCCCCCAAGAATAAAAGGAGGCCACTTCTTTTTCTCTCAGTTCGTTCACTTTTTTGGTGAGGTCGGAAACCAGAGTTTTCTCTGCCTGAATAATTTTAGGAGAGAGAGAAGTGGTGGCGACCAGTTTTTCTTCTTTTTCCTGGAGGAGAAACTCCACTTTCTGATTTTCTACAGGAAGGATCAATTGGACCTTGTAGGTGGGATTATCCAGGAAGTAGTTTTTTATTTCCTTTTCGGTTTTTTCTTCGGTAAGAAAGGTTTCGGCTTTGAGACCGGAAAGGGAGGAAAGAAGACTTTGGATCACCGATTTCTGGGCCAAAGCCTCTACGGGTTGCTGGAGAAACCATTGGTTTTCTTTTTTTACCGCTTTCCACTGGAGGTCTTGAGCTTGGAGGGTGATTTTCTGGACCTCGTTTGTGGGGAAGGAAAAAATGTCCTTTTTCCGGAAGTCGACCAAGGTGTTTTCCAGGACGCTGCTCAACCGGCTGGGGATGAGGACAATCCGGGGCTCCTTTTCTCTTTTGGCAAAGAAGGTGTTATCCAGGGCATTTTTGGATCCCACCAGGATTTTAACCGGTTGTTCGCGGTCTTTGAAGTGAAGAGTCACTTCTTTCTGGGGAATCTCATATTTTTTGGGGTTTGATGCCTCTTCTTCCACGACCCTCTCCACAGCCAAATCTGAAAAATCAGAGGCCAATCGGTTGACTTCATTATTGTCGGCTTGGGCCTGGAGAGGTTGGGAGATCATCCAATTTCCCTTGGAGTCTTTCTCAAAGGCAATGGTTTCTTTCCCTGTGTTGAATACAATTTTTTCTGCATTGTCTGGAGAAAGAGCCACCAGTTTATTTTGCTCTTTTTTCCCCTTTTCCAGATGTTGAATCAGAAAGACTCCGCCCAAAAGAACCAAAAATACAACCAACAGGATGAGGGTGGTTTTGAATTTCATAGGGACCTTCTCCTTATCCAGACTGAAACCCCCACGATCAGAACCACCAGGGGAAGGATGATGACAGAAACGAAGAACAGAAGACGTCCCTGGGAAGGGGTCATCCGGATGGTCCGGGGTTCGGATGTTTCCGGCTGGATGGATATCAAATCGGCTTCTTCGGTCAGCCAGTTGACGGTGTTGAGAAAGAAATTCCCGTTGCCGGAGAGGTTGTAGTACCTGTTGGAAGCGAAATCAGAATCCCCGAACACAACAAAGCGTCCTTTTTCTTTCTTTCCTTTTTCGGGGAGGGCTTCTTGGGGAGTGGGCTTTTTCTCCCTTTCCTTTTTTTCGGCATCTTCTTTCTGGGTTTTGAGCTCGATTGTTCCTACACAGGCCACCGAGAGAGGGCCTTTTTTGTCTTTGTTTTTGTTGAAAGAGACTTCCTTTTGCTCTAACTCCCGTTCGGACCAGGAATTGGGGCTGGTTTTTGCCAGCACATTCACCGATACCCCCTCAGGGATTTCTTCCATCTTTTTCATAGAACGTGCATAAGGATAGAAGGTGGCATAGCGGAAATCTGTGGTGATGTCATGGGTTTCATACTCATTCACCACGGGCATAAAATAGTCTCCTCCCATCATTCGGGAGACGGTGTCCACAATCAGGTCGTTCTGCACCTGGATTCCCAGGTTTTCAATAAAGGGTTCCAGTCCCGAAGAGGTTTCCGGGTCTACCATGAAAAAGACCCGTCCGCCTTTTTGGAGGTAGTTGTTGATGGTTTCCAGTTCCTGAGGAAGGAGCCCTTTCTGGGGTCCGGGAACGACCAGCAGAGCGGCATCTTCAGGGAACTTTTTGGAAAAAGCCATGGTGAGCTTTTCCACCTGGTAGCCCATTTTTTCCAGCTCCTTTTTGGCCAAAGAGTAGCCCGAAGCTTCCGACTGCTCGATGCTGGCTTCGCCGTGTCCTTCCAGAAAATAGATGGTCTTTTTCCTTTCCCTGGTGAGTTTGATGAGGGCGTTGGTGATGTCTTCTTCACTGGTGGAGGTGATGCGGTTGGATTTTTCTCCCATTTCCATCACAGTGGTCCCGTCTTCCTTGATTTCATACCGTTTGACCAGACCCGGATTTTTATCGGGATCGATGAATTCATAATCCAGCTTATTGGTGTGGTAGGCGTAAATCTCCATCAGGTTTTCCATTTTGGAACGGTTGTAATTTCCCTGCCTGAAAAAGCATTTGACTCTTATTTTTTGATCCATGTTTTTAACGACTTTCACCGACTGGTCGGAAAGGCTGTGTATGTTGGCCTTGGTGAAATCGAAACGGTGATGGTACTGGGCAAACAGATAGTTCAAAACAACTACGATTCCCAGGACGATCACGATCAGAAGGACCAGGTTGCTGGAGTAGAGAAAGGATTTGCGTTTGAGGCTCTGTTTCAACAGGGAAAGGTTCAGGATGATGTAGACAATGATCGAAGCAATACCCAGGATTCCCAGGATGAGAGGGATGATTTTTATGTGGGTCCAGATCCGAAGGGTAACCAGAGCCAGGAAAATCAAAACCAAACCAATATAGTTCAAATTTCTCTTTATTTTATCCATTTTTTATCTCCACCTCCGCGATTGGATGAAAGAATGAGTGAGGAAAAGTCCGAAGAAAGCAAAGCTGAGATAATAGACCAAGTCTGATGTATCCAAGATGCCTTTGGTCATATCATCAAAATGTTGGAAAAAAGAGAGATAATTGATCACACTTTGCCAGATACCTCCCGTGGACTGGGAAGCCCAGTTGAGAATCCAGAACAGCAGGAGAGCTCCAAAAGTCAACACAGCCGCGACAATCTGGTTTTCGGTCAGCGATGAAAAGAAAATCCCTACGGCTATAAAAGCTGCTCCCATCAAGAACAGTCCCAGGTAGCCGTTGAGGATAGGGGGAAGTTCAGGGTTGCCATAGGCAAAGGTAAAGATGGAAAGGATTCCGCTTAGGGCCAGCATCACCACCAGGACGAACAAAGAAGCAAAATATTTACCTAAAATGATTTGGTTTATAGAAAGGGGAGAGGTAAAGAGAAGTTCATCGGTTTTGATTTTCTTTTCTTCGGCAAACAGCCGCATAGTGAGAAGGGGGATTACCAGAAGGAGGATGGTGCTGATGTTGTGGAAGAGAGGGGAGTAAACCATCTGGTTGATGTTGAGTTTTTGGAGCATCTGGGGGTTTTTGGCCATCTGCATGGATTGGGTGTTGAACCACAAAATCAGACTGTGAAAGAAAAAACCCACCAAAACCAGAAACACAGTGATCACCACATACGCAATGGGAGATGTGAAGTAAGCACTGATTTCTTTCTTGCATACGGCCCATATATTTTTCATTGTTCCATTCCTCCTGAGATGACCTTAAGATAGATGTCTTCGAGATTCATGGTCAAAGGCTTCATCTCCAGCAGCCCTAAATCTTTCTCCACGATAAGTTTGTTCAATTCGCTGCGGAGGTCCTTTCCTTTGGACCATTCCACTCGGTAACCGTGGTCTTCGGGAGTGACCTTTTCCACCCCCTGAAAATTTTCCAAAAGGGTTTGGGTCTCTTTATTTCTCTGTTTGAGGCGGACAAACACTCCTTCTTTTTCAGTGTAGGAGGAGGTGAGTTCTTCCAGGGATCCAGAGGCCATCAATTGTCCCTCGTTGATGATCACCACCCCATCACATACCTGAGTGACCTCAGCCAGAATATGGGTGGAAAGGAGAATGGTGTGTTCCCCTTTGAGAGACTTGATGAGGTTCCGGATTTCGATGATCTGGGCCGGGTCCAGGCCGATAGTAGGCTCATCGAGAACAAGGACTTGAGGGTTGTGGATGAGAGCTTGGGCGATTCCCACCCTCTGTTTGAAACCACGGGATATATTTTTGATGAGACGCTTGCGGACAGGTCCCAGATCACTCACCTCCACAGCTTTGTCCACAGCCTCTTTTTTCTGGGAAGAGGGGATCTGTTTGATTTCGGCGGTGAAATTAAGGAATGACTGGACCGTCATATCTGGATAGAGAGGAATGATTTCGGGAAGGTATCCGGTGAGCTTTTTGACTTCGTTGGGGTCCTCAAAGACGCTGTATCCGCCTACACGGACATTTCCATCGGTGGCGGGATGGTATCCTGTGAGAATCCGCATGGTGGTGGTTTTTCCGGCTGCGTTAGGGCCCAAAAGACCCCATATGGTGCCCTTTTCCACTTGGAAATTTAAATCCTGAACAGCCACGACGTCCCCGTATTTTTTAGTGAGATTTTGGATTTCAATCATTCTTCCCGCTCCTTTCTCCTAAAGAAGACTCAGGAGTGAGCGGAGGGATGGAAAGATTCTTTATCGTTCTCATTGGTTTTCCTCCTTTTGAAATTGGATCTCTCATTTGGAGTTTCAAACTAAAGATTTTTAATCTTAACCTTTATATTTATTCATCACATTTTCTCCGGTTGAGGAATTCCCATGAGATTCAAAACTTTTTTCAGTATCTCTCTTATGTAATAAATGGCCAAGATGCGGATATTTTTAATCTCTTCGTTTTTCTCACCCAGGATGGAATAGAGATGATAGTAGCCGTTGAATTTCTGGCAGAGGTTGAAGCAGAATTTAGCGAGGTGAGAGAACTCCATGGAACCGACTGCGTGGAGGATTTCTTCTTCGAAATGGGAA
The DNA here is from genome assembly GCA_018335295.1 of bacterium. Lineage (GTDB taxonomy): Bacteria > Acidobacteriota > Aminicenantia > Aminicenantales > Aminicenantaceae > JAGXKI01. Next base: position 2,382 of record JAGXKI010000039.1, on the reverse strand, counting down.
GCATAGAGGATGAGTTTCCAGAAATCATCCTTTTCTTTGGGAGAGAGGGGGGCCAGAGAGATTTGAGATGAAGAAAGGAGGGAGGAGAGATTTTCTTCTTCAAAACCCTCCCTTTCCTTGAGTTTCTGGAAGATGCTGTGGATGCGTACCAGAGTGTACTGAAGGTAAGGCCCGGTTTCTCCTTCAAAACTCAAAGCCTCTTCGAAGTCAAACACGATGAGGGAGTTTTTGGTGTATTTAAGCATGAAGTAGCGGAGGGCTCCACGAGCAATTTTATGGGCTATATCCCTTTTCTTTTCGGGGGGGAAGTCCGGGTTCCTCTTTTCCACTTCCTTCAGGGCCTTCTCTTCCAGCCTCTCCAGCAAATCATCGGCTTTGACTCCCAGGCCCTTTCTCCCGGAGACCTCCAGAAAGTCTTTCTGGTTTTCTTCCTCGCTGACCGGGAAATTCAATTCCTTCAAGCTGTTCGGGGAAAGGGCCACCATTTCATAGGAAAAGTGGATGGATTTTTGGGCCTGGACCCGGTAATTCAGGGATTTCAATCCCTGGGCCACCACCTTTTGGAGGTATGACTGGCGGTTGTCGATCACATTATAAACCAAACTTCCTCCCCCGAAGCGGAGGGAGTGAGAGGAAGGGGTTGAGGAAGTGATCCAGATAGTGTGATGATTTTGCTCCAAAAAGGGGTGATAATAGAAGTCTTTATCCAGAAGCCCGAATTTCCAGATTTGGTAGGCAATATCTTTCCCTACATAAGTGACAGTGCTGTCTGAGCGGACGATGACTTTTTCCTTGTCTTCTTCATCCTCCAGCTTCATCACCCAGCAGCCTTGGTTTTTTCCTTCTTGAGATAAATAAACGGCCTTTTTTTCCTTGAGAAGCTGGAAAGCCTTTTCCCAGAATTTCAATCCCAGGATGCTGCTTTCACAGGGAAGAAGATCGTAGCTCACTCCGATTCTTTCCATGGTGCGGAGATGAGCTTTAATGATGTGCCGGGAGATGTGGTGGGCGAGGGAAGCTTCCGGGTCCTTTCCTTCTTCGATGTTTTTCAGGATTTGGGAGCGTCTTTTCTGAGCTTCCGGGTGATTCTCCAGGTAAGAGGAAACTCTTGTGTAGAGGTCCCAGCAGTAGTAGTCGAACCGGTGATCGATTTCCTGTATATCCTTTAAGGATTTCTTTTCCAAGTCCATAAACCCAAAGACCACATCCACCACCTGGACGCCGGTGTCATCAATATAGTTCTGGATTTCCACCTGTTCCCCCTTGTACCGGAGGCACCGTCCCAGAGTGTCTCCCAGGCAGGCGTTTCTCAAATGGCCGATATGGGCGGCTTTATTGGGGTTTATGTTGGTGTGTTCGATGATGATTTTTTCCTCATCAGGGGAAAGAGAAGGTTGGGAGAGGGAATGGAGCTGGCGGATAAAAAATTCCTTCCGGTTGAGGAAAAGGTTGATGTATCCCGGGCCTGCGACTTCGGTCTTAGATACGCCCGGAAGGGATGAAAGCTGAGGGGCGATCTCTGAGGCCACTTCTCGGGGTTTTTTGTTGAGTTTTTGGCCCAGGACAAAAGGGAAAGTTAAAGCCAGATCCCCCATTTGAATGCGGGGAGTGGAGGTTATTCCCAGCTCCTGAAGGGTTAGAGGGTACTGGTCCTTCACCTGATTGAAAATATGTTTTTTCAGATTATTTTTCAAATCAGTCATAATTGATTTTCATTATAGCAAATTTCAACTGTGGAACAACCCCTGGGAGAAGAATTCAAAATTCAAAAGTCAAAACTCAAAAAGATATAGATTCAGGTTGAGGTTAAGGATAATTTATTTTGAAAATAGACGTTAAATTCATCTTAAATCATGGATTCATGTACCTCCTTTCGCGGGAATGACAGGAAAAAGCGGAATCAACAGAAAAATAATGACTTACGAATTACAGGAAGGAGCATAAGACCCTTTTTACTGGAAAAAGGTTAGTGGTGTGGACGAGATTCCCGTTTTCACCGGAATGACAAAAAATGTTGATGGCCGAGATGGACACACAATCTACTTAATTACCAACACCGGCTTCCTATGGTTTGGAGGTGATGGGTGAAGAACCCGTATTGGAGGTTGAACGGGCATGGTTCCTCTCCGCAGGAGAGGAGAGTGGAGTCCGAATGGGAGCTGATTTGACTGATTTGTGAGTGTTCACAAATCAGTGGAGGGTTCCAAGGGGGTATGGCCCCTTGGTCGCAGGGCGTAAGCCCGAGAAGGGAGGCAGGGAGCATGAGCGACCGTCGGAAGGGGGAAAGCGGAGCTTTTCCCCTCCGAGGAATCGCTGGTGAAATCAGCGTGCTGAGAGCCCCCATCCCTCATTCCCCTCATTCCTTATTTTTCTTGCATCGAG
>JAGXKI010000038.1 GCA_018335295.1 bacterium | reverse complement strand
GAGGGTCCAATTTTCGAAGCGGCAAACACTCCATGGAAATCACCGATGAAGGAATCAAGGTGTATCCTCGATTGGAGATTCCCCCTTCAAGAGAAGAGTACTCATTGGAACAAATTTCTTCGGGAATGCCTGAAGTCGACGAGATGCTTATGGGAGGATTGGAACGGGGAACAGTCACCTTGATCAGTGGACCCACCGGAGTGGGAAAAACCAGTTTGGGCCTCCAATTCATAAAGGAAGCTGCCGGCCGGGGGAAACGTTCGGCTGTGTATCTTTTTGAAGAAGATAAGAACTTGCTAATCAAGCGCACCCAAAATATAAACATCCCTGTGAAAAATATGATCGAAGAGGGAAACCTCATTATCAACCAGATAGAACCGTTACACCAGACAGCCGACCAATTCGCCTACCATATAAAAAGAGAGGTGGAAGAGAACGGCACTGAGATAGTCTTGATCGACAGCATAAACGGCTATCAGCTTTCCTTTAAAGGGGAAGAGCTTCAAGATAAAATATTCAGCCTCTGCCAGTACTTCAGGAAGTTAGGAGTCACGGCTCTGGTGACCAATGAGGTCAGCCGGATTACCGGAGATTTCCAAGTATCCGAAACAGGGATAAGTTTCACCATCGACAATGTCATCTTTATGCGCTACCTGGAAATGGAAGGCCAGCTTAAAAAAGCCATTGGGGTGCTCAAAAAGAGGATAAGTGACTTTGAGAGAAACTTCCGGGAATGGAATATAACCCAGCACGGAATAAAGGTAGGACAACCTTTGACCGAACTCAGGGGTATCCTGACAGGTAATCCCGAATGGTTAAACTCAAACCGGGAAGAGTCTTAACAGTGAGGAAAGAGTAATAATGAAAGAGACAATAATGGTTGTGGCCCACAACCCAAAGAACGTGGAGCTTCTATCCCAATTTTTTGAAAAACAGGACTATCGGACTTCTACAGCCTCCTCTCTATCCGAATTTGATGATTTGGTCAAAGAGGAGACTCCTGCCAATCTGGCGCTTATAGATATCACTGGATTTGATAAATCCATTTGGGACCGCTGCGAGATTCTGAGGAAAAAAAGGGTTCCTTTTTTCATTATTTTTCCCAAAGCAAGCGACAAGGTAAAAGATGAAGGTCTTTCTCGAGGAGCTAAGGACGTAGTCGTCAAACCACTGAGCAAAGATCAGCTGCTCAAAATAGTGAAATTGATTTTGGGAAGTTAATGGAAAAGCCACCAAAAAAGAAAACCCTTTTGGTTTGTGTCAAAAAGAAATCCAATATCAACCTTCTGAGAAAATTTTTTGAGGATAAATACGAGATACTCTATCCTCATGATTTGGAAAAAAAGCTCCAGAAAAATTTGGATTTAATTATCTTTGATTCTGTTTCTTTCAATAATTATAGGGATTCTTTGTTACAAAAAAGACAAAAGGAAGCGCCCCGATATTTACCTTTTCTCCTTTTATTGGATATGAGGAAAGCCAAGTATACTTCATGGTATTTGGAAAAAGGTATTGATGAAATTATCTATCCCCCCATTCGAAAGGTGGAATTGGAGAACAGAATCCGGCTTTTGCTTCAGCTGAGAGACATGTCGGTGAGTTTGCACCAAAGGGCCATCTATGATTCCCTAACCGGTCTTTATAACCGTAGATATTTTAATGAAATAATTCGAAAAGAAATATCTCGTTCCAGACGTCACCACCACCCGTTGATTGTTTTTATGCTGGATGTGAATCATTTCAAGTGGATAAACGATGAATTCTCTCATTCACTGGGAGATAAAGTACTGAAAGGAATTGCTGGGGTGCTGGCAAAGCATGTCAGAGAAAGTGATTATCTTTTCAGATACGGAGGTGATGAGTTTCTCATGATATGTCTGGAAACCGAGAAAGGGGCGGAGAAGATAGCCGGGCGGATCCGAGAAGCAGTGAAAGAGTGGAACCGAAAAAACGCCCTTTTTGATTTTGATTTGGATTTGGCCATAGGGAGTTCCATCTGGAGACCCGAAGGAAACCGAAATATCGAGGAAGTGTTGAAGGACGCGGATCAAAAGATGTATAAAGATAAAGAAGGAAGAGGAAGGAAGGAGATGAGGGAGAAGTCATCCAATTAATATGGAAGATAAAAAAAACCTTGAAGCGGAACTCAAAAAAACCGGGAAAAATCTAAAAACCAAAGATAGAGCCCTCAAAGCTTTGGTTAAATGCAATAAAGCTTTGGTGAATGCTTCCGAGGAATCAGATTTACTCAATAAAATATGTCAAATAATCGTTGAAACCGCTGGATATCGTTTGGCCTGGGTGGGATATGCGGAAAAAGATGAGAAGAAATCCGTACGACCGGTGGGTCAAGCTGGGTATGAAGATGGGTATCTAGAAAAGGTGAATGTGACCTGGGCAAAGACAGGAAAGCCTCAAGGTCCTATAGGAAAGGCCATTCGAACCGGCAAACCCTCCATCATGAAAAATATTGGCTCTGTCCCCCTCTATGCTCCTTGGCGCGAAGAGGCTGTGAAACGAGGTTATGCGTCTTCCATCGCTCTCCCCCTGAAGGATAAAAGAAAGACATTCGGGGCTTTAAATATCTATGCCCAAGACCCGGATGCTTTTGACAGCGGAGAAGTTAATCTTCTGAAAGAACTGGCGGATGTTTTGGCTTATGGAATTATATCACTCAGAGTTCTCTCTGCACAAAAGCAATCAGAAAAAGAAACCAAAAGCACATTGAAAAAGCTTCGAGGGGCTCTGGGAGGAACCATTCAAGTTGTGGAGTCCATAGTGGAAGAAAAAGATCCCTATACCGCCGGACATCAGCGTCGTTCCACCGACCTTGCCCGCTCCATTGCCAAAGAAATGGGGCTTTCTTCGGACCAAATTGATGCTATCCGCATGGCTGGTTCCATCCACGATATTGGAAAAATATCCATTCCTACCGAAGTTCTCAGTAAACCGACTCCTTTAACCGATGCTGAATTTGAGTTGATAAAGAAACATCCCCATGTGGGATACGATATATTGAAAAACATAGATTTTCCTTGGCGAGTGGCGGAAATTGTTCTCCAGCACCATGAAAAACTGAATGGATCAGGGTATCCCAGAGGTTTAAAAAACGGCCAAATCTTGATAGAGGCTCGAGTTTTAGGGGTGGCCGATGTGGTGGAAGCCATGTCCTCTCACAGGCCTTACAGACCTGCTCGTGGGAAAAAGAAAGCTTTAGAAGAAATAAAAAAGAATAAAGGAACCCTCTTTGAACCCCAAGCTGTGGATGCCTGCGTGAAGCTCATTGCGGAAAAAGGATATAAATTTAAACAATATTAAATCAATATTGTCGAAACAACCCATAAAGTTTTCATAGTTTTTCCTTTTGAAAGGAAAGTTTTGAAACTATTTTTTATTAAGGATTTATTAAAGTAAAGAAAGAAGATCGTATCATCTCAATTTAAATTTTTGCCCTCGAAAACCACAAAATAGCCCCTTATTTCTGTGGAACCCCACTTAAATAATTTATAACAAACCAATTGGCTGGGCCCGTCCCACAAAAAATCTCGTCCCACAAAAAATCTGAAGGTGGAGTGAGGACGTTTTTGAAAAGCTTTAATAGAAGTGGGAAGAAAAATAATCTGAGTGCCCATTTTTTTAAGAAGGGGGAATGTGATATATTTTTAAGGATTAATAAGAAAATAATAAACCTGGATCAGGTAAATTGAGCTGAGAATATGAGTTCCCAAAAAGAGTCTCTTATTAGAGCTGAGGGTAGACCCTAATGGGAGAAGCCAAATTGGATGTAAAAAAAACCGGAGGAAGAGCCCTTTTCATAATTATTCTGAGTGTTTTTTTCGGGATAGGCGTTAATGTTTCTTTAGTCATAAAATACGCACAGGGTCAATTCCAAAAGGGGTTTTTTACCGAGGAAGAAAAATCCTCTGTGACCTTTATCTCTCTCCCTCAAGCCGAAGAGTTTTTCTTCACTCAAAAGGCCCGGTTTATCGACAGCCGTTCCCGGGAAAAGTTCAGGAAAGGCCATATTCCTGGTGCGCTCAATATTCCCTATGAAGAATCGGATCCCGCCTCCCTTCGTTCAATCTCTCTTCCCTTGGGAGAGGTCCTGGTGGTTTACTGTGACGGAGAAGAATGTCGATCCAGCGTTCATCTGGCGGGAAGGCTTAGAGAATTGGGATATTCCCGAGTCAAAGTGTTTTTTGGAGGCTGGAAGGAATGGAAGGAAGCCGGTCTTCCGGTGGAACCCCCGCTATGATAAAAAATACTTATATTATTTTTATTTTCCGTTTGGTTTTAGGGGGAATTTTTATCTGGTCCGGGGTGATGAAAATCATGAACCCTCTGGAATTTGCCCAGGATATTGAAAATTACCGAGTCTTTCCTCAAGTCCTTTCTTTTTTTCTGGCCTTAATCCTCCCCTGGATCGAGCTTTTCTGCGGTCTTTTTCTCATCATCGGATTGTTTCTTCAAGCCAGCTCCTTTCTTCTATCGGTTCTTCTATTCTGTTTTCTTATCCTGGTTGGAACCACAATCTTAAGAGGGATTGATATCCAGTGCGGATGCTTTGGGGCCCTCAGTTTAAAGACCAATTATAAACTTTTCTTGACCGACCTTTTGCTTCTCTTTTTTGCACTGAGTATCTTCTTCTCCCCCCAAACTCTCTTAGGAAAAGGGAAATAATAAAATGAGGGCAGTTTGATTCTATTTTCTATTTTTATTATTTTCAATGGGATAAAAGATTCTTGCATTTTTTAACCGGACAGTAGCGAAACTTTATATAAAAAATTTTACACGGGAAAGGGATTACGGTATTATCGGGGGAGCTCTGAGCCGTGTTTGGATAAGGGAAGGGAGCCGGAAAGGTATGGAAATTGAGTTCAATTTGAGTGGCTTGTTTTGAGGATGAAGGATGGACAAGAAAGAAAATAAATTTGGTTTATGGCTTTTCGGATTTGGATTGGCTTATGCTTTTTTTCAAATTTTCCCTGCGCTTTTAATCAAGCCTTTTATAGGGCCTGTGTACTGGGGAGATGTTTTGGATTTCCTCACTCCGTTTGCTGTCATTTTTTTGGTCTATTTTCTCTATCGGCGAATAATAAAATTGTCCCCGAAGCCAAATCCTAAATATCAGCCCAGGGAAATTTTCTTTAAAGTTGTGCTTGCTGTAGGGTTTATCCTGTATGTTAATGGACATGGAGTTCATCTATCCGCGAATGCTATTTCTCGATTTATCGAAAATTCAGGAATGAAGGAGACAGAGATATTTAATGCGGCTTACCTTTTCGATGAAATCATCAGCCATTTTATGTGGGATACCGGTGTGATTTTTATCTCTTTGGGACTTATCCTGGGGGCTATCTCGCTTCCAGTTATCTCTATGGATAAAAAAAACACCGTTTTTCTTTTATGGGGGGCTGCTTTTTACGGATTTACCTTCACAGTCAACGGGATTGAAGGCCAGGTGGTCCCGCTTATGTTTCCCGCCGCGGTTTTGGGCTTTTTCTTATGCCTGGGGCTTTTCATCAAAGAAAAAAAGAAATCTTTACTCAATCCAGTCCATCTTTTTTTCCTGGCAGGCTATCTTGTCAGTACAGTCCTTTTCTCCTATTGGGGAATCGCCCATGCCGGTTTCCCTGAATTCAGTGCTCTGGGCTGGATATAGGGCCTATTCCTCTAATTAAAATAAAAAAAGGGGTCAAAAAAAAGGGGTCAGACCGAATCCTAAAAAGAGAAAAAAGGGGTCAGACCGAATTGAACTAATTGAAAATAAACAACCTAGCCTCATAACCATCTTCTATCCAAAAGGAAAGGTTCACTTCAAAGCTAAAAATCTTTACGGAAGTGAGTACCTAATAAGGGTTAATTAATTTTTGGTTCTCTCCCGAGTAATTCGAAAATAGACGGTAAGTTCATCTTAAAGCCTGGATTTCCGTACCTGCCTCCGCAGGCACAGGCTCTAGCAGGAATGACAAAAATAAAAAATCTACTTTATTAAGGTTGAATATTGGAAAGGTATTTTGCTTCCAGATTAAATTCAAACGGGACTGATTTCCGTAATGAATGTGGCCCCTAAAATCTTGATTAAGGGGCTGAAATCTGTGGAAAAGTCAGGTTAATTTATTGATAATAAAAGATTTGTACGGGCCCGTCCCCTTAAAGAACTTAAAGAAAAAGACTTAAAGATTAGAGAGATATTTGGTGAACCAGTGGAGTTGAAGTTTAAGAACTTCTCTTGACAGTTTGGGTTCGCTGGGACCGTGACCGCTACGGGGAAGAACGGCCATTTTTACCGTTTTTCCTGCCCGCTTTAAGGCCTGGTAAAATTCATATCCCTGTCCGGTGGGGACCCTGGCATCATTTTCTCCGTGGATTATGAGCAGCGGAGTGGTGATTTCCTTTACATGCATCACCGCCGAGCGGTCCCGCCAGAGCTTCTCCGCTTCCCAAAACTCACTCTGCATAAAGCTGGGTATGAATCCGATTATATCAGTTGTTCCCGCAAAACTCACTAAATCCGTCAGGCCGGCTCCTTCCACAGCCGCTTCGAACCTGTTGGTTCTGGATATGGTCATAGAAGTGAGAAACCCGCCATAGCTCCAACCGAAAACCCCGAGTCTGTCCTTATCCGCCTGTCCTTTCTGTATAAGATAATCCACTCCCCTCAAAACATCTTTCACATCTTTGCCTCCCCAATCGCCCAAGTTGTCGAAACGGAAATCTTTTCCATAAGCTGCACTTCCCCTGAAGTTAACTTCCAGCATCCCGAAACCATGATTGGTGAACACTTGATTCTCTGCAGAGTAGGAGCGCATAAAAGCCCAGGTCGGACCGCCGTGGAGATGCACCAAAAGGGGGAATTTCTCTCCTTTTTTATAGCCAAGAGGAAAGTGCAAAATTCCTTCAATTTCTTCCCCATCGAAGCTGCTCCACTGGATGACTTCACTTTTGGAAAAAGGCATTTCTTTCAGATGGGCGTTCAAGGATGTGACTTTAACAGGCTCTTCTCCCTCCCGCAGAACATAAACTTCCGGAGCCTGAGTGAAATTTTGAGAGGTAAATGTCGTTATCTTTAAATCGGGTCTGATGTGGAAACCTCCTTTAAACCCAGGCATGGTCTCAACTTCTTTATAGGATTTTCCGTCAAGGGGCATAAAAAAGAGGTCGGTTTCCGTCCTATGAGCTTCGCTGTAGTAAAGTCCCTTCATCTGAGGGCTCCAGGCTGTGACGCCCGCGGAGAGTCCGGCTCCGGGCATCTTATCATAAGTGGGAGGAAGGACCTTCACACTGCCTCCCTCAGCGGGGATAAGACAGATATTCCAATCCCTCGCCCAGCAGCGGTTTCCCCTGTCAGAGACAAAGGCAATGGTTTCCCCATCGGGTGAGAAAAGCGGGCCTGTGTCCATACCTGGGTTGACTACAAGTTTGTGGAGCTCCCCTCCTTCTGCAGAAACTGTGTAAATATCGCTGTTTCTCCATTCAAAGATACGGGGAGTGGGGTGGCGGACCAGCACTATCTTATCTCCTTGGGGAGACCAGTCAAACTCGGCCACGTGAAAGTTCCCCTTGGTGATTTGGTGGGGTTCAGAGGCATTCATTTTTTGAAAATCAAGGGAGATCGAGTAAAGGTGGCTGTAGCGGTAATGGGAATCCACAAAAAAGACATCTTCTTTAGCTTTTTCTTCCTCCTGGCGCTTTTTGGAGACAGGATCCTTCATTAAAAACGCAATCTGTTTTCCATCCGGAGACCAGGCATAAGAGCCCACTCCGGTCTCCACATCGGTGATCCGGATAGCTTCTCCCCCCTGAGGCCGAATCAACCAAAGGTTGGTCTTGCCGGCTTCTCGGGAAGAGCGAAAAGCAATCCAGCGTCCATCCGGAGACCAGCGGGGATCGAAACAGCTCTTTTTTCCCCGAGTGAGCTGGAAGCAGGAGGGTTCATCCGAGGCGGCCAACCATAAATGGGTAAGATAATGGCTCGTTTCCGGTCCTGTGACGGACTTGCGGACCGAGAATGCCACCTTTGTCCCGTCGGGAGAAAGCCGTGGGGAGGAGGGATGCTTTATTTGGAGGACTTTCTCAGGAGTCCACTTATCTTCTGCCAGCAAAGAAAAGGAGAATACAAAGCAAAGACCGAAAATTAAAATAACTTTAAATTTCATGATTAATCTCACAATAACCTTCCTCCATTTCAACCGGTTGGGGGCCTACAGCCCAACCCATACGCCCTTTAATCAGGATTTTCTCTTGCTTGACCTCTCCGTTGACTTCTATTTCCGCGATATATTCTCCGGGCTCCACCATCCCTCCGAAGGGACCTCTTCGCCTCAACCGTCTCCTCTCCTGTGAGGACATCTCCGGGCGCATATCCCAGAGCACTTTATGGAGGCCAGGTTTTCCCGGCCCTTCCAGAATTTTCAAGGTCTCTCCTGAAGGTTTCTTCACCTTTATCTGGATTTTTTCAGCCAATTCTTTCCCCAGGTAATAATATAGGGCCGCGGCATTGGGTTCATTGGGTGTAGAGAAGTATCTGTCTCCGTAGAGATGATAATTTCCCCATCTGCGAGTTGACCTCTGGACCACCGGTTGAACGGAAAACAAATGCAGTTTTTTATCCAGTATCTTTGGAGATAATTCCTGGAGAGGTCCGATATGGGTTACATAGATGCCCCGGCCGTAGGTTCCCGCTACCAGGTCATTTTCGCGGGGATGGACCAGAAGGTCACGCACCGCGATGGTGGGCATATTATTCCGCATATACACCCATCTTTCGCCGCTGTTTATGGAGACATAAATCCCCTTGTCATTACCCACAAACAGAAGATCAGGATTTTTCCGGTCTTCAAACACCACATTGATGGATTTATTGGGAAGATTAGAGGAAATATCCGTCCAGATTTCTCCAAAATCCGTGGTTTTGTATATGAAAGGACGGAAATCATCCCGGCGGAAACCGGTTTTGGTTACATAGGCAGTGGCAGGATCATGATGGGACGCAAATACCCGGCTCACCCATACGTTTTCGGGAGCTCCTTCTTCAACCAGGTGGGGTGTCAGATCCTTCCAGTTTGCCCCTCCATCGCGGGTCAACCACACCTTGCCGTCGTCCGTTCCTACCCAAATAACTCCGGGAGTAAGGGGAGATTCAGATATAGTGGTTATCGTACAGTACTGGATATGACCTTTTCCGGTGATTTTTTCTGGATCATTGGTGGTCAAATCAGGGCTGATTTCCTGCCAGTCATCCCCGCGGTGCATAGAACGCAGCAGAAATTGGGTCCCGGTATAAATGATCTCGCTGTTGTGGGGAGAGATTTCCAGAGGAGTTGTCCAGGTAAAGCGATAGGGGGCTTTTCCCTTTTCTCGATGGGGCACAATACTGGTGCGTGTCCCTGTTTCCTGGTCAACCCTGTGGTGCCCTCCGAATTGAGTGGTGTTGTAAACCCAACGGTTATTGGTGCGATCCACCACGTTGTACATTCCGTCTCCACCGCCAAGGGGAATGCCATCTTCAAGAGTCACTACTCCGGACCAGGAATTAGTAGGAATCTTCCAGTTATCATGGCACTGAAGACCCCCGTAAATATTATAGGGCTCTTCCATATCCACTTCGATGTCATAATACTGGGCCATGGGCAGGTTGGGGTAGTAATCACAGGTTTTACCTCCGTCATAGGTTTGATAAACTCCCCCGTCGCTTCCCATCAGCATGCGGTCGGAATTTTCAGGATCGATCCACAGAGTCCGGATATCCCCGAATGCAGTGGGAAACATCTCACGCGGCGGCCAGTTGATATCTTTCCAGGTTCGCCCCCCGTCGCGGGAAACCGCTAAACAAATCGTAGTGACATAGATGTTCTGATCATTATTAGGATCCACCCGGATCTGATTGAACGAATACGCGGCTTTTCCTCCTACATTATCTTCTATGGAATTCATCTTGGTCCAGGATTGACCGGCGTCATCACTGCGGTACACTTCCCCGCCAATCTGGCGTTTATGGGGTTCCTGTCCCTTTTTCCGGTCAAGTTTCTTTTCCTCATCCGTGGGTGGGCGGAGATTGCAGTTTTCCACCACTGTGTAAAGAATATCCGGGTTTTTTCGGTAAATATCCAAGCCGATCCGGCCGATCTTTCCCTCTGGCAGGCCGTTGGTTAGGCGTTTCCAATTCTTTCCGCCGTCAGAGGTTTTGTAAATCCCGCTTTCAGGTCCGCCCGGCTCAAAATGCCAGGGGTAGCGGTATTTTTCATACGCGGCCGCATACAAAACAGTGGGGTGTTTACGGTTGATAGCCAGGTCGATCACTCCTACGTTTTCATTGATATACAGAACCTTTTCCCAGGTTTTTCCTCCGTCTTCGGTTTTAAACACTCCCCGCTGTGTATTGGGTGAGAATAAGTGCCCCATGGCTGCCACGTAAACGATATCCGGATTTTGGGGATGAATCACGATACGGGAAATATGATGGGTATCTTTCAATCCCATGTGACCCCAGTTTTTTCCAGCATCAACAGATTTATACACCCCGTCACCGTAGTAAGAACTTCGGGCGGTGGCGTGCTCACCCGTGCCCACCCATACAATATCAGGGTCAGAAGGAGCCAAAGTCACATCTCCGATTGAAAATACCTCTTGGTGGTCAAAGAGAGGCTCAAAGGTAGTCCCGTTATTGGTGGTCTTCCACAGTCCACCGTTTCTTCCGGCCACATAAAAAGTGTATAAATGGGCTTTTTGCGGTCGCTCGGGCACAGCGAAATCAGATATCCAGGAACCAGACCGAAAGGGTCCCAAATTGCGGTAATTAAAAGTTTTTAACAATTGTTGATTGAAAGAAGGCTCATTCTCAGCGGCGTATAAAAAAGCCGTTCCGATTAAAAAAGCAGACAAAAGTAAAAACCCTCTCCTCAAATTCATATTATTCTCTCCTTGTTAATATTCTGAGCTATAGTTCGAAAATAGCCATTTCCTTCATTGGTGGGCCTATGACCCCTTTCTTTTTTCTTTTTCATTATCAAGAATCCAAAAATTAATATATAATATATCAGATATTCGAATTTCTCTCTACCCTTTCAACTGAGATATTGGTTAATTTTGATCTCTACGAAAAAAAGAGTGGATCATTTTTTTTCTTTATCGGAATTGTTTATCCCGATTTTCTTTCGCAGTTCGGGGTCGGCATCCATCTTTTCATCGAAATCCTTGGAGATGATATCCAATCGCTTGGCCCGCTCCAGCCACCGCTGTCTTGCCAATGCCTGCATATCCTTGACTGAATCTGCCTCGTCCACGATCTCTGTTCCAATCAGCGTCTCCATTACATCTTCCATGGTCACAATGCCTGCGGTTCCCCCGTACTCATCCACAGCCAAAGCAATATGCTCGCGGGTATCCAGCAGCCGTTCGAAAAGCTGGGGGAGGGGCATCATCTCCGGAACCACTACTATTTCTCGTTCAAATTCCTTGAGCGGCACCTCTTTATCTTCTTTTGCCCCATGAAGGAGGATTTCGTCTTTAAGCACGTAATGGGTGATGTCATCTCGATTCTGTCGGTAGACAGGAATGCGGGAAAAACGGAGTTCGTCGAACTGATCGATAAGCTCTTCCACCGTCATGTCCTCGGAGAGGGCAAAAACCACAATCCGGGGTGTCATAACATCTTTGACTCTCACATATTTGAACCTGAACAAATTGCGGAGGATCCGAGACTCTTCCTCCTTGAATACTCCCTCTTCCTCGCCTAAATCTGCTATGGCGGCGAATTCCTGGCGGCGTGAAGCAGCAGGTGTGGTTTTTCCCTTTGCCAGCATTCGAGTGAGGGCCTGGGAGAGTTTGGTGAGCGGCCACATCAGCCACATCAAGGGGACCAGAATACGGACTACAGCCGGGATAAGATGCCTCCAGTAGACGGCGCCGATGGTCTTGGGGATGATTTCAGAGACAACCAGGATGAGAAAGGTAAGGGTGGCGGTAATGATTCCCACAAAGGTATCCCCGAAGACCTTAGCGGCCTGGGCACCGGCACCCGCGGCTCCCACCGTATGGGCAATGGTATTCAAGCTGAGAATTGAAGCTAAGGGCCGGTCGATGTCATCTTTCATCTGCCGCAGACGTCCGGCTACATTCCGCCCTTCCTGCTCCAAGGCCTTCACATAGGTGGGAGTGACACTGAGGAGTGAGGCCTCCATCATAGAGCAAAGGAATGACACCCCCAGGGCCAAAAGGATATAGATAATCAGTAATGTCATGAGTTCGACCGAATCATTTCATTCATCCCTCGGGGGGATTCCATTTTCTAATTTAAATATTAACAGGATGTGGTACAGGTGGCAAGTTAACTAACCTGAACTATTCATGAGAAAAGGCCGATACGTTTAATATCACAAATAGCATAAACAAGAAAAATGAGGTCCCGCTCAAGACACTTGTTTGGATTGTACTCCAATTATTAGATATATGTTGTGGACTAGACTCAATTTACATAATTCAAGGCGTTAATGAAGAAGTTCCCCATTGTTTAGGCTTCATTTTAGAGAGGGAAATACCTAGGCCAGAATTGTTTATTGAAAAGGATAATGAAGAGGAGGAGTTTTGGTCTTTGAATTATTCTTATCTTTTTTATATTATCTTAATTCAGTATAGATTGATCTGGAGGTGTTCATGAGCTTAAAGAGAAGAAATTTCATCAAAACAGGTGCCTGGGCGGCAGGAGCATCTCTTTTTAGCTTCGCCTGCTCTCCTCTAAAAAAAGAAAAACAAGATCCCATCAGCCGTCTTCAGCCCATGACAGATGATGTTGTCCCTATTTCTGATGAAGAACGAATCAACCGAATGGAGAAAGCCCGAAGCCTGATGAGAAAAAACGGTATTGACGCTTTGTATATGGAGCCGGGCTCCAGTATGTTTTATTTTACGGGTGCCCAGTGGTGGAAGAGTGAACGGATGTTCGCTGTGATCCTCCCTGCCCATGGAGACCTCACTTGGATCAGTCCTGCATTCGAGGAAAATAGAGCTAGAGAACAAATCCGCTTCGGTGAAGATATCCGTACCTGGGAAGAACATGAAAGCCCTTACCAAAGGGTGGCTCAAGCTTTAAAAGACAAAGGAATTCACTCGGGTAAAATTGGGATTGAAGAGAGAGTCCGCTTTTTCCTTTTTAACGGGATCCGAAAGGAAGCCCCTCATCTGGAATACGTCAGTGGGAATCCAGTTACAGTGGAATGTCGAGTTATAAAATCTCCTGCGGAGATAGCCCTTATGCAAAAGGCTGCGGATATTACAATAGAGGCTTACAAAGCTTCTATAGATATGCTGAAGGAGGGAATGACCAAAGAAGACTTCCGTGCGGTGTCTCAAAAAGCTCATGAAGCCTTGGGAGTGAGCGGAGGTATTGGAGCTCAGATTGCTGAAGCTTCGGCCAGTCCTCACGGAAGCAAAAAGAAGATAGAGCTTAAAAAAGGGGATATAGTACTCATGGACGGAGGGTGCAGTGTGGAAGGCTACCGTTCTGATATCAGCAGGACGATTGTTTTTGGAGAACCCACTTCCAGACAGAGAAAAATGTGGAACCTAGCTAAAAAAGCTCAATCGGCTGCCTTTGCCAAAGCCGGAGTAGGAGTCCCCTGTGAGGATGTAGATGCAGCGCCCCGCCAGGTTTATATCGATTATGGGTTTGGCCCGGGTTACCAAGTTCCTGGATGCCCTCACCGAACCGGTCACGGCATTGGATTGGACGGCCACGAATGGATTAACCTGGTAAAAGGCAATAAACGACCTATGGAGCCGGGGATGTGTTTCAGCAATGAACCCATGCTGGTTCTTCCCGGAGAATTTGGAATAAGGTTGGAAGACTGTTTTTATATAACTGAACAAGGGCCTCGATATTTCTCTCAACCTTCTCCCTCTATAGAGCAGCCTTTTGCCTGATAAGAATCAAATATCCGTTCGAACCATTTTCATTTGTTGAGGGAGGCGAAGCCGCTATGGGAATTAATTCGAAAATAGAGTTTTTTAGAAAACCTTTCTCGATTTCCCTGGGTTCGGGAGTAATGGGTTCAGAACCACGCGGATTTGTCCCAGCGAGACAAATCCGCTCGATTTCCGGTTTCGCTCTCCTTTCGCTATGCTCAAGGAACCGTGCCCGCTCAACCTCCAATACGGGTTCTTCATCCCTTACTCCCGAACCATTTTCATTTGTTGAGCGTGGTGAGGCCGTTATGGGAATTAGCTTGAAATTGAATATAAAATAGAAATAGAATAAATTCCGTTTGAGGAGGTCATATAAGATGGTAAAAGGAGCTTTTACTCTTCTGGTTACTCCTTTCGATGAGAACATGAGACTGGATGAAAAGGGATTGAGGAGACTGGTCCGGCGGCAGGTGGAGAGTGGAATTGATGGAATCGCTCCCCTGGGGGTTACGGGAGAGAGTCCTGCTCTCAGTGAAAGAGAGATCCAGAGGGTTGTGGAAATCATAAGAGAGGAATCTGACGGGAAGTGCCGGGTGGCTCCGGATACCTGTTCCAATAATTTGGATCAAACCATAAAGAGGATAAAACTCTTTTCCGAATTGGGATGTGACTATGCGGTGGTTTTTGCTCCCTTTTTAGTCAAACCTCTTCCTGCCGGGGTTTTGGATTTTTATGAAAGTCTGGCTGAAGTGTCCGACATCCCTCTGATCATTCACAACGCGCCGGCGAGAGTAGGAATCAATATCGCCCCTTCCCTCTATGCCCGGTTGGCTCAGAAGGAAAAAATAGTGGGAACCAAAGACGGGAATAAACAGATGGATCATCTGGCTAAAATACTGTATTCAACCAAAGACACTTCCTTCAGTGTTTTTACCGGCAAAGATACGACTGCTTATCCTCTTCTTTCTTTCGGGGGAAGCGGGGTTTTTACAGTAGCCGGGAATATTGTGCCTGAAACCCTGAGAGATCTGGTCAACGATTGTTTGAAAGGCCGGTTTAAGAGGGCTCAGGAAATTCATTATTCCTACTACGAACTCTTTGAAGCTCTAAGGATGGAGACCAACCCCATGGCTGCTAAAGAAGCCCTGTATCTCATGGGCCTGCCTGGAGGAGGGTTGAGACCTCCTCTCACCCGATTGAGCGAGTCCAAAAGAGAGATTCTTAAAAAATTATTGAAAGAGAAAGGATTGATTTGAAAGAAATCACCTTAAAGGCTCCCGCCACCATCGCCAATTTTGGACCCGGGTTTGATATATTTGCTTGCGCCCTGGAAAGTCCTTTCGATGTCATAAAAATAAAGAAGAAACAAACAGATTCCATCCGCATCAAAGTTTCGGGGGTTGAAGAAGACATTCCCACCGAGGCTGAAAACAATTCAGCAGGTCTCGCTGCTTCTCATTTTTTCAAGGAAATGAACCTCTCCTCGGGTTTGGATATAGAGATCAAAAAAGGAATCAAGTCCGGGGCCGGGTTGGGAACCTCCGGAGCTTCGGCGGCAGCCTGTGTCTACGGTCTCAACCAGTTGTTCCAAACGCATCTGGGATATGATGAGCTCATCCAGATCGCCCGGAAAGGAGAAGTGGCTTCGGGAAGCGCTCCTCACCCGGATAATGTGGCTGGTTGTCTTTATGGAGGGTTCGTTTTAATCAAAGAACATTCTCCTTTGGAGATTATAAAAATCAATCCTCCCCAAATTCCTCTTGTGGTCTGCTGTCTCAAAAAAACAGTCCGATCCACGCGTAGGAAAATTCCTTATCAGTTTCCTTTGGGTGAGGTCAAAAAACAGATGTCTTATTGTGCCTCTTTGGTTCATGCCCTTATGAGCGGTGATTTAAAAAAGATCGGTCAGGCTGTGAACAAAGACCTTATCTCCGAGCCGGTAAGGTCTCAGTCTATTCTCAAATATAAAGAAATCAAACAAAAAGCATTGAGGGCCGGGGCCTATGGCTGCAATGTAAGCGGGGGAGGGTCTTCTCTTTTTGCTGTGTGTGAAAAAGAAAAAACCGAAGAAATCGCCCAAATATTTAAAGATTATGCTCAGAAGGAAAATCTCCACGGAGATATTTTTATCACCTGGTCCAGTCCTTCTGGAATTAGGGAAACAGAATGAATCATAAAAAGATTGCCCAACTTATTTCCAAGAGCAAAAAGAAAACCCCGGCTAAAGTCTATATCCAGGGGAATTTGGAGAGGAAAAACTTTGATGGGGAAAACTTCCAGGCCTTCGGAGAAGGAAAATTTTGGGTTCTGATCGGTGATTTTCCTTCAATCGAAAAATGGATGAAGAAAAACAAACATCGAGTCAAGGAGCACTTTATTGAAATCACCTCTCGTTATTCGGCTCTTCCCCTCCTGGACCTCACCAAAGTGGAAGCCAGGATAGAGCCCGGGGCGGTCATAAGGAAGGGGGCCAAAATCGGAAAGGACTGCATCGTGATGATGGGGGCGGTTATCAATATCGGAGCCGAGGTGGGGGAGAGAACCATGGTGGATATGAACGCCGTAGTGGGAGCCAGGGCTGCCGTAGGGAAAGACTGCCATGTAGGAGCCGGAGCCGTGATCGCCGGGGTGTTGGAACCTCCCAGCCGAAAACCGGTGAGGATTGAAGACAATGTGCTGGTCGGAGCCAACTCTGTCATCCTGGAAGGAGTCAGGGTGGGTCAGGGCAGTGTGGTGGCCGCCGGAGCTGTGGTTTTAGAAGAAGTGCCATCAGGGTCCATAGTGGCCGGAGTGCCCGCCAAAAAGGTGAGGGAAGTCAAGGATCTTCCCCGGAAGGATAAGATTTCCATAATAAAAAGCTTGCGGAACCTTAAATAAGGATGTGAATCGAAAAATCAACCTGGACTTTTATGCCAATCGATGATGGCGATTGTGTCACCAAAAACGAATGAAAAGGATTATCTGGTCTTTCTGCTTATCTGTCATTCCCGCGGAGCCTGTCCCCGTGAAAACGGGGAGCGGGAATCCAGAAACCTTTTTGTCGTTCTTGCGATAGCAGGAACCAAGACTGGATTCCGGTTCAAGCCCGGAATGACATACGGGCCAACCGAATGAACGAAAGGACCGGTTTCTAACTATTATGGATATCTATGAATTAACCAAATCGCTCATCGGCATCCCTTCCATCTCTGGGGCAGAAGAAAAAATAGCTGATTATTTGAACGATCTTCTGAAAAGAGAGGGGTTTGAGACAAAAATTCAGCAGGTGGAGAAAAACCGAAAAAATATTTTTGCTCGGACCGGAGAAAAAACCCCCGTGGTCTTCTGCACCCATATGGACACGGTTCCTCCTTACTTCGGTCCTTCAGAGGATGAGCATTTCATCTACGGCCGGGGAGCCTGTGATGCCAAAGGGATTATGGCTTCTATGATGGAGGCCGCAAGGGAACTGAAAAGAGAAGGAGGGGGAGAGATCGGGCTTTTGTTTGTGGTGGGAGAAGAGAGAGACAGCATTGGAGCGAAGAAATCTCATTCTTTACAGGCGGACTCCCGCTATATTGTTTTGGGAGAGCCTACAGAGAATAAATTAGGCCGGGCTCATAAGGGCATGCTTCTCATGCGGATCAAAGCTGAAGGCAGAGCGTCTCACTCTGCTTACCCGGAACTGGGAGAATCGGCCGTAGAAAAATTAATGGATACTCTGGAGGAGCTGCGGAGAGCCAACCTGGGAGAGGACCGGGTTCTGGGGAAAACTTTCCTCAATATCGGTTCGATTGAAGGGGGAATCGCTCCCAATGTGGTGGCCGATCAAGCCCAGGCTGAGGTTTCCCTCCGCACCGTATGGCCTTCTGAAAAAGTCCTTTCGGTAATCAAAAATGTTCTTCCCGGAAGAGTTTCCCTGGAAATCCTCACTCAGACAGAACCCCAGCAGTTGTTTACCCTGCCTTCCTTTCCTCAAACCACTCTTCCTTACGGGACAGATATTCCCCATCTGAAAGGCTGGGGGAAGCCTTTACTTTTGGGGCCGGGAAAGGGAAGTTTGGCCCATACACCCAAGGAAAAGATTGGAAAAAAGGAATTGAAGGAAGCCGTAAGAACCTATAAAAATTTGGCCCGGGAGCTTTTGGAGTTAAAAACATGAAAAAAAATCTATTCAGCCAACGGATGGAGGGGATTGAGAAAACCCTGATCCGGGAAATCCATGATAAAGCAGACCCCTCATGCGTGGATTTGGGCCTGGGGCAGCCTTCCTTTTCCACTCCTTCGGCCATCTTGAACCATCTGAAAAAAAATATTAATGATTGGAACTTGGGCTACAGCCCCAATGCTGGTTTCCCTGAACTCAGGGAGGTTATCGCCGAAAACAGCGGTCTGGATGTCTCTTCCGAGCAGGTTTGTGTCACCGTGGGAGCCGAGGAAGCTCTTTTTTCTATCCTGATGGTGACACTGGATCCCGGAGATGAGGTGCTCATCCCTGACCCGGGCTTTCCAGCCTATGAGTCTCTGGTAAAAATTGCCGGAGGGACTCCCCGGAAATACCCTCTTCGGAGAGAAAACAATTTCTCCCTCACCCACGAGGATATTGTAAAAGCGGTAACTCCTGAAACCAAGGTGGTCCTTATCAACAGCCCCAACAATCCCACCGCCGCGGTGTATTCCCAGCAAGAGTTAAAAAAGCTGGCCGGTTTTATGGAAGACCAAGATGTTTGGGTCATTTCCGATGAAGTCTACAGGGAGCTGTATTATGAAGAAAAACCGGCCTCTGTGGCCCCTTATCTTTCCCGATGTGTGGTGATAAACAGCCTGTCCAAAACTTTCAGTATGACCGGCTGGAGATTGGGGTGGTGCATTGGTCCTTCCGATCTGATCCAGCTTATGGTCAAATTCAATCAGTTGGCTGTGATCTGTGCACCGGTGGTTTCCCAAAAAGCAGGGATCTTTGCCTTAAAGGGATTGGCGGATAAGGAGAAAGAGGAGAATCTCAAAGAGCTTCACCGGAGAAGAGAGACCGCCCTGAGATGCATGGATGAATGGACCGATTTGGATTATATAACCCCTCGAGGAACCTTTTACCTGTTTGTGGATGTCAGGGACCGGATGGAAAAATACGGGGGTTCTCTGGATATGTGTTTGAAGCTCCTCTCCGAGGAAAAGCTGGTCACCATCCCCGGAGTCGCCTTCGGCAGAGGAGGAGAAGGTTACCTGCGGCTTTCCTTCGCTGCTCCCCCTCCTTCCATAGAAGAGGGCATCCGCCGCCTATCCCGTTTTTTTAAATAGGGGACGTTTTAAATAGGGGACGGCCCGGTTATTCCTAATTTTTTTCATCATTCCCTCCTCGAAAATGAATCTCTTTTCATACTGGTAATTTTTTGGGTATGCCAAAAAGGGGGAGGCCCCAAGGCGCCTGCCCCTTCTTTTCTCGTTCAAGCTCTTTATGTGATTGGTAAGTCTCGTCCATCTTTTGAATGATTCCGGCTAAAAAGCTTCGGTGGCGGTAAAGTAAAATCCTGATGTCTCCTTTCCCCAACCGAAATCCAGGCGGATGGTGATTTTTTCTTCCTTGCTGAAAAGAAAGCGCAGCCCTACCCCGTAGCTGTATTTGAATTGTTCCAGGTCAAAATGATTCAATCGGTCGGCCACGTCACCGGCTCCCACAAATCCCACCAATCCCCACCTTTTCCAGAATAAACACCGGTATTCCATCTGAAAAGAGATCATGTTCTTATCCCTGTAGCGTCCCAGATAATATCCCCGCATGGTTCCATCCATCCCCATGAGGGAAAGTTTGTTGAAGGGAGGATTTCCCGAACAGGAACGGAAATAGCCCTGGAAAGCCAGGACATGTCCTGAAAACAGAGAAACATATTTTCGAAGGTCCAGTTTGAAAGTGTTAAAACGGAAATCGCTTCCCAAAAAATGAGGGTAGGTGGTGGCGGATATTTGGTGGTAGCTTCCCGATGAAGGAAAGTAAATGTTGTCTCTGGAGTCCCAATTGAAGAGAAGCCCTATTCCGGAAACAATTCCTCCCTGGCTTCCCCGTATGTTTCCCTGGGCAAGCCGACCTCCCTCTTCCACTTCGATCATCCCGGTATGCCCAAAATCATAGCGGATCCCTGCATACATGTGTCTGTACACTCTTTTTTGAAGAGAAAAATTCAGCTGGGTTCCTCTATAGGTGAATGTTTCTTCGTTTTCGGGAGGCGTGTGGGCTCCGATGCCCCAGAATTTATCGAAAAATTTTTTATGGTTCAGATAACCCTGAATCCAGTACTCTTCATTCTTCAAATAGATTTCCGGAAACAATTCGATTTGATACTGGTTTTTGAGTGTGTACATTACAGAGAGAGAAACACTGGAAGGCCGGCCCAGCGGCTTTTGGGGGGAAGTGCGGAAATAATACATTCCTCCACCCCCTAATGCCAGACTGGTTTCAGGCGTGTAAAAAACAACGGGGAGAGCCATCAGACCGGATGATTTTTTCTCCTCTTCTTTTTTCTTTGTTTTGGAGTTTCCATCCGCTGAAACAGGATGAACCAAAACAGAGATTATGAATAAAATGAAAAGGAGTGGAACGATTTTTTTAAAAGTGATTTTTGATTTCCTTTTTTCTCAAGCTTGTAGCATGATTTCCAACGGGAGTCAAATTTTGGAAGATGAGAGGGTCAAAGCAGAATAAAAACTTCCGGTTCATCCATCCCTATCACGGAATTAGAGATGCTTACTTATGGGATTGGTTGATTGATTTTCCGGAGGTCTGAAATTAGAATGGAGGATGCCGAAAAGCAGATCATTATTCCATGAAGGAGGTTTGTATGAAATGGCTCCGGGTCGTTTTATCTCTAATCCTTTTAACAGGGATATTCTGGGGGCTCCAGTTCCGACATGGATTTGTTCCTCCTCTGGGAAAATTTTTAAACCCTTTCAGTGGATTCTGGCAGAACAGCACCCGAACCGATTATATAAGAGAAAAAATGACTCTTCCTGGACTTAAGGATTCCGTTACTGTTCTGTGGGATGAGCGCCATGTCCCTCATGTATTTGCTTCCAACACCCATGATCTCTATCAGACCCAGGGTTATATCACAGCCCGGGACAGGCTGTGGCAGATGGAATTCCAGACCCATTATGCCGCGGGAAGGCTTTCTGAAATCATGGGGAAAGAAACCCTTGATCGAGATCGCTACCTCCGCCGGATCGGGATGGTCTATGCGGCCGAAAAAGCCCTTCAGGCTGTGGAAAGCAGTCCTCAACTCCAGGAGATCATCAAGGCTTACACTCAGGGAGTCAACCAGTACATCCACACTCTGAACCGGAAAACCCTTCCCGTGGAATACAAAATCCTGGATTACCATCCTGAGCCGTGGACCCCTCTCAAATGTATGCTGCTCCTGAAGTACATGGCATTGGACCTCACCAGTGCCAGTTCAGACGCTGCTTTGACCCGGAGCCGGAAAGTTTTCCCCGAATCGGTGATAAAAAAAATATATCCCTTATTTGGTCCCTTCGTGGATCCGGTCATCCCAGCGGGAACTTCCTGGGATTTTGAACCCTCCCTTCCAGAAAAACCTGAGGAAACCTCAGAAGAAAAACCACTTCTCCCATTCCAAGAAGGCTCTCAGAGAAAACTTTCGTATGGAGAGACTTTTCCTAAAGGAAGCAACAACTGGGCTGTTTCGGGGAAGAAAACGGATAGCGGTTTTCCCATCCTGTG
>JAGXKI010000006.1 GCA_018335295.1 bacterium | reverse complement strand
TTCCCCGAAAGTATAAAATTGTCTCTCTTTTATCCATGGGCTATCCCCAGAAAAAACCTTCCTCAGCCAAAAAGAGAAAAAAATTGAACCAGATTGCTTGGTTCAACCAAATCGGCGACGAATCAAAAGAATAGTTCGAAAATAACCATTGAATTCATCTTATATTCTGGATTCCCGCCCCCGTTTTCGCGGGCACATGCCTTCGCGGGAATGAGAGAAAGTGATTATTGTCGTGATGAACCCACGATTTCATCGGTTACTTCCACTGTTTTCCCTGGTGAGGGGTGATGGGTGAAGAACCCGTATTGGAGGTTGAGCGGGCATGGTTCCTTGAATGAAATGAAAGGAGAGCGAAACCGGAAATCGAGCGGATTTGTCTCGCGGGGACAAATCCGCGTGGTTCTGAACTCATCACTCCCGAACCATTTTCATTTGTCGTGGGTAGCGATGCCGTCATGGAGGATTAGATGGAGACTTTAAATACACCCTTAAAAGCGAATCCAAAAAATACAGATAAAACAAAATAAGCCACCAGCCAGTGGATGTGAAATCCCCATAGATTCATTCCCGAATTGGGGTAGGTGATGTGGATGGAGTGGATAGGAATATGATCGTCAATCGGAGATTCGCCGGGATGGAGCAGGGAGTCGATAAAATCCCCTTGAATTTTGACCGAAGAAATTTTATGCAGAGAATGGGTTGTAGCCACGACTATCTTTTTTATTTTTTCTCCGTTTACCTTGATATAAAGGTCATGAACTCCTCTTTTATGGACTAGGAGACGCCAGTCAATCTCAGAATTTTCTTCGATTCTCAAAGGAGGAGAATCCACCTTCAGCCCCTTTCCGGCTTCCACGGTTACATCCGTGGACAGGGGACTGTGGGTTTCTTCCAGTTTGACTTTAAGTAGGGTTGTATTTCCCGAGGATAAGGGTTCGTAGCCAAACCAAAGATTGAGATGAATGATGATAAGGATTAGCGGAATGATCATCACCAGCATGGGTTTGGCAGAATAACTTATATATTTGAGATTGCAACCCAGAAGGTTCCTTTGGGCCTTGAGCGATTGGCTTAGAGTCTCTTTGTAGAGACGAAGTTCCAGAAGATGGGCTTTGATCTTATTTTTAATCTGCTTGATGCCCTGTTGATTGGAAGTGTGACGGAAGACAAAAAGCATGAACAGACCGGTCAAAAAAGATATAAAGATCATTCCGATCCATGGGCTCAGATTATGGAAAGGGTAGAAAAGGAATTCGAATATTTTTCCCAACACAGAATTAAATATCCACATTTTTTATTTCTTTACCTCTCCTTACAAGTCTTCTCTTTCGTTCTGGCTCTCAGTGTTTTTTACAGGTACCGGCCTTTTTTACGAATGATTCAGAAGCCTCCCTTCTGTTCCCTTAAGATATGTATCCCAATCCTTTCAGTTTTTTTTTGATTTCTTCTTCTGAATCGGATTTTTCTAATTTGGATATTTCTTTTTCCAAGCAGTGGGTGACAAATTCCTCAGGAGAGGAATACCCGGCCATATCTGCAAACCTTTTCACCTTGACCATCAATTCCTTATCCAGTTTTATTTTGGCTTTACCCATATGGAACCTCCTTTCTCTAAAGCACAGGTTTCCCTATCATGTGAGGGGGTGGTTTGATACCAAAGATTTTGAGAATGGTAGGAGTTAAATCATAAAGAGCGGGAGAGTTAGCTTTGATCCGGCGGTTGGCCAAGAATATTCCGGGAATGACCTGGGGGTCCATACAGTGATCTCCGCTCCATTTTTCTTTGTTATCTTCGATCACAGGTTTGGGAATTTTTCCCAGTGGAGAGCTCCATGATGTCCGGTATCCTCGGTTAAAACCCAGGATAATATCCGGAGCTTGTTGGGCATAATCCCCGGTATACACATCTTGGGTGACAAAAGCCCTCCGAACCACTTTTTCTCCCGTTTTTGGGTCCCTGAATTTTTCTAAATTTTTGGCAATTTCTCGAACCAGATTTTCTTTTTCTTTTCCGGAAGGAACAATTCCCTGTCCTTCTCGTCCCCTTTGATTGATATACAGACTGTTCAAGCCCAGCGCATAGGCTTTGGTGTGGGACCAGTCCGTGTTTAAGAAAAAATCTTCTTCCCCTTGCTTCCGTTCATTGATCAAATTCAAATAGCCCATTTCCTTGAGCCAGGTATTCACATTGAAAGAGCGGCGGAATGGGGTAAAACCGTGGTCTGACATCACCATGAGCACAGTGTTTTTATCTGCTTTGTTCAAAGCCTTCCCCAGCATTTTATCTGCTTCTTTGTAGATGTTTTCAATGGCGTTTCCATATTTGGCAGCCAGTTGAGGTTGATAGATGGGGTGATGGGGGTCGATATGCCGCCAAAACATGTGCTGACGTTGATCGGTACTGGAAAGGTAATAGAACAGAAGGCCTGATTCAAAGCGGGACAACTCATACTCGTACATTTTCTTTCTTTCCTGAAGCACAATGTCATCTTGATGGAGAAATTCTTCATCATCCAAGATGTCACTGTCTAAAGCAGAGGTGTCAGCGGGAAGTCCCTGGGTGTAGAAAGGCCCAAACTTGTTTTCCAGTTCCTGGGCATAGGATTGGGGAGTGGAGATAGGAAGAGCTGGGTCGGCGGGGTCGATATTGACAGGAGAAACGTAGAGTTTGAATTCCGGTCTGATTTGTTTGAGATAGAACCGGCAGATGCCGCTCACACTCTGAGTGGGAATCATGTGGAAATGAATCCTCTTCCATCCGCTCCATTCTCCTTCTTTGAGGATGAATTCTTGTCCCTGAATGGCTATCTTCGCCACAGGATTTTTGGGGTCGATGTACACCTTGAATTCTACTTCGGTTTCAGGACGGCTTTGCTTGAAACTGTTCACCGGACCCGGAAGTTTGGTTTCCACTCGGTTTCCAATGACATAAACCTGATGGATCCGGCCTCCTCCAAGGTTTTCATCGATGTTGGCGCCAGCTGTGGTGTAGAAGTTGAAAATGCCGTAGCTTCCTAAAATATCCGGAGTTCCCATCCCCGAGAGGGTTCTTTGTTTGGAGGAGTCAGGAGGATAATTGGAAGGTATTTTGAACACGGTAGCCGGGATGTCATGTTCCCCCAAAATCTGCCAGAAAGCCTTTCCTTTGCGCATCAGCTTGACATCTCCTCCTGTAAGAGGAATTTTCAGGTTTCCGAGGGATAAATGATTATTAGGAGGAATCGTTTTAGAGGCGGAAAAGATAGGGATGTAATTTTCAGGATTCCTGTGGATAAAATCGAAAATGGCATGACCTCCTGGATTGGTCCCGTTGATAAAATTTGACCAGGCTACCGGACTTTGAGGAGGAATGCTGGTTTGGAGAGGCCGGAACCCTCCCTGTCGCCTTAACTTTTGGAAAGAGGGGAGTTTCCCTTCATTCATCCAGTGTTCAAGGAGTTGAGGATCTATCCCGTCAAAACCAAGAACGATGGCCTTTTTGGGAGTATCCGTCTTTCCAAAAACTCGGGTGACAAGATCAGAACCGCCTCCCACCGCTAAAAAAGATCCGGCGGTGGCTCCCCATTTGATAAAGTCCCTTCTTTTTATAGGTTTCATTTTTGTTTCCTTGAGGAAGAATTTTGTGGGGAATCTATCAGAGAATGTCCGTCCATATAGGAAGGGATGTTCACTCCAAACAATTGAAGGGCTGTGGGAGCGACATCCATGATGGAGGGAGAAGAGGTGTTGATTTTCTGAGAGCAGAAAAACACTCCGGGAACCTGGGGGGGATCGATGCAGTGGTCTCCGCTCCAGGCTTTGGCGTTGTCTTCAAAAATTCGGGAGTTGACTTTTCCGCTCACCGAATCCCAAGAGACCCGGTAGCCCTCATTGTAGCCCACCACAAAATCCGGGGCGTTGTCTTTGTAAGGACCAGGGGGAAGTTCATCGATATCATAAATTTTGTTGATGGCTTCCTGCCCATCCTGGTCATCTTTGAGGCCGGAGAGTTTCTGAGAGAGTTCTTTTTTTAACTCTCTCTTTTCTTTTCCAGGAGAAACGATTCCCTGAGACTCTCTTCCTTTCTGATTGATATATAGACCTCCAAGCCCCAGAGCATAAGCTCGGGTTTTTGTCCAATCCACATCTTCAAACCATTCTCCACTTTCTTTTTTTCCCTCTTTGAGAGAGAGATACCCGTTTTGATAAAGCCAGGAATTCAAGTTCACCCCGCGGCGGAATGATTTGAACCCATGGTCCGACATGATCATCAAAACACTGTTTTTATCGAGCTTTTCCTGTACTTTTCCTATCAAACGGTCCATTTTTATATAGAGGTCTTCGATCACTTGAGCATTCATGTTGGCTTGATCCGTTTTTAAGGCAGGGTGATTTGGGTCCAGATACCTCCAGAACATATGCTGGATGCTGTCGGTGGTTTCAAAAACACACGTGACCAGCCCTTTCTTGGTTTTATCTATGGCATTGAAAAGCATTTTTTCCCATTCCTCATGGTTGGAATAGGTGAGGTCAAGAAAGGCCTTTTCATCCAGCACCCTTTCGTTTAGAGCCCAGGTATCGTTGGCTTCACCCAGGGTGATATAACTTCCCAGAAGTTTCGATAAATAGACCGAATAGATAAACGGATGGGATATAGGAAGGGCTGGCTTTTCAGGGTCGATGTTTAAAGGAGTGATGTACATTTCAAAATGAGGATGGATTTGAGAGACATAAAAACGGCAAATGGCCTTCACCTTCATCATCAATCCCGGCTTAAAAGTCAATTGAATCCAATCCGAAAAAGTATTCTTCTTCACAGTGAATTTCTGTCCGGAGACTTCAATGGTGGCCTCTTCTTTGTTTTTATCTAGATAAATCTTAACAGGAAGAGTCAGTTCTTTTTTATCTTGCAGGAGAGTGTTTTCAGGGCCAGAGATATAAGTTTCAATTTTATCGTTGTGGACAGTCACAGGGATGTTGATTCCTCCCTCCCGTTTTTTTATCTTTTCCTTATCACTGGTGTAAAAGAAAAAGGTTCCTTGGCTTCCTTTCAGGTCGGGTGCGCACATTCCCGAGAGAAGATGTCCCCGGAATTTTTCAGGAGGAAAGGTGATGGGTACACGAAGGATGGTGCTGAAGATCCCGTGGTCGCCTAACATCTTCCAGAAGGAGGTGCTTTTGCGCAGCCCTTTGATAAGAGGCTTGGATAGAGGAATATTGTATTTTCCCAGAGAAAGGGTTCGTCTGGGGCTGCCGATCCGAGCCGAAGAAAGATCGGGCATGTAATTGCGGGGGTCCCGGCTTAAAAAATCAAAAATGTTGTGCTTGGATGGATTGACCCCGGTCATAAAAGAGGACCAGGCGACTGGAGAAATGGAGGGAGTGGTGGTTCGAAGGGGAGCGTAAGTGCCCTCGTTTTTGAGCTTTGATAAGTTGGGCAGTTTTCCTTGGGCCATAAATTTTTCAGCAAGAGTGGGTTCCATTCCATCCAGCCCTACGATGACCAGTTTATTGATCCGACTTTTTTTATAGGCCTTTTGTCCCTTGAATATCCGCAAAAGGAAACGAAAAGGCCAAGAAATAAGAGAAAAAACAGCCAGCAAAAACGTGAGGAAAAGCACCAGAAACGAGGAAAGAAAGGCGAACCCGGCCCCCGGGCCCACATAGGCGTTCAAAGGAAGAGTGGAGATCAAAAGGAAAAATAAAGCGATAAGGATGTTTCGTGTTTGAAGTTTATGAATCATGGGACTTTTGAAAATGGTTGAGGATTATAGAGGATAGATGGGAGATAGTCAGGTCTTGAGCCTTTTCTGTAGCGGACCAGAAAAAGGCATCATCCCAGGTGTGCATACCCTGAAGATGGGAACGACCAAATACCTCTTTTTTCTTTACAGAACCTTTCATATCAAAGCCGTAATGAGAGAGGACAAGGAGGTCAGGACCGTGGGATAAGAAGGGACCTTTGTAGATTTCATTTGAGTCAAAGACTCGGCGAACTACTTTTTCTCCTTGATATTCCAGTCGATTGAGTTTGTCGGTGATTTCGCGTTTCAACTCCTCTTTCTCCGATTCATCCACACATCCCTGGGGAAACTTATTTTTTAAGTGCACATAGATTCGGTTGGGATCCAGGGCAAAGGCTTGGGATTTGGGGGATAACTGGCTGAGATTTTGAGGAGAGGATGTGTTGAACTGAAGATAATTTTCCTTCTCCAACCAAGCATTGAGGAAGACTTCCTGTTTGATTCCAGTGAACCCATGGTCGGAGAGGATGTACAGACCCTCTCGATTTCCGTTTAATTTTTTAAACGAAGACCCCACTTTATACATGAGGTTATCGACTTTCCGGAAATAATCGAGGAAATTCTGATGATAGAAATGCTGGGAATCTTCGTAAGCATTCCAGAGGAAATGCATCAGCCGATCCGTTCCCGTGACCACAATTTCAAAATAATCCCAATCCTCTTTCCACAGGGATTGGAAAGCTTTCTCTCGACCCTGCAGAGTTTTCTCCAAGTCCTTCCATAAAAATTCATGGTCTTCTCTGGATTTAAAGGTGTCGATGTCAATCTGGTAATTTATTTTTTGGAGGGAATCTTTCAAGGGATAAGGGAAAACCGCTTTAGCCAGGTCAATAGCTACAAACCCAGAGATGAGGGTCCCGTTGAGTTTCCGGGCTGGGTAAGTGGAAGGCTGATTGATGATGATGCTTTTTTTCTTTTGTTTTCCCAAGGTATCCCAGAAGGTTTCCTTCTGCAGGTCCAGAAAATTGGGGAAGCGCAGGTCATAGGAGCCCTTTTTAAAGTCAGTAAACCCAAAAATACCATGGGTTCCTGGGTTGGAGCCAGTCATAAAATTGGTCCAGCTCACTGCTGAAATTTCGGGGAGGCTGGCCTTCATTTTATGGAGGTATCCGGAATCCAGAAGTTCAGCCGTATAAGGCATCACTCCCTGTTGAGCCAGATTCTGGAGGAGAGAATAAGGAACTCCATCCAGGCCGATTACACAAACCTTGTTTTTCTTTTTTTTCTTGAATAAATCCTTAAAGCCCATCTTTAAAACTCCTCTATTATAACCAAGCGCTTTACATTGTCAATTGAACTCCATATAGGTTGTTCTGTCAATAGGATGAACCTGAATCATCCATAAAAAAGGCCGATAATTATAATTAAAACAAATAGGATGAATAAGAAAAAGGGATTAAGAGACTTCAGCCAGGAAATAATCCTGAATGGGAACGTTGTATTTGTTCGGGTCCAGAGTTTTCACGATGCTCCTTTTGTATCCGCTGGATTGAGGTTTTTTTTCTTTCAAATCGATGATGCCGCCATCGATTTTATGCCCTTTCTTATCGGTGATCAATTTGACCTTGGGTCTGAGCATCAGCACCGGGTCTTCAGGAGTTTCATAAACAATGCCTATTTCTCCGGTATCCAGAAGGACCAGGGTTCCCACCGGGTAATTTCCCATCATCAGAGTGAAAGCCTTGAGGATCACGGGATCAAATTCAGTACCGCTTTTTTCCATCATTAAACCCAGGGCTTCTTCTCGGGTAAAATTTTTCTTGCGGTAAGGACGGTTGGTGGTGATGGCATCAAAAAAATCTGTGATTTTGACAATTTTACTGTAAAGATTCACCTTTTTCTTTTTCCAGTATTTAGGATAGCCTTGATGGTCCTGTCGAGTGTGGTGTTCCATGGCCACATTGATTGCCCTTAAGGGAAGAAAACTGAACTCTTCCCGGAGAAGAAGCTTTTCAGCCCCCAAATAGGGGTGCTTTTCGATTTCTTCTCTTTCTTGGGGGTTCAGTTTACCGGGTTTGAGAAGGATTTCTTTGGGAATATCCAGTTTGCCCAAGTCATGGAAAAAAGCACTGATTCCAAGGTCAACCAGTTCATTCCGGTCCAGTCCCAACCGTTTGCCCAAAGAAATCGAAAGAATACACACGTTGACCGAATGATTGAGGGTGTATTCGTCGAAATTTTTTAAAGTGGTCAATCCGTAGAGAAAGGATTCATTCTGTGAGAGATGGTTGAAGATAGCCTGCATCAATCTCTTGGTGGTGATCAAAGGAAGCTTTTCTTCCTGGTTGTGTTTTTCGAACATTTCTTTGAGGTGAGTGAGTCCCAGGAAGAAAACCTTTTTGGCTCCTTCTTTTTTATTTTCCAGTTTTTCATAGGGAGGGAGTTTTTCCGCAAGGACGTGAGAAATTCCTTTTTGATTGGCTTGGTTGAGGAAGGACTGAAGAGGATTTTCTGAAGAAGGCTTTTGAGATAGAAGAAGAATGGTGTGGGTTATTTCTTGTTGAGTGAGGCCGGGTTTGAAACTCAATAATCCCATGTCTCTTTTTTCAAATTCTTCGCAAGTGAATTTGAACAGAAAGTAGTTGGAAAACCCAAACTTGAGTTTTCTTCCGTTGAAAAACAGGGTATTCTGCCGGAGCATGAAAGTGGCCTCTTTTTCTGTGTATAAAGCGTTTTGGATAGATTGGAATAAAAGTTTGGATTGCCGGACAAAATTTATGTTATTTGATTGGTAAATCTTGGATATTTTTATGGCCATGTTCATGTAATAAAGGATGCTGATGGCGTCCTTAGTGGAAATCGTGGATTCTTTTTTATTTTTTTGTTGGGGTTTTGTTTTTTCCATTTATTTATCCTGGAATCGGGATTCAAGCACAGATTGGCATTCTTTTTTTATCTTTTTAGAGCCGATTTGAGCCCCTTCTTGGATTATCTTTTTTGTTTCCGTTGTATTGACGGCCTTTAAAGCTGAAAGAGCGGCCCGGCTGGTTTCGGCCCTTTTGGGTTTCAAGAGGAGTCCTGATTTTTTCAATAATTTTTTTAGCGTGGTTAAAGCTGTGGGATTTTGAGACTGGGCCAGAAAATCAAGCAAAGCTTTTTTTTCTTTCCAATTTTTTTTATGGAAATTTTTTTCTCCCACAATGCTCAATACATGTTGGAGGGAAGTAGGGTCCTCTTTGAAATAAAGGTTTTGAGCGGCCTGGGTTCGGAGATCTTCATCCCTTTCTTTCAAGAAGGCCATGAGAATTTTATTGGCTTTTTTATCTTTAAAATGCCCCAGGGCCTTGATGGCTTCTTTTTTAATGGAATTGTTTTTATATTGAGTGAAATAGGCCAGGTACTGGACTGCCTTTTTGTCCTGTACGGAACTGAGCACCTTGATCACCTGTTTGGTCAGCTCTGGTTTATCCTCCTGGACGATATCCATGAGAGCAGAAAGGTTTTGTTTCCCGGTTTCAGTTATAAAGTTGAGAGCTTTTTTCTTGAACACAGTATCTCGGGTGGTTTTGTAGAGATGGCTGATCAAAGGGATGGCTGCAGCCCCTAAAAGCTCTACATATTGGAAAAAATCCTCCAGATTCACTCTTTCCTTTTCTTTAAAGACTTTCTCCAGCCGATGGAGGGCTTCTTGGTTGCTGGATTCGAGGACGAATTCTTGGATGTGATGATGGTTCTCTGTGGAAAGTTGAGAAGATTTTTGAAGCTCCCTTAAATAATCCAGAACCAAGGAAGCTCTGGAAAAATCTCCCCTTTCCAACAGAGTCCTGTGGGATTGGGCTAACACTTGGAGAGTGGCTTTAAACTGCTGGGGCCGCTGTTCAAAGTTGAGCATTTCAGTAAGAAGGGATATCAGTTCATCTTCGTTGGAAAGATCCCTGTGGGAAGCCACCATTTTCTCAATATTTTGAACCTCCTCTTTGTTAAGAGAGGTATTTTGGAGGGGGGAGTCCGGTTTCTTTTCTTCGCTCTCTGTCTCTGATGAAGATTTTCCCTGAAGAGCTCTCTGGGCCAGGCTGCTTTTTTGAAGGGCTTGTCTGTCTTCAGGAGAGAGGTTTATTTTTCCTGTGGTGAGGATGGTTTTCTCCACTTGGTAGTCCAGTCTTTCCATCCCTTCTCCGATTTTTGTTTCCAGGAATTCGTCGGGAGCATGGTAACGGATGTTGGCAAAATCTTTTTCCCAGAGTGAAATCACGATGTCGCTTTCCTCAGCCGGTTTGGATGATTCCCTTTTGATGATTTCTAAAAAACCGATGAGTTCTTCTTTTTTAAGCCCCTTATAGAAAAAAAGAAGCCTGGCTCCATCTTTGTAAAAAATGAAAGGAAGACTTTTGGTTATCTGTTTTTCCGTGAACGCAGGTTTTCCCTCAAAAGTGAAAGAGAATTCTTGGATTCCCAGCTGTAATTTCCAGTGCTGCTCTAGAAAAAAATGCAGTTTGGAATAAAGTAAATCATTGAATTTTTTCACGTTGGTGTGATGAGGGGAAAAAATTTTGACTTGGGAAAAAGCTTTGTCCAGAAGCTGAAGTATTTCCTGGACCGATTTCATCTTGTGCTGTTGGGCAAGGGGGGCTTTGGATTCTTCTTGGGTCTCTAACGAATTAAAATTATTGGAATTATAGTCCATCACCTTTAGCCTCTATTTATTTTTACTATTTTTCTCTCTATCCCGTCAACCTTCCAGACAACTTTGAACAAGCGGTGAACTCCAAGAGTGACCCTTGTTGAGGCAGGATTAAATGATTATAATTTGTGTTCCGTTATGGGTAAGGATTGAATCAAAATCCCGCAGAGAAAAAGTTTATTTTGATATAAAATCACAAAGGAGTCGGAATGGAAAAAGTTAAGGTGATTTGCCCTTCCTGTGGGGCCACAAACAAATATCCTAAAGACATCCACGGAAAAAAAGTGGTGTGCGGACGGTGCCGGAGTGTGCTTCCGGAACCGGGGACGGTTTTGGAACCTTCCCTTCAGCAGGTGAGCACTCTGATCAAAGAGTCCTCATTACCCCTGTTATTGGACCTCTATTCTCCAAACTACGCTTCCTGCCACATGATGCATTCCATCATCACCAATTTGGCCAAAAGAAGAGCCGGAGAGCTGATCGCTTTAAGGATTAATGTGGACCAGCACCCTCAAATCGCTTCTTCTTTAGGAGTGCAGAATGTTCCCACCTTTGTTATCATTCACCAGGGAAATGAAAGGGCCCGGACCAGCGGCGCGATGTCTGAAACCGATTTTTCTCTTTGGGTGGCCAGCAAGATTTAATTTTCTTTTCCGGCAACCGTAAGATTTTTTATTTTTATAGAGGGGCCGGCGAAAATATTCCAGAAATCAAGGTCATTTCCGATGGTATCGATATCTTTCAAAATTTCTCCCAGATTTCCGTAGATGGTGACCTCGGATACCGGATAAACCACTTCCCCTTTTTCCACCCATAATCCTTGAGCTCCTCTTGATATATCTCCAGTGATAGGGTTGAGTCCGTGTCCCATTGTTCGAGTAAGGATAAAACCTGGGTCCAAGGAGGCTGTGATTTGGTGAGGGGGTGTTTTTCCAGGAAGAAGATAAAAGTTGTGGGGGCCTACGTGGTTCCCCATGGCGTTCCCTGTGGAGGGAAGGTGGAGTTTCTTGCCCGCGTAGGTATTGGTGAGATAATTTTTAAGGATTCCTTTTTCCAGGACCGGTGTTTTTTGGGTGGGAACTCCTTCAGAATCAAAGGGTTCTGTTCCTAGTTTTCCAGGAAGAAGGCCGTCGTCATAGACAAATAGATTGTCTCCTCCGATTTTTTGGTTTAATTTATCTAAAAGAAAAGAAGCTCTTCGGTAAACCGAGATCCCTGAAACACAGTTGAATAGAAAACCCAGGAGCCAGGAAGTCATCCTTGGCTCAAAGACCACCGGTACATTCTGGGTTGTTATTTTATAGGAGTTTAACTGCCGGACAGTTTTGTGGACCGCCTTTTTGGCGAGTTCTTCGGGTGTTTCCAGATTATGGAAAAATCTTTGAGTGCTGGAATGTCCACCTTCCACTTTGTTGTCCACCTCACCGGCCTGTAATCCCAAACTCAAGCTGGAAAAGGTCTCTGAATATTGTTGAGAAAAGCCATTGGAATTGGCCAGAGCGGAAGTGATTTCTCTGGTTTCAAAACTGGCTCCATGAGAGTTAGTGATGCGGGGGTCAGAGAGTGCGATTTTTTCTGTGTTCAAAGCAAGGGAAATTTTCTTTTGAGAATCTAATCGAGCAAGGGAAGGGTCAAAAAGCTGTAAAGAAGAAATGTTGACTTTTTTTCGAGATAAAGAAGGAAGGCCCGAACAGGGATCGGGTTGAGAGAAAAGAGCTCTCTGAACCGCGTTTTTCACCAGAGTTTGAAGGGTAGAAGAAGAGAGGTCTGAAGAGGTCACGTGAGCGGTTTTTTGGCCTTTGATGACTTTTACCGCTGCGAACCGGGAGTTTGCTTGAGTTAAATTTTCGATATCTTCATGGCGGGTATTCACTTCATAGTCTTTGCTGTCCACAACAGAGACTTCTATCTCATCGGCTCCTTTTTTCTTTCCGTACTGGACCATTCTTTCAGCCGTTTCACAGAGGCGGGGAGTGGAGTAAGGGGCTTTCATTTTCTTCCTCCTACAGTCATTCGGGCAATTTTTAGGGTTGGGCATCCATCAGTGACAGGAATTTCTTGGCCTTCCTTTCCACAAGTGCCTGTTTGATAGCTGAATTTCAAATCGTTTCCTACCATTTCCACTTTTTTCAATATATCTATATTGGATCCGATAAGAGTGGCTTGTTTGATGGGAGCGGTCAACCGACCGTTTTCGATCAAATACCCTGAATTCACAGAAAAAGTGAATTTCCCTGAATCTTCCACCTGTCCCCCTTGGAATTTTTGAGCATAGAATCCTTTACTCACAGACTTAATGATATCTTCAGGGGAATAGTTTCCTGGCCCCAGATAGGTATTGCTCATCCGGGGGATAGGGATGCAGGTGTAATCCTGTCTTCGGCCGTGACCCGTGAGAGGTTGGTTCATTAAGCGGGCCGAAAGTTTATCCTGGAGCCAACCCGTGAGCTTTCCTTGGTGAATTAGAAGGGTTTTTTGGGGAAGAGTTCCTTCATCGTCCATGTTATAAGAACCGCGGAAATGAGGGAGAGTGGGATCGTCATAAATCGTGACCTGCTCATTTCCTACTTTCTGGTCCATTTTATTCCAGAAAATGGATGTTTTCTTGCGGTTGAAGTCAGCTTCGAGGAGATGTCCTACAGCTTCATGGATCAAAACACCACTGTGACCCGGCCCTAAAATCACAGGCATTTCTCCGGCGGGAGGATTCAAGCCTTCCAGAAGAAGGAGGGCTTCTTGGGCGGCTTCTCCAGCGATGTCTTCAGGAGTGAGCTGATTTTGAAAATATTCCCTGCCTACTCGTCCTCCTCCGCCGGAAAATCCAGCCTGCCTTTTCTCATTTTTTTCAGCTATGGCCACACACCTAAGGCTGGTGAGAGGTCGAACTTCCGAGCGAATCAATCCTTCTGAGTTCATCACAGTGATGTATTGGGTCATGTGTCCCAGAGTCACCTTGACTTTTTTAATTTGAGGATGAAAATTTCGAGCTTTCTGATAGGCTCTTTTTACCAAAGCTATTTTCTCTTTCCAGGATTCATTATGAAGAGGGCGTTTGACCGGGTAAAAGTTGTGATTTAAAGGAGAGGAGCGCGGAACCGGGATATTTTTTGGAGGGGATCCCGCTGCGAGGGACCCGGCGGTTATAGCGGTATCCTTTATTTTTTTGAAGGAAAGATCATTGGTGAAACCATACCCTGTTTTTTCTCCGCATATCACCCTGATTCCCAAACCTTGAGCGATGCTTTCACCTGTGTCTTTGATGATGTTTTCTTCCATGTTGATGGAATGATTGATCCTGTATTCGAGGAATATCTCGGAAAAATCTCCCCCTTTGGAAAGTCCTTTCTTCAGGATTCCATACAGTTTGGAGGAAGGCAGCTGGAAATGGTCTTCAAAGTTAAGTGTATTTGTAGTGATTTTCTCCATAAAAATAATATAGCAGATTTTTAGGGACGTCCCAACAGGAAAAAGCAAAAAAGAAGTCATCCTGCAAGGGGTTTGTTGAGTTTTCATTTTATTAAGTTAAGGTTCTCGGCTTTTTATGAAAAATTTAGGGTTGTAATCCAGGTTAGGAATTTTTTTGGGGAGAGGATTTTTTCCGGAAGAAAATGAAAGGGAAGGCCAGGATTAAAATACTGATTATTCCTAGAGAGTACTCAAAAAGGTTGCTGATGAGGTGGATTCCACTGGAGATTATGGCGGTTTGGGATTCAAAACCGAGGAGGAGAAGAGTTAAAGCCCAGGCTGATTCCCATGTTCCAAACCCCCCAATTCCTTTGATAGGTAGGGCGCTGGATAATTCGGCTCCCGTAATGCCCAGAATGGTGGCCCAAAAACTCAATTCTTCAAGGGAAAAACCCTGGTTCCTCAAAAGTGAGAAGAGAAGGAGGTAAAGAGAGCCATATTTTGCCAGACGAATAAACAGGGATACGGAAAAAACTTTCCAATGTATCCTTCTTTTTTGAATATGATGGAAGTCATTGATGACCCCTTGAATTTTCTGGAGAACCACTTGGGCCCAATTTTTTTCTTCCCACCTCAAGATTTTTAAAAGTTTATGAGTAAAACGGAGAAAAAAGGAAGAAAAACTCCTTATTTTCCAAAAAATTATGAAGATGAGGAGGAAGAACAGGAGGGATAAGCCGAGTATCGGGACTCCCGATAGAGCGGTGGAACCAAAGCCTACCGCAAATACAGAGAGGACCAGGAAAGGACTCAAGGTCAAAAAGTCAAAAACTACAGAGAGAATGAAGGTGGAAGTGGCTTCTTCAAAGGGAAAATTTAATCTTTTATTGAGGATATAGATATAAGAAAGAGAGCCGGTTCGAGCTGGAAGAAGGTCTACAAACAGATTCCGGATCAGAGTGACCAAAAAGATGTTTCCAAAGTGGATGGAACGGGGAGGAAGCAGGATTTGATACCGCCAAGCCCGAAGGAGGCTGGAAATGAAAGAGACAGCCATGAAAGCGTACAAGGCGGGCATATAAATCTGGGAGAATGTTTGTTTCAAATCTTGAATCTCGATTTGAGATAAAAGGAACCAGAGGAGTAAGATAGAAACGGCTATGGATAAAAGGAAATAAAAAAATCTTTTTTTGAACATCCCTGTGTTTATTAAAAAAATTTTCTTTATGAATGTCAACGGGAAAAGAAATTTAAAAAGAAGAGATCAGACCCCCTGCGGTTCTGAGGACCTTCTTTTCTAAGTTGACTGGGGAAAGAGAAAAAACTATAATTTTATTCATGGATAAGGATAGGATTGATTCGGTGGTGGAGGCCGCCGTAAAGGAAGATTTGCCTGAAGGGGATATCACTTCCGAGAGCCTCATTCCTCTTCATCACCGCTCAAAAGCGTTTATCGAAGCCAGGGAAAAGGGAGTCCTTGCCGGCCTGGAAGTGGCCGAAAGAGTGTTTCGCTTTATCGATCCCTCCCTTGATTTTAAAAGATTATGGGAAGATGGAAAGGAGTTCGAAAAAGGGGACCAGATGGTTCAGCTGGAAGGGAGTTCTATTTCTCTTCTGAAAGGAGAAAGAACGGCCCTTAATTTTCTGCAGAGGTTGTCCGGCATTGCCACCCGCACCCACCAGTTTTATAAGGAAGTTCAAGGAACTTCCACCCAGATTTTGGATACCCGGAAGACCACTCCAGGATTAAGAATCCTGGAGAAATATGCGGTCAAGACAGGAGGGGGGAAGAATCACCGGTTTAATCTTTCGGAAATGGTTCTCATCAAGGATAATCATCTTAAAGTGGTGGGGAGTATCCGGGAAGCTGTCCAAAGGGCCAAAAAAAGAGGTCAATCGGGAATCAAGATAGAAGTGGAAACCTCCAGCCTCGAAGAAGTGAAAGAAGCGGTCCAAAGTGGAGCCCACATGGTTATGTTGGATAATATGTCTTTCGAGGAAATGGAGAAGGTTTTGAAATGGGGGAGAGGAAAAGTCCTTTTTGAAGTTTCCGGGAATGTGGAATTATCCCAGGTGAGGTCCATCGCTTCTTTAGGAGTGGATTATATTTCGGTGGGAAGCCTTACTCATTCCTATAATTCAATGGATATCAGCATGGAGTTTTTGGGTTGAAATGGATGAGAAATTGAGTTTGAACACAGATGTATTGGTGATTGGATGTGGAATTGGAGGAGCCAGTGCTGCCCTGGAAGCCGCCAACAGTGGATTGAAGGTCATTGTGATTACCAAAAATGTGCCTTTGGAAGAATCCAATACTTACTACGC
This sequence comes from bacterium, assembly GCA_018335295.1. Lineage (GTDB taxonomy): Bacteria > Acidobacteriota > Aminicenantia > Aminicenantales > Aminicenantaceae > JAGXKI01. The sequence continues at coordinate 65,801 of JAGXKI010000006.1, read as the reverse complement.
TCAAGGAGGCATCGTTTCTTTGGGTTTTGATGACCGTCCTGAGCTTTTAAAGGATGATATTATCAGCACCGGAGACGGGATTAACAATCCGGAGGCTGTAGATGTTTTGACCAGAGAAGGAAAGAAGGTTGTGGAGGAAGTGTTGATGAAGAAGCTGAATATTCCTTTCACTCGAAGTTCTCCGGATTCTCTAGATTACGCTCAGGAAGCGGGGCATTCCCGACGGCGGATTCTTCATGTCAAAGATACCACAGGGAAGACCATTGAAGAAAGATTTATCAGAGCTTTGCAATCCTATTCCAACGTCACCCTTTTGAATGACCATACCGCTGTGGACCTGCTGACCATTCCTCACCATTCCAAGAACCCCATTGCATATTACAGAGATACCCAGTGCATTGGAGCCTATGTATTGAATAACCGGAGCAAAAAAGTCAAAACGATTTTTGCTCCTTATACTGTGTTGGCTTCCGGGGGCTGCGGACGTGTGTTTCTCTATACATCCAACCCCAGGGAAACCATCGGAGATGGCTATGCGATGGCCTACCGGGCTGGAGCCAAGATCGTAAACATGGAATACATTCAGTTTCATCCCACCTCTCTTTTTCATAGGGATGCGGAAGGATTTTTGATATCTGAAACGGTTCGAGGGGAAGGGGGGCGCCTGAAGACCAAAGACGGGCGGACTTTTATGGAGAATTATAATGAAAAAAAAGAGTTGGCTCCCCGCGATGAGGTGGCCCGGGCCATTTATGAAGAAATGACCCACAGCAATTCCAATTATGTTTATCTGGACTTGGCTTCCTACGCTCAAGTGGACGTAAAGAAGAGATTCCCCAACATCTATAAAACCTGTTTGAAATACGATGTGGACATCACCAAAGAACCCATCCCTGTGGTTCCTGCCGCTCATTACTCTTGTGGAGGAGTGTTGGTGAATACTCACGGCCGAAGTTCCTTGAAAGGACTCTATGCTGTAGGGGAGGTCTCTTGTACGGGGCTACATGGAGCCAACAGGTTGGCATCCACCTCCTTGTTGGAGGGACTGGTTTGGGGAAAAAGGGCGGCTCGAAACATTGTCTCTCATTTTAACCCTGAAAAACCCTATAAACCTTCTGAGATTCATGAATGGTATTATCCAGAGAAAGAAGAGGAAATCGACCCGGCTTTGATCAATCAAGACTGGTTATCCATACGGTCTACCATGTGGAATTATACCGGGATAATACGCCGGAAAAAGCGTCTGGAGAGAGCCAAGGCCGATCTGGATTATTTGTATCATCGGATAGAGAAATTTTATAAAGGGGCCAAGATGGATAAGAAAATTGTGAGTCTCAAGCACGGGATTCAAGTGGCTATCCTCATCACCAACGCTGCCCTCAACAATACAGTCAGCCGAGGGGCTCATTACAGGAAAGACTGAAAAATTGTTAAGATTAAGGATGAAGAGAAGATATTCTGATATCATTTATAAAAAGATAAGCAGAATTATTGAGATAAACCAGACCAACGAAAAAGACGAGAGAAACTAGAAAAACCAGATAAACGGAATAGACGAGAAAGCCGAGAGTAGGTGAGGATTGACTTTTTCCCCTTCAGGATTAAAACAACTTATTTTATAATGGAACATTAAGAATTCAAGGAAGCTGGAGAGAAATGATGGCAGGAAAAAACAACATAAAGGAAACTTTAAACTTACCCCGGACCTCTTTTTCCATGAAAGCAAAATTGGCCCAAAAGGAGCCTCAGTATATAAAAAAATGGGAAGAGATGAATCTGTATCAAAAAATTCAGGAACAAAGACAGGGGGCTTCTTTTGTCCTCCACGATGGCCCTCCTTATGCCAATGGGGGGATTCATTTGGGCACAGCCATGAATAAAATACTCAAGGATTTCATAATCCGGACCAAACTCATGCAGGGATTCAAAGCTCCTTATCTTCCCGGGTGGGATTGTCACGGTCTTCCCATAGAAATCAATGTGGATCGGATTCTAGGCGAAAAGAAAAAAGATATGTCTGTGACCCAGGTTCGAGAAGAGTGCAAAAAATATGCTCTCAAGTACATCGACGTGCAGAAGGCCCAATTTAAAAGATTGGGGATCCTAGGTGAATGGGAAAATCCCTATTTGACCATGAATCCTCAGTATGAAGGGGATGTGCTTCGCTCTTTGGCCGCCTTTTTTGCTGGAGGAAATGTGTACAAGGGGAAAAAACCAGTGCACTGGTGTCCCCATTGTGGAACCGCTTTGGCTGAAGCGGAGATTGAGTACAAAGACCGAAAATCTCCTTCCATTTACGTCAGATTCCCGGTGGCCTCAGACCTTTCCTCTAAATTTCCTGAATTGGAAGGAAAGGATATTTATTTTCTTATCTGGACGACCACTCCCTGGACTCTTCCGGCTAACTTGGCCATAGCGGTTCATCCAGATGCCGAATACACGGCTTTCCAAACTCAAAACGAAGAAGTTTATATTACTGCCAAAAGGCTGATTCCTGTGATAGCCGAAGAATTGGGGTTGGAAAAGACCCAAAATTTGGTCACTTTCTTAGGAAAGGATCTGGAGGGCACCAGAGCCCGGCATCCGTTTATAAATAGAGAATCCCTCTTGGTATTGGGTTCTTATGTGACACTGGACCAGGGAACCGGTTGTGTGCATACCGCTCCCGGCCACGGCTACGAAGATTATCTCACGGGATTGAAATATGGATTGGATATTTACAACCCGGTGGATGATGAGGGGAAATTCAAGTCTCATGTGGAAAAATACGGAGGAAAAAATATTTTTGATGCCAACAAGGCCATCACGAGAGATATGGCCGCAGAAGGAACCCTATTGAAAGAAACAGACATGGTTCATTCTTATCCTCATTGTTGGAGGTGCAAAAATCCAGTGGTATTCCGGGCTACGGCCCAGTGGTTCATTTCCATGGATAAGAACCATCTCAGGGAGAAAGCTCTCCAGGAGATAAAGAGAGTGCAGTGGATTCCCCGTTGGGGAGAAGAAAGAATCACTAACATGATGAAAGTCCGTCCCGATTGGTGCATTTCCAGACAGCGGACTTGGGGTGTTCCCATTCCCGCTTTTTATTGTCAGCAGTGTGGGAACGTCCTTGCCGATGAACAAATCACTTTAAATGTGGCTGAAATTTTCTCTCAACAGGGCTCCAATGCCTGGTTTGAGAAGGAACCCTGGGAACTTCTTCCTCCCGGGACCCAATGCCCTCAATGCGGGTCCACTCAATTTCAAAAGGAAAACAACATTCTGGATGTTTGGTTTGAATCAGGAGCCAGTCATAACATATTGGGAAAGAGAAAAGATCTTCCCTGGCCTTCAGATATCTACATCGAAGGTCATGACCAGTATCGAGGTTGGTTCAACAGTTCTCTCTTTATCGGAGTGGCCACCCGAGAAGCTTCTCCTTATAAAAGTGTGATCACTCATGGGTTTGTCCTGGATGAAAAAGGAAGAGGTATGTCTAAATCTTTGGGAAATGTTGTGGATCCTCAAGAAATTATTTCCCAAAATGGAGCCGAAATCCTCAGATTGTGGGTGTCCATGCTCAATTTCAAGGAAGATGCCCGGTTTGGGAAAGAAATTGTGAAGCGGTTGATTGAAGCATACAGAAAATTAAGAAACACTTGGCGGTTCATATTGGGAAACCTGAATGATTTTTCTCCCGATGATCATCTCCTTTCCCCTGAAGAAATGGAGCCCTTTGATAAATGGATTCTCCAGAGAGAAATGCACATGGGAAAAAAGGTTACAAAAGCCTACCAGAAATTCGAATACCATGGGGTCTTTCATTCCATATACAATTTTTTCACTGTGAATTTGAGTTCCTTTTACCTGGACGTGGTCAAAGACCGGCTCTACTGTTCAGGAAGAGGTTGGAGGAGTCGGAGGTCCGCTCAAACAGCTCTTTTCCATATTCTCCAGGAAACTCTGGGGCTTATGGCTCCTGTTTTGCCTTTCACCACCGAAGAGGCTTGGGAAGCGGCCCCCCAGTTTGAAGAAAAGGAAGAATCGGTTCATTTAAAAAAATTTCCTTCTTATGATCACTCCTGGATGGAGGAATCTTTGTACCAGGAATGGGAGAATTTAGCAGGAGTGAGGGAGAAAGTGTTGAAGAAGCTGGAAGAAGCCAGAGAGAATAAACTCATCCGGAATTCGTTGGAGGCTCAGGTGGTCCTCTCGGTCCCTCCCCATCAGCAAAAATTGCTGGAAAAATACCAGCAAAAACTTCCTTCTTTATTCATCGTTTCCAAGGTCACCCTCCAACCCCATTCCGGCCAAGAACTGGAAGTAAAGATTGAGAGAGCCCCCGGAGAAAAATGTCAGAGATGCTGGAATTTCTCTTCTTATGTGGGTAAAAGTTCTGAATACCCGCATTTCTGCAGGCGGTGTGAAGAAGTGGTTCGGAGTGAAGGTTTATGAAACGAGATGCCTCTTATTTGATACTTATTGGGTTTCTCTTTCTCTTGGACCAGATCACCAAAATGATTGTGGCCCATCAAATCATTCGTTCCACAACCATCCCTCTTATTCCGGGTTTCTTCAACCTGACTCATATTCAGAATAAGGGCGCTATTTTTGGAATTTTTTCCCAATCTCCCAGTCTGTGGCTAAGAGGACTCCTCACACTGGCTTCCTTGGGAGCATTGATTTTGGTAGTTTATTATTTTATCAAAGTTCCTCCGTCCCTAAAATTCTTTAAGATTTCTTTGTCCCTGATTATGGCTGGTGCGTTAGGGAATTTTTTTGACCGAGTATTCAGGGGTTATGTGATTGATTTCCTGGATTTTTATGTGGGAAGATGGCACTGGCCTTCTTTCAACGTGGCCGATTCCTGTGTCACGGTTGGAGCTGTGTTGATGGTTTATTTAGTCTTTTTTAGGAGAGAGGAAAAATGCATCCTATCCTCATAAAGATTGGTCCCCTCACTGTTCATACCTATGGGTTTCTGATGGCTTTGGGGATTGCCTTGGGATTGTGGTTTGTTTATGTTCAGGCCAAGAAAGGAGGATTGAATCCAGGAAAAATATTGGATATGGCTTTCTACACCATCATCATATCTCTGTTGGGGGCCAAATTGATCCTGTTGGGGGGAAATCTCTCCTATTATTTTGAAAATCCTTCCGAATTTTTTAGTTTAGCCCGTTCCGGAGGTGTTTTTCAGGGAGGTCTTTTTTTCGGGTTGGTTTTTGCTCTTTGGTATTTACACAAACACAAGATTCCTACTTGGAAAACCGCGGATATATTTGCTCCTGCTATTGCTCTGGGACATGGAGTGGGGCGGATTGGCTGTTTCAGTGCGGGGTGTTGTTACGGAAGAGTATGTTCTGTCCCTTGGGGGGTGGTTTTTGGGAATGAATACGCTCATAACCTAACCGGGATCCCCTTGAACACTCCTATCCATCCCACCCAGCTCTATGAATCCATCTTAAACTTTTTGAATTTTTCAGTGCTTTTTATCCTTTTGAAGAAAAAAAAATTTGATGGTCAGGTTTTATCTTTTTACATCATCAATTATTCCCTTATTCGTTATTTTGTGGAATTCTACAGAGGAGATCATCCCGAGAAAAGCTATGTGATTTCCAATCCCTCTCCTTATCTCAGTCTTTCCATGCCTCAACTATTTTGCATAATCGGGTTGATTTTTGGAGTGCTTTTATTTTTCTTTTTAAAGAGAAAAAAAAGTGCCTGAAAAAGAATTCCGGGTGACATCTCTACCCAAATCATCTTTAAGGCTGGATGTTTATCTGGCGCGGCGGATCCAAAGTTTGAGCCGGGCCCAGATACAGAGTCTGATCGACAGGGGCCAGGTGGCCGTAAACGGAGAGGTCAAAAAGTCCAGTTGGAAGCTTAAAAAGGGGGATAAGATTTGGGTTCAGTATGCAATCCCTCAACCTCAAAAATTAATTCCTCAGGATTTACCGCTTCATTTGCTCTATGATGATGAGTATCTGGCTGTGGTGGATAAACCTTCGGGAATCATTGTTCATCCCGGGGCAGGAAATAAGAAAAACACTCTCGTAAACGCTCTTCTTTTCCGGTTCCCTCAAATCAAAGGAATCGGAAGCGAAAAAAGACCTGGAATTGTCCACCGCTTGGATAAAGAAACATCGGGAGTCCTGGTGGTGGCCAAAAATTTGTACTCTTACACCGATCTCAAGGGACAGTTCAAGTCCAGAGAAGTCACCAAAACCTACATTACTCTGGTTTGGGGAAGGATGCCCCAGAAGGAAGGAGAGATCAGTCACCCCATCGGACGTCATGTGAAAGATAGGAAGCGTATGTCTGTACAGACCAAAAAGCCTCGAGTGGCCATCACATTTTATTCTGTGTTGGAGGAATTCAGCGGGTTCACCCTGGTGAAGGTAAAACCTCTGACAGGCCGAACCCATCAGATTCGAGTTCACCTTTCTGTTTCAGGGCATCCTGTGGTTGGAGATAAGCGTTACGGACCCAAAAAAACAAAGATCAAACCGCCCCGATTATTCCTCCATGCTCAAGAATTGACTATCAGACATCCGGCCACGAATGAAAAAATGACCTTTGTTTCTCCGATTCCTTCCGATCTGAAAGATTTCTTAGATCAACTCTTTTCCAAAACTGATTAACTTGTTGATAATCCATCATTTGAATCGATGATTCTCAGATTGACCTTCCCAGAAATTTCTGTTAAATTAAATTTTCCTTCATTTGTGAGAGATTAAACGGAGAGGTGTCCGAGTGGATTAAGGAGCACGCTTGGAAAGCGTGTGTGCAGCTAGATGCTGCACCGAGGGTTCAAATCCCTCCCTCTCCGCCATCAGAAAGTCAGAAAAAGGAGATAAATATGGATACAAAATTTTTTGTGGACCTAGAAGACTTATACGGAGCTCGGAATTATCATCCTTTAGATGTGGTTCTCACCAAAGGAAAGGGAATTTGGGTTTGGGATGTGGAAGGAAATAAATACCTTGATTTTTTAAGTTCTTATTCCGCTGTGAATCAAGGCCATTCCCATCCCCGCATTGTGAAAACTATAATCAGTCAGGCGAAACAATTGACACTGACCTCTCGAGCATTCCGAAACGATCAATGGCCGCGGCTGGCTAAAGAACTGTGTGATTTGACCGGATATGAGATGGTCCTTCCCATGAATTCGGGGGCTGAAGCCGTGGAAACCGCGTTGAAAGCCGCCCGGATGTGGGGATATAAAAAAAAGGAAATCCCCTTGGATAAGGCTGAAATTATTGTGTGTTCGAATAATTTTCATGGACGAACCGTCACCATTATCAGTTTTTCCACGGACCCCTCCTATAAAAAAGATTTTGGACCTCATACACCTGGGTTTACAGTGATTCCGTACGGGGATCTAGGGGCTTTGGAAAATGCCATCAACCCGAATACCGCCGCTTTTCTTTTTGAACCAATCCAGGCTGAAGCAGGTATCATTGTGCCTCCGGAGGGTTATTTGAAGAGAGCCAAAGAGATATGTGAAAAAAAGAACATCCTCTTCATGGCTGATGAGATTCAGACAGGCCTGGGAAGAACCGGAAAACTGATGGCCTGTGATTATGAAAATGTCAAACCCGATGTTCAGATACTGGGTAAGTCTCTAGGGGGAGGATGCTATCCGGTTTCGGCGGTCCTTTCGATGAGAGAAGTCCTGGGACTGTTTACCCCTGGAAGTCATGGTTCCACTTTCGGAGGAAACCCCTTAGCCTGTGCGGTGGCCCGGGAATCCATTCGGGTGATCCAGGAAGAAAATTTAGTGGATAATTGCGCGGAACAAGGAGAGTATTTCCTCCATGAGCTCAAAAAAATTCAAAGTCGACACATTAAAGAAACCCGGGGAAAAGGTTTGCTCATTGGAATAGAGTTGAAGCCAGAAGCAGGAGGAGCCCGACCCTTTTGTGAAGCCCTGAAAGAGGAAGGACTCCTGTGTAAAGAGACTCATGAAAATGTCATTCGGTTTGCCCCTCCCTTAGTGGTGAAACAGAAAGACCTCAGTTGGGCTTTGAAAAAAATTAGAAAAGTATTCAAGAAGTTTGAGTGAGAAAGCTCTTTGTGAGGAGCCCCGTATAACTTCATATCGTTTGTGGAAGAAGAGGACCAGGAGTTTGAGACGCATATTTATTTCCGAACCTCTTTTCCGATGGGAAAATAAACCCAAAAAGGGATTGACTTTTCTTTGAGGATTGTGTGAAATCAAAGAATCGGATAAAAGGGGTTAAGAGAATGAAAGAAAAAAGTATGATCCCTTTGTTTTTTTTTCTATTGTTTGCGGCCAGCTGTGTGATTTATGTCCCTTATCCTGTCGAGGAACCACCTCCTTCCCAGGAAGAAACCTATAAAGAACCCCCGCCCGAACCCATCTCCCGGTATGACACCTCCTTTTTTTATGAATACCTATCTTCCCATGGGAGATGGTTTTCTCATCCTTCTTATGGGTATGTGTGGACACCTCGAGTTCATCTGTACAAATGGCGCCCTTATACATACGGCCGATGGACGTGGACGGATTATGGATGGACCTGGGCCTCTCATTTTGAATGGGGTTGGGCTCCTTTTCATTATGGCCGTTGGGGATGGACTCAAAGTCTCGGTTGGTTCTGGGTTCCGGAGAACCGGTGGGGACCTGCTTGGGTGACCTGGAGAAAAAGCAATCTTTATGTGGGGTGGGCCCCGATTCCTCCTGGAGCGGTCCGGGGATGGAGTGTCAGAATTCAGTCTTTACCATACTCGCTGGATCATTCTTATTGGATATTTGTGGAAGGCTCTTATTTCTTTGAGCCCCGTTTAAACCGCTATATTCTTCCCGTTGAACGAAATCAGAACCTCGTCAAATTCACGGTGAGAAAAACAGATATCATCCGCCAGGGCAACCGGGTCATAAATAAAGGGATTGATGTGAATGTTCTGGAAAGGATTACCCAGAGAAAGATCACTAAACATAAACTCCAGAAAACTTCCGATCCTGGTGGGACCAAGGTTAAAGTGGATAAAGTGGAACTATTTAAACCCAAGGTCAAAGAAAATGAAACGGCTGCCCCCAAAAATGTTATAAGAAAAAAAGAAGTGGAGAAAGAAATTCCCCAAAGTCCTGTGGGTCGCTTAGAGAAGAGAGCTCCTTCAGAAAAAGAAGAGAAGATCTTGGGAGAGATCCATAAGCGCCAGATGAAACTTCTGGAGAGGAGCCAAGAGAAGGAACTGGAACGCCTCAAAAAGGAGTGGCAGGAGAAAAAGGAAGAGTTGAAAGGGGAGGAAAAGAAGGAGATTGGGAAAAAATATAAGAAGGAACTGGAAAAGTTGAAAAAACTCCATCAAAATGAAAAAGAAAAGCTGAAAGAGAGACTCCAGAAGGAAGAGAAGAAATTGGAGAAGAAAAAGGTAAAAAAGAAAGATTGAATTTTTTCTAAAGTTTTAAACAGCCTCTGGATTATTGAGCCGGGGGAAGGTGGGGAGTTGATCGACTCTCTTGGAGACTGATCAGGAAGACAGCTCCCAAAATGATAAGACCTCCCCCTATGGTTCGGAGGGCTGGAATTTCATGCAGAAAAAGATAAGCAAGTATGATTCCATAAACAGGCTCAAGAGAGCTGATGATGGCCGCCGTTTGAGCGGGCACTCCCTTTATTCCTTTGATGAATAAAGTATGAGAACCTGCTGTGCAGATCACCCCCAGTACAACCAAAAGTAAGATCTCTTGAAGCTGAAAAGAAGGCTTGAGGAGAAACAAAAAGGGGAGGAGAAAAAATACAGCAAAAAGGTCTTGGTAAAAAGCAATCAATAAATAAGAAAATTTTTGGGTCAGCTTACGATTCAGTATGGTGAGTAGAGAGAAAGAAAGCCCGGAGAAGAGTCCCCAAAGCACCCCTCTGTAAGTGGCACTGCTCAGTTCAAAACGGGGGATGATCAAAAAAACTCCAAATATACACAAAAGAGCATAAAAAATGCGGGGGAGTTCTAAATTTTCTTTAAGCAGTACTGGTTCGAGAAAAGTGGTGAACAAGGGAAAACTGGAATAAGAGAGAAGCCCTACCGCCACTGTGGAAATTTGAATGGAGTGAAAGAAGGAGGCCCAATGAACCGAAAGGATTAGCCCCAGGAGTAAAAAATATAAGTAATTTTTAGGGGGTGTGACTTTGAGGTTCCAAGAAGAAAACTGGATAAAAATCCACAGAGCCAAACTGGCAAAAAGGACTCGGCCGAGGACAATGATAAAGGGGGATAACATGAGCCATTTACCAAAAAGCCCTGCAAATCCGAATAACAGAACCGCTGTATGAATTTCGGTGAGATTTGATTTTGTACTCATATCCTTAAAATATATAATATTTTTAAATAAGAGAAAACAAAAATGTTTTTGGATTCATAGAAATTTGTGTTAATATAATATTTAAGAAGAAAGCCCCGAAGAAAAGACAATATTCAATAATCAGCCAATGAAATATTTAATCTACGCCCGTAAATACAGGCCTATGAGTTTTGAGGAGATGATAGGCCAAAAGCATGTGGTTCAAACTCTCCAAAATGCCGTAAGGAACGATCGTGTGGCTCAAGCTTACATTTTCTCTGGTATGAGAGGGATAGGAAAGACCACAGCGGCTCGGTTATTGGCCAAAGCTTTGAACTGTCAACAGGGCCCTACTCCCCAACCGTGCAACCAATGTGATTTTTGCAGGGAAATCAATGAAGACCATTGTGTAGATGTTTTGGAAATCGACGGCGCTTCCAACCGAGGGATCGATGAAGTGAGATCCTTGAGAGAAGGGGTGAAGTACCGGCCTATCCGGGGCCGGTATAAAGTCATCATTATTGATGAGGTTCATATGTTGACCAGAGAGGCTTTCAATGCATTATTAAAAACTCTGGAAGAACCACCTTCCCATACGGTGTTTATTTTTGCCACTACAGAATTTCATAAGGTTCCCAATACGATAGCCTCCCGATGTCAGCATTTTGAATTCAAAAAAATATCGGTTAAGGAAATCATCAATCATCTTTCCTTTATAACCGAAAAAGAGAATATCCGCATTTCCCAAAGAGGACTCAATCTGATTGCCCATGCTGCCGAGGGAAGTGTGAGAGATGCCCAACGGATCCTGGATCAGGCTGTGGCCTTTTCCGGAGAAAACATAGGGGATGAGGATTTAAAGGAAATATTGGGCACGATCAGCAGGGAAATTTTCTCTCAATTCGCTGGAGCCATCATGGAGGGAAATTCCCATCTTATATTTCAGTTGACAGAGAAAGTGATTCAAAATGGTTATGACCTTCGGTATTTCTTTAAAGAGCTCATTCAATATTTCCGGAATCTTCTTTTAGTGAAATCGGTGCAAAACCCTCAAGAATTATTATTTTGGGAGGAAGAAGATATAAAGAATTTAAAGAAAGAAGCTGAACTTGCTTCTTCAGATGATCTTCTTCGCTATTTGTCTGCCCTTCAAGATAGGGAGCAGGGATTGAAATTTTCTTCCCATCCCCGAATCTATCTAGAAACCTTACTGGTCAAATTGTGCCATTATAAAAAAATTGTGCCGTTAAAAAAAATCATAAAAGAGTTGGACTCTCTGAAAAAAGAGATGAAGGGTTCTTCTCCTCAGGGAAAGTTTTCTCCTCAGGCCCATTCCTCCACAGAAGAGGAAGATCGGAGGGATAAAAGGTCTGTTTCTCAGGAGAAAAGGAATCAGGACCCAAATAAAGATTCGGCAGAGAGGTTTCAAGATATAAAGAAAACAAAACCCCAATCCAGCCACAGGAATAAAGAAATGGATGAGGTTTTGAAGGACCCCACAGTCAAATCTTTTATGGATACATTCAAAGCCCAAATCATTTCGGTTAAAGAAACCAATAAAAGAAAGGATTCATAGGTTTTAACTTGCCTGAAAGGGAAAAAAGGCCGATTTTTCTATAAAATAAAAGGATAGAATCCATGAAACTGTGTTTCTTTACGGACGCCTTGAGAAATTCTCGGAACTCGTTCATACTATTTGTGTTATTTATACGTATCGGCCTTTTTTATGAATAGTTCAGGTTTATAAGGAGAGTGAAATGAAAGGCAATTTCCAAAAAATGATCAAATCAGCCAAAGAAATGCAGGAAAAACTCAAAAAAGAAATGGCTGAGATGAGGATTGAAGGCTCCAGCGGTGGAGGAATGGTTACCGTGACACTGGATGGTTCAAAGAATTTGATTTCTCTCAAAATAGACCCTGAAGTGGTGAATAAGGAAGAGGTAGATATGCTTCAAGATTTAATCACAGCGGCCTTTAATGATGCCGGGAGTAAAGTGGATGAACAATTATCTCAAAAACTAGGCTCTTTAGGTTCAGGCATGAACATTCCAGGGTTGTTTTGATGGATGAGCAGAAGGATCCTTTAAACCGCTTGGTTGAAGAGTTAAAGAAAATTCCCAGTATCGGAGCCAAAACAGCCCAAAGGATCGCCTTTTATCTTATAGGACTTTCTCAGGAAGAAGGAGACCGTCTGGCCGAAGCGATCAAAGAAGCCAAACGCAATACTTTTTATTGTTCGGTGTGCAACAACCTGACTGATGTGGATCCCTGTTATTATTGCAGCGACAGCGAGCGAGACGATGAATCTTTATGCATTGTAGAACAACCTTTCAATATTTCTTCTATTGAAAAAACGGGGATGTATCAGGGGCGCTACCATGTTCTCTTAGGGAATCTTTCTCCTTTAAAAGGAAGAGGACCTGATGAGCTGAAGATTGATCAGTTGTTCAATAGGATTAAACAAGGAAAGTTTAAAGAGATTATCATTGCTACCAGTCCTACGGCTGAGGGAGAAACCACGGCTTCCTACCTGGCTAAACTGTTAAAGGATTATCCCGTTAGATTGACCCGGTTAGCCCTGGGGCTCCCTGTGGGATCGGATTTGGATTATGCAGACCAGGTGACTATAAAGAAGGCTTTGGAAGGAAGGACTGAATTCAGATATCCTAGTTGATTCCAAGAGAAAAGGGATTTAAAATTTAAGTCAGAGTTTAAATACACATAAAATTCATAAGAGGAGGATAAATGAAAGAGACCACAGAGATTCGTTGGCATGGCCGTGGAGGTCAAGGTGTTGTTACCGCAGCTGTCACCTTAGCCGATGTGCTTTCCAAAGAAAAAGATTTGTATGTCCAAGCTTTACCTGAATTTGGGGCTGAAAAAAGAGGGGCTCCTATCTTAGCTTTCAACCGCATAAGCCGGAAACCTGTCCGGGCTCATAGTCAAGTTTACTATCCGGATATCGTGGTGGTCACGGATCCATCTCTATTGGGAAGAGTGGATATCAGCAGCGGAGCAAGGGATGACGCCGTTTTTCTCTTAAATACTACCTTTGATCTCTCACTGGTAAGAGATAAGCTTCCTTTAGGCAACCGGAAGATTTATGCTTTGGATGCTTACACCATTGCTTCAGATGAGATAGGAAGAGCGATACCCAATGTGCCTATGGTTACAGCTTTGGTGAAGGTGACGGGAATTATGAATGATTTGGATAAATTTAAAGAGAGAATGAAAGAGTCGCTGGGAAAGAAGCTGCGCCCCGAGGTTGTGGAAATGAATTTAAAAACCATTGACAGAGCTTTTAAGGAGGTGAAAGAAGGATGAAGAAGGAAACATGGAAAGAATTAACCCTGGGGACTATCAATTTAAATGCCGGGAATTCAGTCCAGAATTTAACTGGAACATGGAGATCCGGGAAAAAACCCCAGTTTATTGAAGATAAGTGCATTCAATGTTTTTTTTGCTGGCTTTATTGTCCTCATCACGCCATCGAAGTCCAAGGTGAGGAGGTAAAAGGAATCAAATATGATTACTGCACGGGATGTGGAATGTGTTCAGAAGTATGCCCCCCGAAAGAAAAGGCTATTGTCATGGTTAAAGAGGAAATAAAGCTTGCTGAAAGGAGTTCCAAATGAGCACACTCAAGACCCTTAATGGAAATCAGTCCGTAGCTGAAGCAGCCAGACAGATTGACCCGGATGTGGTGGCCGCTTATCCCATCACTCCATCCACCTCTATTGTGGAAACCATAGCAAAGTTCAAGGCTGATGGGTTGATCACTGGAGAATTTGTATGTCCTGAAAGTGAACACAGCGCCATGAGCCTTTGTATCGGAGCAGCATCCGGTGGAGGTAGAGTGATGACCGCTACGGGTTCTCAAGGATTAGCCCTGATGTGGGAAATGCTTTACATTGCCGCAGGTTTGAGGCTTCCCATCGTGGCGGGAATTGTGAACCGCTCTTTGAGTGCCCCCATCAACATCCACGGAGACCACAGCGATACTATGGGAGCCAGGGACTCCGGATGGATCCAGATCTATTCAGAGAACTGTCAGGAAGCTTATGATAATTTCATTCAAGCCTTCCGGATTGCGGAGCATCTAGATGTGAGGACTCCTGCTTTAGTGGGTTTAGATGGATTCATCATCAGTCATTCTCTGGAAGGTATTCAGGTGGAAGATGATGAAAAGATAAAAAAATTTGCCGGTGAGTATAAGCCGGTTTATCCTATGTTGGATACAGACCAGAAAAAAACAGTGGGGCCCATAGATTTTACAGATTACTACTTTGAGCACAAGCGGAATCAAATCGAAGGTATTGAGAATGCCCCCAAGGTTATTGAAGAAGTGGGGAAGGAGTTTGGAAAAGAATTCGGACGCGAATACGGGTTTTTCGAAGAATACCGGACAGATGATGCTGAAGTTTGTATCGTGGTGATGAGTTCCGCAGCCGGGACCTGCAAAGATGCCGTAGATGAACTTCGAAACCAAGGGAAGAAGGTCGGTCTTCTTAAACCTCGAGTTTTCAGACCCTTTCCTCACCGTAAGATAGCTGAAGTCCTGAAAAGGATGAAGGCCGTGGCTGTCCTGGATCGCTCATCCAGCCCGGGAGCCTTTGGAGCACCTCTGTTTACTGAAATCAGGTCTGCTCTCTATGATTATCCCGAAAGACCCAAGATCGTCAATTATGTCTATGGATTAGGCGGAAGAGATATAAAAGGGGAACACTTTAAAGAAGTGGCTTCCAAGCTGGAAAGGATAGCGAAAACAGGAAAAGTAGAAGAAATCTATGGTTACATCAATTTAAGGGAGTAGAAAGGAGATAATAATGGCAAAATTGAAAGATTTGGCTCAGATGGAAGATAGATTGGTGGCCGGACACGGTATGTGTCTGGGATGCGGCATTCCTCTCATAATGAAAATTGTTTTGAGAGCAACTGAAGATCCTTTGATCGTGGCCAATGCGACTGGATGTCTCGAGGTGTGTACAACTATATTCCCCCGAACTTCTTGGAACATTTCTTGGGTTCACAGTGCTTTCGAAAATGCAGCCTCCACTATCGCGGGTGTGGAATCCATGTACCAGGCCCTGAAGAAAAAAGGAAGAATCCCCCAAGACAAGAAGGTTAAATTCCTGGGAATTGGAGGAGACGGAGGAACCTATGACATTGGACTCCAGGCTCTCTCTGGAGCCATGGAAAGAGGTCATGATATAGTCTACCTGTGTTATGATAATAACGCTTACGCTAATACAGGGGGCCAGAGGTCTTCGGCCACTCCGGTGGGAGCTTCAGCTACCACCTCTCCTTCAGGAACACAAAGTCCAGGCAAACTGCAGCGCCGTAAGGATTTAACCAAAGTGATGGCGGCCCACGGGATTCCGTATGCCGCCCAAGCCAGTCCTGGAAGATGGAAGGATCTGTATAATAAAGCCAAAAAGGCGTTTGAAGTAGAAGGACCAGCCTTTCTGAATGTCCTCTGTTTGTGCCCGACTGAATGGAAATATGACGAAGCTAAGGGGCTTCAGCTTGCTCAAGATGCCGTGGACACCTGTGTTTGGCCTCTTTATGAAGTCGAAAACGGAAAATATAAAATCAATTACAAACCCCGAAAGAAAAAACCCATCACTGAATGGCTCAAACCTCAAGGAAGATTTCGTCATTTATTCAAGGAAGAGAATGCTTCCGTTATACAGCGGATTCAGAAGGAAATTGATGAAGAATGGGAAGAATTGAACAGGCTGGCTGGATTTTCACAACAGAAATAAAAATTTAAAACCAGAGGTAGAGGAAACCCCTTTACCTCTGGTTGATATCCTAAACAATCCCTGTGCGGGAAAGAAAACCTCTTTTTTTCTGAAATTTGAAAGGGCACAGCTTTCTCTACCTCTTTGTCCGGAGAAAATCGATATCCCGTCTTTTTTAAACGGAAGGGAAAGGTTCAAAAAAAATATTTTGAATCTTCCTGGATAGAGAAGGGTTTCATAGGAGTCGGGTATTTTTATCCCCAATATGGAGGCATTTACTTCCCTCTTAATTTTCAATTATACTTAAAAGAAAGCTTTTAAAAAGGAGTGGATTGTCGTGAATACAAAGAGGAAGAAAGGAACTATTGGAATACTCACGGGGGGCGGTGATGTTCCTGGATTGAACCCAGCCATCAGGGCCATTACACTCCGCGCTCTTCGTGAGGGATACAATGTTATCGGGATTCGAAGAGGCTGGGCTGGATTGGTGGATATGATTCGGGACAAAAGGACGGATAATTCCTCCAACTGCCAGTATCTGAGCGAAGAAATTGTCAATAAAGTGGGACGTACAGGGGGCACCTTTTTACATACTTCACGGACTCGCCCGAGCCGGGTCCCTCAAATAAATGTCCCCGGCCACCTGAAGGAAAAATATGACCAGGAGACGAATGATTTAACCCCGGAAGTTTTAAAAAATCTGGAATATTTGGGCATAGATTATCTGATTCCTGTGGGAGGGGACGATACGCTCAAATACGCCAATCGACTGCATGAGGAGGGGGTGAAGGTTATCGGGATCCCCAAGACTATGGACAATGATGTGCCGGGCACAGATTACTGCATCGGGTTCAGCACTTGTGTGACCCGGACCATTGCTCTGACCCATGCCCTGCGGACCACTGCGGGTTCTCATGAGAGAGTTTTAGTCATCGAGGTTTTTGGAAGATATGCCGGGTTTACAGCTCTCATTCCTACCATGGCTGGAGCCGCCAACCGGTGTGTGATACCGGAATATCAGTTTAATATGGAACATTTATGTGAACTTCTGGTTCAAGACCGGCTCACCAATCCCAGTAATTATTCAGTGGTTCTGGTTTCCGAAGGAGCTCGGATGGAAGGCCATGAGATGATCTATAAAAGCAAGGAAAAGGATATGTTCGGACATAAAAAGCTGGGAGGAGTTGGAGATGTGGTTTCCAGTCAAATAAAAAAGCTTTCCCCCAAATTCAATAAAGGAAGACGGATCAATGTGATCAACCAGAGGTTGAGTTACATGGTCCGGTGTGGAGACCCGGATGCTGTAGACTCTGTGGTGCCCATGGCCTTTGGGAATTTGGCCTTGGATCTGGCTTTAAGCGGAGTCTCGGGGAAGATGGTTTCTCTAAGAAACGGCAAATACGGAGATGCGCCTATTGAAGCGGTCACAAAAGTGAAAAAAAAGGTGGATGTTGAAAAATATTACAATAAAGAAAGGCTTCGTCCTTTTTATAAAAGCTTTTCCCAAAAGCCACTCTTTATCATGACCAGTGAGTATTGAATCTCCGAACTCTTCTCCTGAAGAAGATAAAATTAACCTGTATTATCCCAAAATAGGAGGAAGAATTATATTGAGTCTATTTGACTTTTTCAGTGAACCCTCCTTTAGTTGAGGTTTTGTTTGTATTAAACCTATTCCTTTTTAGGAGTAGTTAAAGTGTAAGAAGGGGGTTGAATGGAGTGGAGATGTTCTACAAAATAGTCCCATCTTTTTCTTATAAAATAATCTTTAAACACTCCTTTATAGCCGTGATGATTGTTGGGAAGGATTAAAAGGTCAAAGTCTTTCTTATTCTTGATCAGAGCATGAGCCAGTCTTATGGTAGAAGCTGGATTCACATTTTCATCCATATCACCATGGACTAACAGCAGATTTCCTTTAAGGTTTTTTGCCATATTAATGTTAGACTGTTCTTTGTAGTATTTTTCTACAGGATATCCCATGTACATCTCAGGCCACCAGGCTTTGGCCATCCTGTGATGGTGATTTCCAGAGGAAGAAACTCCCACTTTATAAAAATCTGGCCACTTAAGGAGAGCATGAGCTGCATCATACCCGCCTGCAGAGTGGCCGTAAATTCCTACCCTCTCTGTATCCATGTAATCATGTTCCTTTGATAATTTTTTAATGGCGGTAATATGGTCTGTGCATCCTCCTCCCAGGTTGTGGTAAGAAAAATTATGGAATTCTTTGGAGCGGTGGGCCGTGCCTCGGCCATCTACAGTTATAGCGATAAACCCCAACTCTACTAAAGAGGTATTGGAGTGAAATAAAGCTCGAGTAAAAGTTTTAGGAGTATTTACGGCTTGAGGTCCGGTATAGGTTTGATCAATAACTGGGTATTTTTTCGTAGGGTCAAAGTTAGAAGGCTTCCATATCAGCCCATAAATATCAGTCTTGCCATCAGCGGCTTTGACTTTAAACGGTTCGGGAGAGTCCCAACCTAGGGCCATTACATCCTTGACATCAGCTTCTTCTAACTTCATATGAATGGAGCCATCTTCCAGTTTTCGGAGTACAGATTGAGGAGGAGAGTCTACACGGGAATAGTTATCCACAAAATATTTATGATTTGGAGAGGAGTTCATCTCATGGTAAGCATGTTCAGGAGTGAGTAGTTTTAGGTCGGATCCATCAAAACCTACCCTGTAAAGATGGACTAAATAGGGATCACGATTTTTTTCCCTTCCTACCGCTGTAAAGAAAATATTCTCTTTTTCTTTGTCTGCGTAAACAATATCTAGAACCACAAATTTCCCTTCGGTAATTTGACGAATGAGTTCACCTTTATTCCAGTCATACAAATAGATATGATTCCATCCATCCCGTTCTGAAGTGAGGAAAGTTTTTCCTGACTCCTCTAAAAATTTGTACTCACAGAGAGAGTTTTCTACATAGGTCTTGTTTTCGTCTTTTATTGCGTTTTTTACTTCTCCGGTTTGAGCATTTATTTCTAGTAAGTTTACAGCTTTGTAACCTCGGTCATATTTTCGAGCATGAAGCTTCCGGCTGTTTTTAAACCAATGGATATCTAAACCCAAGAAGCGGGGGATAGGTTCCAGGTCAATTTTTACCTCTTTTTGAGTTTCCACATTAATAATCACCGGAATGAGACGACCTGAATTTTTTTCTCCAGGAAGAGCACGATAGTAGGAGAAAAGTTTAGCCCTATAACCTTCTTTATCTGCAGATTTGAGTAAATAAAGCTTCTTAGCTTCTCTTAAATCCAGTATATGAGTATAAATTTTTTTGGAGTCAGGAGACCATTTAATCATGAAACGGGAGGGAATTTTGCCATTTTCTCCTTCAATCAAATCTCCCCATTTCAAAGAGCTGGCGTACTCGTAGAGTTTTTGACCTTTGGTGGTTAATTGAATTTCTTGTCCTGTTTTTTTAGAGCGGATAAAAAGGTTGTAATCTTTGGAAAAGGCTACCCATTTCCCATCAGGAGAGAGCTTTTCCTCTTTTTCTTTCTTCTTTTCTTTTTGTTTCAGGGTATAATCTTTCAAATCAGCAATCCAAGTTTGGTCATCGACTTTGAATTTAATCTTATATTTTTCTACAAACTCAATCGTGTCAAAAGGCAGGTCTTTATAAGTATAAGTTTCTCCGGTTTTTCTGGATAGAGCTTTGGCTAATTTCTTGTGATCGAAAGCGGGTTTTTTTACTTTTTCTTCAGGGTCAACTTTCCAGAATTTTTTTCCTTCTTTGGTATTGACTTTATACCAAAAAGAAGAGCTTTCCATTATCCAGTGAGGGGATACTTTCAGGTTGTACGCTTTTTTCTCCAGGTTGCGGGGGAGAAAACTTTCGGCCCTTTTATAATCTTTTTTGGTTATTTCTCTTTTTTGTGGGGCTTTACAGGATCCCCAGAGAATCAGGGGAATGAGGAGGAATAAACAATTTTTTTGGAGGTTCATTTTAACTCCTGTTTACAGAATTTGGATGGAAGATGTAAATAAATAGGAAAAAAGCTAAAAGATATGATCATTAATATGTTAAATATCAAATTTTTAAAGTTTATAAAAGAAAATTTTTACCTAAAAAAGTTATTTTGAAATATTTCATTGAAACTCAAATAATTATATTAAAAAATATTTATTCTTTTACCCAAAAAATATAAAATTTGATAGCTCTATTATTCTGTGATATATTATATATCAGAAAAGGATAGATTTGGATGAGTAAAAGGTTTTCTATCCAAAAAAGTTTAAATGAAACCGGGAATCAAGGGAAGGGCCGTATATTCGATATAAAACGTTACGCTGTTCATGATGGTCCAGGCATCCGCACTACTGTGTTTTTCAAAGGATGTCCTTTAGGTTGTTCTTGGTGCCAGAATCCAGAAGGAATGGAGAAGGAACCTCAAATTATGTACAGAGCCGAAAGATGTGGAAAGACATGTTGGGCCTGTATTCCGGTATGTCCTCTCCAGGCTATTTCCCAAGAGGGTAAAAAGATAAAAATTGACTGGAGCCGATGCGATTTATGCGGAAAATGTGTGGATGTATGCGTTTATGAAGCCTTGGAAATTATAGGAAAGGGGACAACCGTAGAGGAAGTGATAAAGGAAATAGAAAAAGATAAGGTGTTTTACGATCAATCGGGAGGAGGAGCCACTATTTCGGGTGGGGAACCCTTTATGCAGCCTGAATTTCTCGAAGCCCTTCTGGATGCCCTTAATGAAAGAAAAATTCATACAGCCGTGGATACCTCTGGCTTTGTCTCTCCGGAAATCTTAGAAAAATTATATACCAAAATAGATCTTTTCCTTTATGATATTAAAGTGATGGATAAGAAAAAACATAAACAATACACCGGAGTGGATAATAGTCAAATACTGGATAACCTCAAAACTCTCTCCAAAAAAGAAAGGCCTGTGGTAGTGAGAATGCCTATTATTTCGGGTGTTAATGATAATGAGAAAAATATTGTAGATTTAGCTCAATTTCTTTGGTCATTAAACCTTAATCAGATAGATCTGCTACCCTACCATAGAGGGTGGGTTGAAAAATACAAAAGGTTGAAAAAGAAAACCCCCCAGGGTGATTTTCATCCTCCTTCCGAGAAGAAATCTGAAGAGATAAAAAAAACTCTGGAAGATCACGGTTTTTCTGTAAAAATAGGAGGATAAGAGTGAAAGAAAGAATTAAAAAGTTAAGAAAACAGAGTTTAGAGGCAAAACCTTATATTACACCAGAAAGAGCCAAACTGATAACCCAATTTTATAAAAGTAAAGAGGCGGATACAGTATCAGCACCAGTGAGGAGGGCTTTAGCTTTTAAATATTTACTAGAAAATAAAGAAATATGCATCAATGAGGGAGAACTCATTGTAGGGGAAAGGGGGCCAGCTCCCAAAGCTACCCCCACTTATCCCGAGATATGTACTCATGGTTTGAAAGATTTGGAGATATTAAACAACAGAGAAAAAATTCCCTTTGCAGTAAGTGAAGAAGTCAAAAAGCTATACAGAGAAGAAATAATTCCTTACTGGAAAAATAGGTCCATTAGAAACAGAATTTTCAAGGTTATTTCCCCTGAATGGAAAGACACTTTTGAAGCGGGGGTGTTCACTGAATTTCAGGAACAGAGAGCCCCGGGACATACTGTTTTGGATGATAAAATTTATAAAAAAGGGTTTCGGAATTTCAAAAGAGAAATAAAAGAAAGTATGAATAACCTTGATTTCTACAACGATCCGGAAGCTTACCATAAAAAAGAAGAGCTGAAAGCCATGGAGATCTGTGCGGATGCCCTCATCATGTATGCCCAACGCCACAGCATGAAACTCAAAGAACTTGCAGAGAAAGAGGAATCTCCAAAAAGGAAAAAAGAGCTTCAAAAAATGGCTCAAATTTGTTCCCGGGTACCCGCCCATCCACCCAGGGATTTCTGGGAAGCTCTCCAGTCCTACTGGTTCGTCCATTTGGGTGTGGTGATTGAATATAATACGTGGGATTCTTTCAATCCAGGAAGGCTGGACCAGCACCTTTTCCCTTTTTATAAAAAAGGACTCGAAGAAAAAACCCTTACCAAAGAGAAAGCCAGAGAATTTTTACAGGCTTTTTGGGTGAAATTTAACAACCAACCGGCACCACCCAAAGTCGGAGTGACTGCAGAGGAAAGCGCCACTTACACAGATTTTGCTTTGATCAATACAGGAGGCGTTAAAGAAGATGGTGCCGATGGAGTGAACGAGCTCTCTTATCTTATTTTGGATGTTGTTGAGGAAATGAGGATAGTTCAACCTTCTTCTATGGTGCAAATAAGTAAAAAAACCCCCCTGAGTTTCCTTAAAAGAGCCCTCAAAATTATAAAAACGGGATTTGGACAGCCTTCCATTTTCAACACAGACTCGATCGTCCAGGAATTGATAAAACAGGGAAAATCCATCGAGGACGCTCGGAATGGAGGATGCAGCGGCTGTGTGGAGACAGGGGCTTTCGGGAAAGAAAATTATAATTTAACCGGTTACTTCAATTTGACCAAGGTTATGGAAATCACCCTGAATAAAGGGATAGACCCTCGAACAGGGAAAAAAATTGGTTTATCTACAGGAGATCCTCAAGAGTTTTCTTCTTTTGACCAATTGTATAACGCCTTTAAAAAGCAGCTCAATCATTTTATAGATATAAAAATAAAAGGGAATAACATCATCGAACGTCTTTATGCTCACTATCTCCCTGCACCTTATCTTTCACTTCTTATAAATGATTGTATCGCTAAAGGAAAGGATTATCATGATGGAGGAGCTCGGTACAATACTTCCTACATAATGGGAGTAGGAACAGGAACCATGACCGACATTTTGGTTTCTTTGAAATACAATGTCTATGAGAAAAAACAAGTGAATATGAAAGAGCTTCTGCAGGCCTTAAAGGTAAATTTTGGAGGGAAACAGGCACTTCAACAGAGACTGCTCAATAAGACTCCTAAGTACGGAAATGACGATGATTATGCGGATAACCTGATGAAGAAACTCTTCAACACTTATTACCACACTATAAACGGCCGCCCTAATACCAAAGGGGGATGTTATCGGATAAATCTTTTACCCACTACAGTCCATATTTATTTTGGTAAAGTCGTGGGGGCCACTCCGGACGGAAGGTTAGCCGGAGAACCTCTCTCTGAAGGAATATCTCCTGTTCAGGGAGCCGACAGGAACGGTCCTACCGCTGTTTTAAAATCCGTAGCCAAGATGGATCATTTACGCACGGGAGGGACTCTTTTAAATCAGAAATTTACTCCCAGTCTCTTACAGGATGAGGAAGGAATAGAAAAGATGGCTCATTTAATCAGATCCTATTTTGCAATGGATGGACATCATATTCAGCTGAATGTAGTCAGTGCAGATATGTTGAGAGAAGCTCAAAAATATCCTCAAAAGTACAGAGATTTAATTGTCCGGGTCGCCGGGTACAGTGATTATTTTGTGGACCTCAGTGAAAAGCTCCAGAATGAGATTATAAAAAGGACCGAGCACGAAGCTTTTTGATTTTTTATCACCTAAGAAGGTTTTGGATTTAAAGAATAATTCAGGTATTAGAATTCTATTTATTGAGTATAAAATTTATACACACTAAAGCTGTGGTATTTTTCACCTGGTCTTAAAATGGTTGAAGGAAAGTCAGGATGGTGGGGAGAATCCGGGAAATGCTGGGGTTCCAAGCAGAAGCCATAATGCTGGTGATAAATTTCACTATTTTTTCCTTCTATAGTCCCTTCCAGAAAATTTCCAGAGTAAAACTGGATTCCAGGTTCTGTGGTGTAGAGTTCCATAACTCGGCCGCTATCAGGTCCTTCCACTCTGGCAGCTAAAACCAAATTATTCTCGCTTTTATCCAGGACATAATTATGGTCATATCCGCCTTCCACTTTATCAATGCGGGAACCTATTTTACGAGGAGATGTGAAATCCAAAGGAGTCTCTTTCACAGAACGTATTTCCCCAGTGGGAATCAGGTCTTCATTGACGGGCGTGTATTTATGAGCGTTTATCATCAAAATGTGGTCCAGGATATCTCCTTTTCCTTGTCCATCCAGGTTAAAATAACTGTGATGGGTTAAGTTTAGGGGGGTGGATTTGTCTGTTTCAGCCTGGTATTTTATTTTTATTTGATTGTCCTTAGTCAGAAAATAGGTTACGGTGCAGGAAAGATTTCCCGGATATCCTTGTTCCCCGTCTGGACTCAAGTATTGAAATTCAACTCCCACTGCCTTTTGTTTGTGGACAGCCTTAGCCTGCCAGACTCTTTTGTCAAATCCTTTAGTCCCTCCGTGTAAGTGATGCTCCCTTTCGTTGGTGGGAAGCTGATATTTCACACCATCCAAGGTGAATTTTCCATGGGCAATCCGGTTGGCGTAGCGTCCTACGGTCGCACCAAAATAGGGAGAGGCTTCAAGGTACCCTTGCAGAGAATAGTGGCCTAAGGTTATATCTTCCAGGTTTCCTTGGGAATCCGGGACTTTTAATGAAACCAGGGTCGCTCCATAAGTCATGATTTGAGCTTCCATTCCCTCCCCGTTGACCAGAGTGTAGAGAATAATTTCTCTTCCGTCCGGAAGTTTTCCAAAAGTCTGTTTTTGAATATCCATTTGGGTTTTTCTATTCCTTTGAGTTAAGTCTTGTTTGGATTTGGAATCTTTTTTACAAAACATAAAGACTCCAATTAGAAGGGTTATCAAAAGAAGTGTGAAATACGCCCTCAATTTTTTCATGCTCCCCTCCTTATACGGAGGAATTTTCTCACTGGAATTTCAAGTCTGGTTTTAGATTATCCAGTCTGAAATAAAATATATCAAAAGAAAAAAAATGACAAGTATCAACCTATAAATATAGAAATAAACAAAAAAATTTCTTGAACTCGAAAATAATTTGATATTTAATGTTTTATAAATTCATATATAAGAACAGAAAATATTAAAAACTCAGAAGAGAATAGGAGGTAAAATTAGTAAGTATTTAGCAGGAGATGCTGAATGGTCTTTAGGCAAAGGAAAAAGAAAGGTCAAGAATTCAATAATTTCTAAGTAAAGGAATAAAAAATGGAGAAGAAAGAAACCTTTTCTCGTTGGGGAATAATCCTGGCTGGTTTGGGAATGGCTGTAGGGACAGGAAACTTATGGCGTTTTCCCCGAATAGTGGCCCAATATGGGGGAGGAGCGTTTTTAATTGCTTGGCTCCTTTTTCTCTTTATCTGGGCTATCCCCCTTCTTGTCATTGAGCTTTCAATCGGTAAAAACTCTCGAAAGGGAGTTATAGGTTCTTTTGGGAAATTGATGGGTCAAAAGTACAGTTGGATGGGGACGTTTGTTGCCTTTGTTACGGCTGCGATTACTTTTTATTATACTGTGGTTGTAGGCTGGTGCTTGAAATATTTTTTTGCTACGGTCTTTCAAGGTTTGACCCATAAACACCCCCTTCAATTCTGGCGCCATTTCTCCTCCTCTTGGCAGCCTGTTTTATTCCAGCTGTTTGCTATAGGGATAGGGTGCTTTATTATTTATTTTGGAGTGACCAAAGGAATAGAGAGAGCGAATAGAATATTTATTCCCACTCTTTTTATAATTTTAGTCGTAGCTTGCATCCGGGCTCTGACTTTACCCGGGGCTTTGAAAGGGCTTGATTATATCTTTTCACCTAAATTTCACATGCTGGCAGATCCCGAGGTGTGGATGAATGCGCTCAGCCAGTGTGCTTGGTCCACTGGAGCAGGGTGGGGATTGATGCTAACCTATGCTGTGTATGCCCATAAAAAAGAAAACTCCGTTTTAACGGCGACCACTTTGGGTTTTGGGGATTATTTAGCTTCTCTTCTGGCTGCAGTTACTGTGATCCCCACTGTTTTTGCTTTTTTTTCCAGTCAACCGGGTTCTCTGGAGAAATCTTTGAAGGTTATGGAGACAGATAATGTGGGACTGACTTTTATCTGGATACCTGAACTTTTTTCCAAAATTCCATCGGGGACTTTTTTCTTGGCTCTCTTTTTTCTGGGGCTCTGTTTTGCTGCCTTTTCCTCCCTTCTTTCCCAACTGGAACTCATAACCCGAGTGTTTATGGATGCGGGCTTTTTGAGAAAGAAAGCGGTGAAAATTGTAGGAGTGACTTGCTTTGTTTTAGGCCTTCCTTCGGCCCTGAGCATGGGATTTTTCAATAACCAGGACTGGGTTTGGGGATTAGGTTTAATGGTCAGCGGGTCCTTTTTTATAGTCCTGTTGATTAAAATAAGGCCGGAAGTTTTCCGGCAGAAAATATTTGCCTCCTATGGTAAATACCGGTTGGGGAAAGCCTTTGATATTTTGGTTAAATACCTGCTTCCTGTTCAAATTATAGCCATGCTGGGATGGTGGTTCTGGAACAGCTACTCTCAAGACCCTCATCATTGGTATAAAATAATATCTCCCTCCTCGCTGGGAACGGTTCTCTTTCAATGGATTACAGCTTTGATCGTGTTTATTCTTCTTAACAAATTCATAAACAGAAAGACCTTTAAAGAAAAAAAGTGAAAAGAATGTGAATAAAAATTAATACCGAGGGTCTA
Organism: bacterium; assembly: GCA_018335295.1. Lineage (GTDB taxonomy): Bacteria > Acidobacteriota > Aminicenantia > Aminicenantales > Aminicenantaceae > JAGXKI01. The sequence continues at coordinate 39,183 of JAGXKI010000006.1, read as the reverse complement.
AGGAGAAATCCGGGAACAGCAGTTGTTTGGGGATTTCTCTTTGGGATGTGATTGAAATCCAAAAACCTATAATGGGAAATAAAGGGAAAAGAAAATGAAGGAGAATCATTACAACAGGAGGGATTTTCTAAAGAATATAGGTTTTGGAACCGTAGCCTTGACGGCTTCATGGGGGATAAAATCCTGTGCCGGAGAGGGAAAAAGGCCCAACTTTCTGTTTATTTTTACCGATGACCATGCCGCTCATGCTTTAAGTTGTTATGGGAGTAAAATAAACCGAACCCCTCATCTTGACCGGGTTGCCCGAGAAGGGGTCCGTTTTGATAATTGTTTTTGTACCAATTCTATTTGTGCTCCGAGTCGGGCCGGAGTTCTTACGGGAAAGTACGGTCATTTAAACGGGGTGGTGGATAATAAAGACACCTTTGATGGAAGTCAGAGAACATTTCCCAAAACTCTTCGGAAAAATGGCTATCAGACAGCTCTGGTGGGGAAATGGCACTTAAAAAGCACTCCTACCGGGTTTGATTACTGGAACATTCTTCCTGGACAAGGGGCTTACTATAATCCAGATTTTGTAGAGATGGGAAAAAAGAGACGACACTCCGGTTATGTTACCGAAATTATCACGGATTTAACCCTGGATTGGTTGAAAAATCGGGATAAAAAAAAGCCTTTTTGTTTAATGTGTCACCATAAGGCTCCCCACCGAAACTGGATGCCCGGACCTAAACATCTCCATAAGTATGAGGGCCAAGCCATCCCTGAGCCGGAAACACTGTTTGATAGTTATGCCACCCGGTCTCCGGCCGCCCGGGAGCAGGAAATGACCATAGCCCGCCATCTCCGAGATAAATGGGATTTAAAGCTTAAGCCTCCAGGGGCAAGTCCTAACTGGAATAGAGAGTATAGGAGGATGAGTGAGGAACAGAGGCGAGCATGGGATGCCGCCTATGAACCTAAAAACAGGGCTTTTAGAGAAGCCTCCTTGAAAGGAGAAGAACGGATAAGATGGAAATACCAGAGATACATCAAAGATTATCTTCGATGTGTGGCTTCGGTGGATGAGAGTGTGGGAAAAATAATGGATTATCTGGACTCCAGCGGATTGAGGGAAAATACAGTAGTCATCTATTCTTCCGATCAGGGTTTTTTTCTGGGCGATCACGGTTGGTTTGATAAAAGATGGATGTATGAAGAATCTTTAAGATTGCCTCTTCTGATGAGATACCCCCGAGAGATAAAGCCGGGTTCGGTGAATAAGAATATGGTTCTCAACATTGATTTTGCTCCGACATTCCTGGATTATGCCGGTATTTCTTTACCTGAAGACATTCAGGGAAGAAGCCTTCGTCCCTTGTCCAAAGGAAAGAGGGTTCCGGATTGGCGTACTTCTATATACTACCACTACTATGAATATCCAGCTGTTCACAGCGTCAAAAGACACTATGGAATCCGAACCCACCGTTATAAGTTGATCCACTATTACTATGATATCGATGCCTGGGAACTTTATGATTTAAAGAATGACCCTTTAGAGCTTCTCAACCTTTATCCTCTTCCTGAATATAAGGATTTAGTGGTTCAACTTAAATCTGAACTGGAAAAATTACAGAAACAATATGGGAGTTCAGATGAACTCACTCCCTGACATGGGAGTTCAGCGATACACCAAGCGGCTCAATTCTGATGAAAGACAATTCCTATTTTATGAAGGGGTCCGTGTAATATGCTTATATTAAGCCAAAACGATATGCTGAGAGCTGTTTCCCGGAATGAAATCGTGGATTCTGTGGAAAAATCCATGCTTTTATATGAAGAAAAAGGCTTTCATATGCCTGAGCGTATGCATGTTGATTACAAAGGAAATACCCTTTTGTTGATGCCCTGTTTCACAGAAAAAAGTATGGGTACAAAGGTTGTATCTTTATATCCTGAAAATGCAAAAAAGCATATCCCTGTGCTTTTTGGTGTTATGGTCCTTAGTGACGGGGAAACGGGGAAACCTTTGGCTTTACTTAATGGGTCAGCGCTCACTGCTTTGAGGACAGCCGCTGTGGGAAGTGTAAGCATACGTCATATGACTTCAGAAAGGGTCGAAACCCTAGGGATTGTGGGAGCTGGAGTTCAGGGTTTCAATCAAACCATCTCAGCATGCACTCAAAGAGATTTTAAGACCATTTATGTGTATGATAAATTTTCTGAAAAAGCGGAGAGTTTGGGTGAAAAATTAACGGATACACTTAAAAATATTAAAGTTAAAAAAGAAAACAGCTCTGAAGAGTTGTTAACAAAATCTGATGTCGTTATAACCGCTACAAACTCTAGAGAGCCTGTGCTTTCTGATGATGAGAATCTTTTTTGGGGAAAACATATCGTGGGGATAGGGTCTTATAAGCCTGACATGAGAGAATTTCCAAAAGCATTGTTTAAAAATATCAAAAGAATGGTGGTAGATACAGAACACGCTTTTGTTGAATCTGGTGACCTGAAAGTTCCTGTGGAAAAAGATTGGATTAGAAAGGATCAAATAATCACAATGGGAAAAATTATATCCAGGAAATTAGCCATAAATTTCAAAGGAGAAAAAACCACCGTTTTTAAGTCGGTGGGGATGGCCCTTTTTGACCTGGTGGTTTCAGAATTTATATACAAAAATGCCAGGGAAAAAGGCATCGGAAGGGAAGTCCGTTTTTAATACAAGGAATAAACATGAGTTCTGAATGGAAACCTCCCCCAGGCTGGAAAGTGATTGAGACGTTGGAGGCGCATACCGCAGGAGAACCTTTAAGACTTGTAACAAAAGGGCAGCCTGATATCCCCGGGGATACAATTTTAGAAAAGAGAAGATTTTTCCGCGACAATCTTGATCACATACGTAAAGGGTTGATGTGGGAACCCCGAGGTCATGTAGATATGTACGGAGCCGTGCTGACAGAACCTGTGAGTGAAGATGGAGACTTTGGGGTGTTTTTTCTGCATAATGAAGGTTACAGCACTATGTGCGGTCATGCCATTATTGCTTTGGCCAAAATGACTCTGGATACAGGGATCATAAAAAAAGAAGAGAATAATCCCGAAATAAAAATGGATACTCCTGCGGGCAGGGTCAAAGCTTCTGCTTACAGAAAGAACCGGAAAGTAACCCATGTTTCTTTTTTAAATGTTCCTTCTTTTGTCTATACAAAGGACCAGCAAGTTCCAGTCCCCCGTCTGGGCAGAGTTCATTATGATATAGCCTTCGGAGGAGCTTTCTACGCGTTTTGCAGGGCTGAAGAATTGGATGTGTCTGTGGATCCAAAAAATTATGAACGGTTGATTGACCTGGGCCGGGCTATCAAACGAGCTGTGATAAATTCTATTGAAATAAAACATCCTAAAGAGGAAGAGCTTGGTTTTTTATACGGCACGATTATCACAGCTGGCCCTGAAAATCCTTCCCACCACAGTCGGAATGTATGCATATTTGCTGACGGAGAAGTAGACAGATCACCCACCGGTACCGGAGTAAGTGCCAGAGCAGCCCTCTTTTATTCAAGAGGAGAACTTGAAAAAGGAGAAACAGTGGTCATAGAAAGTATAATCGGGACCGAGTTTGAAGTATGTATAAAGGAAATTACCCGATTCGGTCCATACACCGCTGTGATTCCTGAAGTATCTGGAAACGCATACATTACAGGGGAGAATAAGTTTTACTTTGACCCTGATGACCCTCTCAATGAAGGATTCATACTCCGATAATTTTTTGTCTCCTTATGCTCATGGCTTTAGCCAGAGAAGTTTCATTATAGCTCCAACAAAAGTTTTATATTTGAATCCGTTAACTCAAAGAAATGGATCATTTTATCCTACTTTTAGAGAAAAGACTGAAAAGTGGAGGAGATAAGTTCAGTCTGTCTTCATTGCTGTGATTTCCATTCCTGAGCTAATTTTTTAAAGAAAGAGTCAGCATGGTTAAAAAACATTTGGTAAGATTCACAGAAGTGATTGAGACCTTTATCTCGAGGGTCTTTAATCCTGTCTTTGGTGCAGCCTCCCCAACAATATTTTAACCAAGGGCAGGATTGACATTTTGGAGGGAGATTTGATTTTATCTTTCCGAATTTGTTTTGTCTCCGTGAATTCAGCATTTCTGTTAAGTTTCCGTTTTTTATATTTCCCAGCTTCCACTCAGGTTCGACAAAAAAATCGCAAGAATAAACGTCCCCATTGTGTTCGATAACCAAATAGATCCCACATTGGGGAAGAAGGTTGCATTCAGGAGGTTGAAGACCTACATAATGATAAAAGACCGACTCGAAAAAACGGATGGAGGTCATGGGTTGCCCGTTAACGAAATCAGAAACCCATAAATCGAACAATCGGCATAAAAATTCCCCGTATTTGGTCGAAGAGACCGAAAAAGGAGCAGCCTGAGAAGGATTATCCGGATCTGTTTCCACACAGGGAATAAACTGCATGTAATTCAATCCTAAATCCTTATGGAATTGGTAAATTTCATCGGGAAATTGGACCGAATAGTTATTGACCGCGGTTAGAGCGTTCACAGCGACTCCTTCATCCAGTAATAGTTGGGCTTTATATGTGACTCGAGACCAGGATCCATCGCCGTTCTTTAAGCGGCGGTAGTGATTGTGGATGTGTTCAGGGCCGTCTAAGGAAAGTCCTACCAGAAAATGATACTTTTTTAGAAATTGGGCCCATTTATAATCCAGCAGAAGCCCGTTGGTTTGAAGGCCGTTTCCCACGGATTGCTGAAAACCGAAACGTTCTTGCAGTTGAACTGCTTTTTTAAAAAATTGGAGGCCCATAAGGGTGGGTTCTCCACCCTGCCAGCCGAAGGAGACCTGAGACCCTCCATGGGTCATAACTTGTCTTATGGTCTCCTCCAGAGTTTGCTCATCCATCCGGTGTATTTTATTTTGTTTGAATAAGTCTTTTTTTTCTAAATAGAAACAGTAAGTACAGTGCATGTTGCAGTCTGGACCGGCTGGTTTAATCAACACAGAGTTTAGCTTTTTTTGAGGTAGCTTCATGAGAGAGATTTTTTATTTGGAACTTAATTTTAAAGTGGAAGAAATAAATGATAGAAAGAATATAATGTGATTGATAAATAACTCCATCTAGGGTCCTGATAAAAATATTTTAATTAAAGTTAAGAAAAATACAAAGAAGAATTTAAAATAATTACTAAAAATTATAAATTAATTGATTGATAATGTTAGAGATATATAAAAACTTGATTGAAAGAACTTTGATATTTTACTAATAATCTGATATATCACATGTTGAAATAGAAGAAAGGAGTAAAGCATGAAAGCTTCTCTTCTGGACAAAATCATCTTAGAAAATGGACTAATGTGGTAAGTAATTACACACTCATAAGAAGAGTTTTTCTGGAGAGTTTGGAGTGAAAGAGAGGTTGAATTTAAGACCTGAAGAAAAATAAAAGGGGATTAATATTCAATATTCAAATATTTTTTAAAAAAGGAGAGAATAATGAACTGGAGAAGGGAAACTGTTTATATTTTTATTTTCATTTTATTAGTCGGACTTTCTTCTCTTTGTGGGAAGAAAAAAGAGGATCCTTCTCTTTTAACTCTGGATAGGATATACGATTCTGATGAATTTTCTCCAGAGAGATTTGGAGCTGCTAAGTGGTTAAAGAATGGAAAGGGGTATACCACACTGGAAGAATCATCTCATAAAGGTAAAGATATCATTCGTTATAACCCGGAAACTGGAAAAAAGAAAGTCTTGGTTCCTGCTAAAATGCTTATTCCGGAAGGAAAATCTGAACCGCTTAAGATTGCTGACTACAAATGGTTGGAAGATAGAAAGAAATTACTTATTTTTACCAATACCGAGAGAGTGTGGAGAGTCAATTCCAGGGGAGATTACTGGGTGCTTAATTTAGAAACGAATAATCTGGAAAAGCTAGGGAAAAACATGGAACCGTCGAGCCTTATGTTTGCCAAATTTTCTCCTTCTGGAAACCGAGTCGCCTATGTCCATAAAGATAACATTTATGTGGAATCTTTAGATGAACATAAAATCCTGCAGTTAACCCAAGACGGTTCTGAACTTATATCTAACGGGACTTCTGATTGGGTTTATGAGGAGGAGTTTCGTTTACGAGATGGGTACAGATGGAGCCCTGATGGAGAATACATCGCCTACTGGCAGATTGATGACCACGGAGTAGGAACTTATTATCTGGTTAATTATACAGATTCAATTTATCCCCAGCTTACCCCAATCAGATATCCTAAGGTAGGTACCACCAACCCTGTATGCAAAATAGGAGTTATAAATTCCAGAGGAGGAGAGACCACCTGGTTTAACCTTCCGGGGAGTCTTCGTGACCATTATGTTCCCCGTATGGAGTGGATTCCCCATTCCAGAGAAGTTATTTTCCAGAGTCTCAACCGCTTGCAGAACGTCAATAAAGTGATGGTGGGAAATATTAATACCGGAGAAGTTAACACAATTTTTGAAGACAAGGATAAAGCTTGGGTCGAGGTTATGGATGATTTTATCTGGCTGGATGAGGGGAAGAAATTTCTCTGGTTGAGTGAACGAGACGGACGGCGTCATGCCTATTTAGTCTCTATAAAGATAGAGGAAGCCCAGTTAATAACCCCCGGAAAGTATGATGTTATAAATATAGAAAAAGTGGATGAAGAAAAAGGGTGGCTTTATTTTATAGCTTCTCCTCATGATCCCACTCGAAGGTATCTTTACCGCCAGAAACTGGATGGAAGAGGTCAACCAGAGAAAGTGACTCCTGATGATTTCTCCGGGACAAATAACTATAAAATTTCCTCTCAAGCGCGGTGGGCCTTTCATACCCATACCTGTTTTGATACTCCTCCCGTAACCGACCTTATCCGCTTGCCCGACCATAAATTAGTAAAAAATTTGGTAGATAACGCTGAATTAAAGGAAAAAGTTGAGAAATTGAAGCGTTCTCCCGCAGAATTTTTCCGGATTGAGGTTGAAGAAAATGTTTTGCTGGATGCCTGGTCAATGAAGCCCTATAATTTGGATAAACACAAAAAATACCCTCTTCTGGTTTATGTTTACGGAGAACCAGCAGGTCAAACTGTCCTGGATCGTTGGGGTGGGAAACGTTATTTGTGGCATTTGATGCTAACCCAACAAGGGTATGTAGTCGTGAGTATCGACAATAGAGGGACTCCAGCTCCCCGGGGTAGAGAATGGAGAAAGTGCATTTACCGCCAGATTGGGATTTTAGCTTCCCGAGATCAAGCGGCCGCAGTGAGGAAATTGGCTGAAAAAAGGGATTATGTAGACTCTGAGAGAATCGGTGTTTGGGGCTGGAGTGGTGGAGGTTCTATGAGCCTTAACGCTATTTTTCGATATCCAAACCTCTACAACACAGCTATGGCCGTTGCCTATGTCAGTAATCAGCGTTTTTATGACACAATTTATCAAGAAAGGTATATGGGGTTGCCTAAGAATAACAACGAAGGATACAAAAAAGGCTCTCCGGTGACATATGCCCACCAACTGAAAGGGGATTTACTTCTCGTCCATGGCACAGCCGATGATAATGTCCATTATCAAAGTACAGAAGTCCTTATAAACGAACTGATAAGACATAATAAAAAATTCACTTTGGTTCCTTACCCCAACCGGAGCCACAGTATCTCTGAAGGAAAAAATACCAGACGGCACCTTTTCGGAGTTCTTACCAGTTATCTGAAGAATCATCTTCAGAAGGGCCCAAAATAATTTTAAAAAGGAGAAAAATGAAATTCATTAGCATTTTCAATGATGTCTTGGGTCCTGTTATGAGAGGACCTTCCAGTTCTCATACCGCTGGTTCTTACCGCATCGGGAGGATTGCTCGAAGTTTATTCGGGGAAAATCCTTATTCAGTCACCTTCACCTTCGACCCGAAAGGCTCGTATGCTCAGATTTACCGTCAGCAGGGTGTAGACTTGGCCTTTTTAGCGGGGCTTATGGAATGGTCGCTCACAGATGGACGGTTCCTTGAGGCTGATAGTTGGGCTGAAAAAGAGGGGCTGAAAGTCAAGTTTGAAGTTCTACCTCTTAAAGAAGCCCAACATCCCAACACAGTCAAAATAGAGATGATAGGAAAAAGGGGAAAGAATTTGACGATAATGGCTAAATCCACAGGAGGTGGGAATATAGAAATTTATCAAGTAGAAGAATGGCCTGTTTCCATAGATGGAAAATCTTATCAATTAGCTGTGGAGACAGAAAAACCGGGAATATCTCAGATAAAAAATATTCTATCTTCTCTGAATCAGTTTTCTGGTAATCTTACGGAGAGGGGAAACGAGGATAAACGAATCCTTCAGGCGAATTTCAGTTCAGGCATTTCTTCAGAGGTGTATCAAAAAATAATAAAATTAAATAGTGTCAGCAATGTATGGAAAAGTTCGCCGGTTTTTTATATGAAAAAAGGAGAGAGTCTTTTTACAAATACTCAGGAGATGTTAGAACAAGCTGAAAAGAATAACCTCACTTTGGGGGAAACAGGATTATCCTATGAAGCTCAACTTTTAGGAATGGAAAAGAAAGAAGTTCGACAAGAGATGGAAAGGCGTTTTCAAATCATGAAGGATTCGGTTAAACAGGGATTGAAAGAAAAAAATATAAAAATGCAGCTTCTTTCTTCCAGCGGAGGAAAAATATGGAGAAGGGAAAAGAAGGGGGAACTTTCAACAGGAGGAATTCATACCAAGGCTGCCGCCAGAGCCATGGTTGCTCTTCATATCAACAATAGTATGGGAGTGGTCTGCGCGGCTCCCACAGGAGGAGCCTCCGGGGTAATCCCAGGGGTGATGGTTAGTTTGTATGAGGATAGAAAATTCCCCCTAAAAAAAATAATAAAAGGGTTAGGCGCTGCATCATCCATAGGTTTAATTGTGGCCCGGAGGGCCACTTTTGCTGCTGAAGAGGCAGGGTGTCAGGTAGAGATAGGGGCGGCAGGGGCTATGGGAGCTGCGGGAGTGGTGGAGATAGCTGGGGGAACTCCACAGCAGGCCGTGGATGCCGCCGCCATTTTTTTCCAGAATATCATGGGTTCTGTGTGTGATCTAGTTCAAGGAGCCTGCGAAATTCCCTGCCATACCCGCAACGCTGTGGCTGCCTCTAGTGCTTATGTCTGTGCTGATTTAATCTTAGGAGGCTATAAAAATCCCATTCCTCTGGATGAGACGATTGACGCTGTCTATTCCGTAGGTAAAATGCTGCCCTCAGAATTAAGATGTACATCCAGAGGAGGGATAGCTGTAACTCCTTCCGCTCAATCTTTGTCCAGGTTTAAAAGAGGAAAGGAAGAATAAAAGTTAAAAAAAATTCCTTAAATATAATCCATTAAATATTAGGCGTATAAAATGATTCGTGACAAAGAAGGGAAAAATATGTTATACAGAAATACAAAAAGATATAAGGGAGAGATATTTTTAAATGCCCAAAGAACCCATCATCACTCTGAAATCATTAAAAGACCAAGTTTATGAATATTTGAGAAAGCAAATGGAAAAAGGTGAAATTCGTCCCGGGTCTTCGATTAATATGGATGAACTTTCTCAAAAATTAGGGGTCAGTAAAACTCCCTTAAGGGATGCACTGCTTCGTCTGGAAATGGAAGATTTTGTCACCATCCAACCCCGGAGAGGGGTAAAGGTAAAACACCTCACTCTTCAGGAAATTAAAGATTACTATGAAATAATAGGGGCCCTGGAGAGTACGGTTATCCTTTCCGTTTTTGATAAGTTAAAGGACTCAGATATTGATAAAATGAGAAAACACTTGCAGAAAATGGAAGAAGCCATTAAAGATGATAATTTTAACCTTTACTATAAGTACAATGTTAAGGCCCATAATGTGTTTTTAGATCTTTGTACCAATAAAAAATTGGTGAAGATTGTGGATAATCTAAAAAAGAGATTGTATGATTTTCCTCGCCAGGAAGGGTTTGTGAAAGAGTGGGAAGAAGCATCCATTAAGGAACATCAGAAGTTATTAAAATTAGTTGAGCAAGGAAAAAAAGAGGAAGCAGCTGATTTCATGCGGGATGTTCACTGGTCCTATAAGGTTCAGGAAAAGTTTTTAAAGAGATACTACCAAAAAGCTTTGAAAATTGCTGAAAAAAATCATTAAATATAGCTTTCCCTATTATAAAAATAAATCCCTTTAAAAGGAGATAGATAATGTTTAAGGCTAATATTTATACGGAAAGAAGAGAACAGCTCAGAGAGAAAATCAAATCTGGGTTGATTTTATTTTTAGGAAATCAAGAAAGTTCTATGAATTATCCGGGCAATACTTACCCTTTTCGCCAGGACAGTTCCTTTTTGTATTTTTTTGGCCTTGATTCCCCCGGGTTGGCTGGATTGATTGATGTGGATGAAAACCGCAGTGTTCTTTATGGAAATGATGTGGATGTGGAGGAAGTGGTATGGATGGGCGACCAGCCTCTCCTTAAGGATAGAGCACGCCAGGTGGGGGTTAAAGAAACATATCCTCTAGATAAACTGGAAAAAATACTGAGACAGGCCATCCGGAAAGGAAGGAGGATCCATTTTCTGCCTCCGTACCGACCGGAGAATTGTTTGAAAATTGAAAAATTATTGGGAATTTCTTCTTCTCTAGTTCCCGATTATGCTTCCGAAGAGCTCATCAAAGCAGTGGTCGCTCAAAGGCTTATTAAATCTAAAGAAGAAATTGAAGAGATAGAAAAGGCTCATTCTTTAACTTATGAAATGCACACCCAAGCCATGAAGATGGCCAAAGCGGGAGTGTATGAAAGAGAAATCGTAGGGCAGATGGAGGGTCTGGTTTTTTCCGCTGGATGTTTGACGGCTTTTCCCACCATACTGACCATCAACGGTCAAATTCTTCACAATCATTATCATGGGAATGTTCTTCAGAAGGGAAGAATGGTGGTCAATGATTCAGGAGCTGAATCCTCCATGCATTATGCGGCCGATATTACCCGGACTTGTCCGGTGGATGGGAAATTCAGCTCCCCGCAAAAAGAGGTTTATAAGATAGTTTTGAATGCCCAAAAAACGGCTATAGAATTGATGAAGCCTGGAATTAAGTTTAAAGATGTCCATTTGAAAGCGGCCCATACCATTGCCTCGGGGTTAAAAGAACTGGGGCTCATTAAAGGGAATGTGGATGATGCTGTCAAAGCGGGAGCTCATGCTCTGTTTTTCCCCCACGGGTTGGGGCATCCGATGGGATTGGATGTGCATGATATGGAAGATTTGGGAGAAAAATATGTGGGTTATGATGAAACTGTAAAAAAGAGCCAGCAGTTTGGCCTGGCTGCTCTCCGTTTCGCTAAGCCCCTCAAATCAGGATATGTGTTAACTGTTGAACCGGGGGTTTATTTTATTCCTAAATTAATCGATAAATGGAAGGAAGATAAAAAGAATACTCAGTTTATCGATTATCAAAAGGTAGAGAAGTACAGAGATTTCGGTGGGATTCGGATTGAAGATGATGTTTTAGTAACCAATGAGGGGGCTCGGGTTTTAGGAAAACCGATTCCCAAAGAAGTGGAGGAAGTTGAAGAAATCACAGCAACGGAATGAAATTTATTTGTTTTGAGGTGGGGATTTTTTCCTTTGAGGGCCCACGATCACTTGAATTTCTTTGTGGGGGTCCAGATAATTTTGGAGGAAAGAGTTGAATTCTTCCACTTCAATCTTATCAATTTCTTGAAAGATACGTTGAAGAAAGTCGAACCCCAAGCCTAAAGCTTCAAATGACCCCAGAGTATAAGTGCGGTTTTTCTTGGTTTCGTTTTCTCTTAAAAAAGAGGCTTTGGTGAAAATTTTGGTTGTTTTCAATTCTTTTTGTGTGATTCCTTTCTCAGAAAGTCGGTGAAGTGTTCTTTTTAGAGCTTGAACCGCATATTCCTTTTTATCCCGGTCTGTTTCTAAAAAGGCTTCAATCATACTTTTTTTTCTCAAAAGGGTAACTCTGGAATTCACATGGTAGGCCAGCTTTTCTTTCACTCTTAAAGGCCATAATCGGGAATTGAAGCCCTTTCCCAGCAGGTTTTCCAGCATGAGCCCATAAACATAGTTTTTAGTTGTAGTTTTGGGTAAGGGATAACCGAGAGAGACGACATACTGTTGGGTATCCTTATCAATAGTTTGAGAATGATTTTCAGGAGGAGTGAAGGAAAAAGATTTGGTTTCAGATGATTCTCCAGGGGGGAACTCATTGAAATACTCCTGGATAGTTTTCACAATTTCCTTTTTGGGCCGGTCGGTAGACAAAGAGATGATCATATTATCCGCATTGAAATGGTTTTTATAAAAGTTGACAATATCTTTCTTTTTTATAGCTTTAAGGGACTGTTTGCTCCCGTAAAATAAACCCGCATAAGGGGTATTCTGGAATAAGGAGTTGGTGAAGGCGTTATGAGCAACGTTGAGAGGGTCATCGCTTTCAGATTCTCGGTAATGACCCATCAATTCTTTAATGCGGTTGATTCTCAATCCGGAAAAAAGAGGATCCCCCATGATCGTGGTTACCAGGTCCAGAGTGCTTTCCAGGTACTCGGACAAGCAAGAAATCCGGACCAGTGAATAATCCCTTTCACAGGACATAGATAAATGGGTGGCCTGGTTCATTAAATCTTGGATTTTTCCCCGGTCAGGAATTTCCAAGGTGAGACGGGTGGTTAAATAGGCTAAACCTTCTTTTCCTTGGGGTTCAGCCCCTTTTCCCCCTTTAATAAAAATTTGGAGAACTGTGAGGGGAGAAGAAGTGTCCAGTTGATAGATCAGGGTGAGCCCGTTGTCCAAAACTTTTTTTTGTGCTGAAGTTTTGGAGAGAGGCTTCTGGTAAGGAAAGGCCATAAAGAAGGAGAGAAAGAATACACAGACCCCCAGAAAAGCTTTTCTGGGAAGTCCGTTTTTCAATAAATGATTCATGAGAGTTCACTCTTTTTTCTGGGGCAAAATAGAGACCACCACATACTCACTCGTACTCAAGTAATTTCCCGCAGCTTTACGAATATCTGTAGAACTGAGTTTTTCAATCTGGTCAATATAATTTCCTCTTTCAGGGTCTTTATTCAAGAGCATGAATCGAACCAAGGATACAGCCAGATTCCGGCCTTTTTCTTGGGATTGATGAAATCTGTGTTTGATTCGATTTTGAGCACTTTTCAAATAGTCCAAAGCATGGAAACGTTGAGCTCCCATATAGTCATTTTTGGAATAGTTTAATCTTCGGGTCTTTTTTAAGTACTGGATGATCTCTCTCTGGGCTGTATGGATGTTCTTAGGGTCAATCCGTACATTAATCTGTATGACTCCCCCGTATTTGAGGGAATTGTAGCTCATGGAAATAGAGTGAACATTAACTCTTCTTTTTTGAAGAGGGGTGTTGAGAAGAGGTTTTACTCCTCTTCCCATGATTTCTGTCAGAAGATCCACAGCATACTGGTCTGGATGGTTGTAATCAGGAGCGGGTACTCCGATGACCAAATAACCTTGTTGCACGTCCATTTCTTTTTTCTTTTCAATTTTTTTCTCTAATGGGGGTGCCTGTGGGTATTGACGAGGGGACACGTTGCCCTCGGGGATATTTTCAAATATTGATTTGATTTTTTCTTTCATTTCTTCCAAGCTAAAATCTCCGACCACAGAGAGAACACAGTTGGAGGGGACAAAAAATTTTTTATGAAATTTTTCTAACTGCTCTCCTGTTGCGTTTTCTATATTTTTTTTGTTTCCATAAATGGGTTTTTGATAGGGATGGCTTTGAAAAAGATTTTGATAGATAAGAGAAGTAGCATACTTCAAGGGGTCGTCTTCAACTTGATTGATTTCTTCCAGAATGATTTGTTTTTCCTTTTCCAGTTCTTCCTGGGTTATTTTGAGCTGAAAGAGGATGTTTTTCTGGTTTTTTAACCCCCAATCAGCGTATTCAGAAGGAACCGCTAATTCGAACAGGGAGAGATCCCGACCGGTATGAGCATTAAAATAGGCTCCATGTTCTCTTACATCCTGAGCTACTTGAGTTCCACTTCGTGTCTCTGTACCCCGGAACAAGGCGCAGTGTTCAAGGATATGGACCATCCCGCTGGTTTTCTTTGTTTCATCTTTGGAACCCAGGTTGACTCCAACAACGACATGGATTAAAGGGAGGGAATGTCTTTCATAACAAAAGACCTCCATTCCGTTTTCCAGTTTAAAATGAGAGGCTTTTTCCTGTGCCTGAAGAGGAAAGCTCAGAATAAGAGCAAATACAACAATTCCCCTCAAACCACGTAAAATTCTCTTCATCATTCTTTTCAATAATACAACATCTCCGCTGGGGAAACAAGATGTGTTTTGGGAGGAAACCATGGGAGAGGAATCCTCAATTTTGAGGTCAAAGAGGGAGTTTTGTGACTAAATCTGGGAAATTGTGCTAAAATAAAATCCTCTATGGAGGAAAGGAGCCAACATGAATCAGTACCGAAAAGAGCGCTTGCTGGTTGTTGATGATGAAGAGAATATCCGTAAATCCCTGAAGATGATTCTGGAGTATGAGGGATATCATTTTCTCGAAGCCGTGGATGGGGAAGAGGCCCTCGATGTCATTGAAGACACGGTGGGTGTGGATTTGGTGCTTCTCGATGTTAAGCTTCCGGGAAAGGATGGTTTGGAAATTTTAGCCGAGCTGAAAAAGAAACCTTATTCTCCTGAAGTCATAATGATATCCGGGCATGGGACCATCCAGACGGCTGTTGAAGCCACCAAGCTGGGCGCTTATGATTTTTTGGAGAAACCTCTTCAAAGAGATAAGGTTTTATTGTGTATCCGCAATGCATTGAAACAGAAAAAGCTTCGACAGGAATGTCAAGACCTGAGAAAAAAAGCCCAGAAAAAATATGAGCTCATCGGGAATCATCCTCTGATGAAAAGACTTTGGGAAGAAATTTATAAAGTGGCTCCCACAAACACCACAATTTTGATTTATGGAGAAAGTGGGACCGGAAAGGAACTCATTGCTCGAGCTGTTCATAGTCACAGTAATCGGTTCAAAGAGAAGTTTGTTCAAGTGAATTGTGCGGCCATTCCTGATGAATTGATTGAAAGTGAACTTTTTGGTCATGTCAAAGGAGCTTTCACTGGAGCGACAGAAAATAAGGTGGGAAAATTTGAATTAGCTGATGGAGCCACTCTATTTTTAGATGAAGTCGGAGATATGAGTCTAAAAACTCAATCTAAAGTTTTGAGAGTTCTGGAAGAAGGGGAAGTCCAAAAAGTGGGGTCAAGTAAAATCAACAAGGTTGATGTCCGAGTTCTCACCGCCACTAACAAGAACTTAAAGGAGGAAATCGAACAAAGAAATTTTCGTGAGGATTTATATTATCGATTGAACGTCGTTCCCCTTTATTCACCGGCTTTACGAGAAAAAAAAGAAGACATTCCGTTGCTTATAGATTATTTTAACCGAATGTTCTGCCAGGAGAATAATTTTAAGGAAAAAGAGTTTGATGATGGAGCGGTGAAAGCGATGATGAAATATCACTGGAAGGGAAATGTACGGGAATTGAAGAATACGGTTGAACGATTGATTGTGACGACAAACTCAAGTATAATAAAAAGGAAAGATTTGCCTGAGCCAATCAAAGGTGAGGGTTATGTTTATCTCCCGGAGACAAGCAAAGTTCGTCATTTAAAAGATTTTAGGGAACTGGCAGAGAAAGAATTTATA
The DNA here is from genome assembly GCA_018335295.1 of bacterium. Taxonomy (GTDB): domain Bacteria; phylum Acidobacteriota; class Aminicenantia; order Aminicenantales; family Aminicenantaceae; genus JAGXKI01. The sequence continues at coordinate 23,448 of JAGXKI010000006.1, read as the reverse complement.
CTATCTAAATTGGAAAAGAATGACTGGAATATTTCCCAAACAGCCAGAGAAATGGATACGCCACGGAGTAATTTGTACAAAAAATTACAGCAGTATGGAATCAAAATCAAGGCTGGAGTAGGCGAGGTGGTTGCTCCTTCTTCTTCCAAGAAGGGAGGAGAGGAAAGTCCGAACTCCGCAGGGCAGGATGGTCGCTAGCAGCGACTCCGAGCAATCGGAGGAAAGTGCCGCAGAAAACAAACCGCCTTATGAAAAATCATTTTCATAGGGTAAGGGTGAAAAGGTGAGGTAAGAGCTCACCGCCCTGGTGGTGACATCGGGGGCAGGGTAAACCCCATCCGGAGCAAGACCCAATGGTCCCTCAAAGAGATGGCCCGTCTCAGGAGGGCGGGTAGGTCGCTAAACTCCTTGAGCAATCATGGAGGCAGAGAAATAACCACCCCCGCCTTGTAAGGTGGGAACAGAATTCGGCTTACGTCCTGCTCCAGCCTTTGATCCTCATAAAAAGTTAAGAATCTGATAGTAACTCCCCCTAAAAAGAAAAGGATTAAAGAAGGGGCATGGCGGCTACAGCCTGGCGGATGAAACCCAGGACATTCCCCGGGTAAATCCCTAACTGAAGCACACCATAAAGGCAGAGGAATAAGACAGAAAAAAGCACAGGGTTTCGGGTGAGGATTTGCATGCTCGGAGAAGGCTCTTTCATGTACATGGTCACGATGATCCGGAGGTAATAAAAAACTGAAATCAAACTAGCTATCACAGCTATGATAACTAAGGGAGTGAAGCCCTTTCTTACTGCTGAAGCGAAAACGAAAAATTTAGCCAAAAACCCCCCTGTAGGTGGAAATCCGGCCAGAGAGAAAAGGAATACAGCAAAGGTGGCTCCAATCCATGGATATTTAAACCCAATTCCCGAATAATCATTCAGTTCCACATATTCTTTCCCTTTCCGGCCCAAACTGGTTACGGCGGTAAACGCTCCAATATTCATGAAAAGGTATACGGCAAGGTAAAAAATCAAGCTGGTAGGGTCTTGAGCAATGAGGGCAATCAATAAATATCCAGCATGGGCAATGCTGGAGTAAGCGAGAATTCTTTTGACATTGGTCTGCCTGAGAGCAATTAGATTTCCCACCACCATGGTGAGAACAGAGATGACCCATAAGGCTGTCATCAGAGTTTGAGTGTGAAAAGCGGTTTCCCAATAAAAATGAAATATCCTTAACAGCACAGCAAAACCCACGACTTTGGGCCCTACGGAAAAAAAGGCTGTGACAGGAGTGGGGGAACCTTGGTAAACATCAGGTGTCCACATGTGGAAAGGAACCAGGGCTATTTTGAAAGCAAATCCTATGATGATTAAACCGAGACCAACCAAAAGCATGAGGTTCAAATGGGTTCCTGTGGTCAAAAAACGGATGATGGAAGAGATCTCTAAAGAATGGGTGCTTCCATACATCAAAGCCAATCCGTATACCAGGAAAGCTGTGGCGAAGCTTCCCAAAAGAAAATATTTGATCGCAGCTTCCGAAGATTCGGGGTTCTCTCTTCTCAAGCCGGCTAAGGAATAACTGGAGATGGAAAGGATTTCCAATCCCAGAAAAATAATCAGGAGGCTCTGGGAAGAAACCATGATCAACATCCCCGAAAGGGCGAATAAGAGAAGGGCATAGTATTCGCCGTAATTGGCTCCCTGGAGGGAAATGTATTTAATGGAAATAAGGATAACCAGAATTGTGGCCAAAGTGAGGAGAAGGGAAAAAACCAAAGCGAGGTTATCCAAAAGGAAATTTCCATCGAAATAAGAATAGTTCTTATCCCAAAAAATCATGAGGATGATTCCACATCCCGCAAGAAAGAGGGATGAGAGGTAAGCGAGATAATCTTTGGTTTCTTTCTTGAGAAAAACCTCGAGAAGGAGGACCACGAGAGCCGCCAACACCACTAACAGCAGAGGAGATAACGCCCAAAAGCTATTCATAAGGTCTTTTCTTCCTTTTTCTTGTTTTTATGGTGTTCCTTTTCCAATGATTTTGGGATTAGTTGATTTTTTATTGATGGATCCTTTGGGTTTTGAGTGAGGATTTTTTCTTTTTGGGCCATTTGATTGAGAAGATGCTGGACAGAGACATCCATTTTTCGTAAAAACATCTGAGGATATATACCCAACCAGAACATCATAATGATAATGGGCACAAAATAGATGATCTCTCGGATATTCATATCCTTAAAGGAAAGGATTTTTTTCTTCTCCAAAGGACCGTGCATGATTCTTTGGTACATCCACAGCAGGTACCCTGCGGCTAGAATAACTGTGGAAACCCCCAGGATGGCCAAAACTTGGTTGGCTTTAAATACGCCAAAAATGCATAAGATTTCTCCTACAAAACCATTTAGTCCGGGGAGACCTACTGAGGAGAGGATGCAGATCAAGAAGAAAGCGGCGAACACAGGCATTTGCTTGCTCACACCACCGAAGTCTTTGATGAGCCGGGTGTGAGCTCTTTCATACAGAATCCCTACACAAAGGAACAGAGCTCCTGTGCTCAATCCATGGTTGATCATCTGGTAGATAGCTCCTTCGATGGATTCTAGGTTTAGGGAAAACACAGCCAACATAATGAGGCCCATATGGCTGACACTGGAGTAAGCTACAAGCGATTTGGCATCCTTTTGGATAAGAGCCATGAGCCCTCCGTAAATGATGCCGATAAGACTCAATATGGCTAAAAGAGGAAGAAATTTTTCCACCGCTTGAGGAAAGATGGGGAGAGCGAAGCGGAGGAAACCGTAAGCCCCCATTTTTAGTAAGACGGCAGCCAGAATCACCGAACCAGCTGTGGGAGCCTGAACGTGGGCATCCGGCAGCCATGTATGGAAGGGAAACATGGGAACTTTGATGGCGAAGGCCAGGGCAAAAGCGAGAAACAACCATATCTGCATATTGGAGCTGAGCATGAGGTTATGGAAATCAAAGATATTGAACGAATAAGTGCCACTGGCTTTGAAATAGAGGGAGTAGAGAGAAAAAATAGCCACCAGCATCAAAAGACTCCCCAACATGGTGAAAAGAACAAATTTCAGAGTGGCGTAGATTCGCCGGGGACCTCCCCAGGTTCCGATGAGGAAATACATAGGGATTAGCATGGCTTCCCAGAAAACATAGAAAAGGAAAAGATTGAGGGAAACGAACACGCCTATGATTCCTGTTTCCAACATCAAAATGAAAATCAGGTATTCTTTAACCCGACTCTGAATGTAATTCCAAGAGGAGAGGATGGCGATAGGAAAAAGGAATGTGGTCAAAAGGATTAAAAATAAACTGATCCCGTCGATCCCTATATGATAGTTTATCCCGTACCCGATCCATGGGGCCTTTTCCACAAACTGAGGGTCTGCGGTGTGGCCGTTAAAATTGAAAAAGAGAAACAAAGAAACGATGAAAGTTATCAGGGAAAAGATCAACGCCAAATAGAGCAGAGAAGCTCTCTTTTCTTTGGGTATAAAGATGAGCAGGACAGACCCGGCCAACGGAAGGAATGTAATCAGGCTGAGTAATGGAAAAGTCATTTTAGAAAAGCAAATATCCTATAAATATAACCACGCCCAACAGAAAAACCAGGGCATAGTCTTTGATGAGACCGCTCTGGAAATAACTGAGGATTTTTCCAGAGAAGTTGGTGGAAGACGCTGTGCCGTTGACAGCTCCATCGATGACTTTTAAATCGAAATGATTGTAAATCAATTCCGAGCCTTTTATGGTGGAGTTGACAAAGGCTGCATTATAGAATTCATCCACATAATATTTATTGTAAAGGACTTTATACAGACGGGGATACTTGGATGCCATCATGGAAGGCACGTAGGGTTTCAGGATGTAGAACATGTAAGCCAGAAATATCCCGGTAAAAGCCACCGCTATGGAAATCAGTATGAGCAGCCATTCGATCCCCATGCTTATATGGGCTTCATGCCCCCCTAGTTTTAAGAATTGGTTAAAGACATTAAGTTTTTGACCCAAAACAGCGGGCAGTCCGATGTATCCGGCTCCAAAAGAGAAGAAAGCAAGGATGATCAAGGGAATAGTCATGACCGGGGGAGATTCATGAATGTGTTCTTTGACTTGAGGTTTCATCCGTTCTTTTCCATGAAAGGTCAAAAATATAAGCCGGAAGATGTAAAAAGCTGTGAGGACAGCTCCGGCAATTCCCAGTGCCCAGATAAAATATTCTCCTTTGGCAAAAGCACTGGTCAGGATGGCATCTTTGGAAAAGAATCCAGAGAAAAAAGGAACCCCGGCAATGGCGATGGCTCCCACCAAAAAGGTGGGGTAGGTGAGGGGGAGGTATTTTTTCAATCCTCCCATCTTTTTCATGTCCAGTTCGCCGGAGAGGGCGTGCATGACGCTTCCAGCGGCTAAAAACAAAAGGCTTTTGAAGAAGGCATGGGTGTAGAGGTGGAACATTCCGGCCGTATAAGCTCCCACCCCACATCCGATAAACATGTATCCGATTTGAGAGATGGTGGAATAGGCCAGGACTCTTTTGATATCGTTTTGAACAAGGGCCATGGTGGCTGCATACACGGCAGTTAAAGCTCCGACCAGGGCCACGATTTCAGCCGCTGCGGCCGAAAAAGCATACAGCGAGTTCAATCTAGAAACCATATACACCCCGGCGGTTACCATGGTGGCGGCGTGGATAAGAGCGCTTACAGGAGTTGGGCCTTCCATGGCATCGGGGAGCCATACATAAAGAGGGATTTGAGCTGATTTACCGGTGGCGCCGATAAAAAGGAGAATGGCGATAAGAGTTGCCACTCCCTGAGTTACGGCTCCTCCTCCCACAGCCTGATGGATGGCCGTGAATTCTCCGCTTCCAATATGAATAAAAATAAACAGGATGCCTAAAAGGAAAGCCGCATCCCCGATTCGGTTCACCAAAAAGGCTTTTTTACCGGCGGTGGCTGCGGAATGTTTTTCAAACCAAAATCCGATGAGAAGGTAAGAACAAAGCCCCACCCCTTCCCAGCCTACAAACATAAGCACAATGTTGGAAGCCATAACCAGGAGGAGCATGGAAAAGGTGAAAAGGTTTAAATATGTAAAATAACGGGAATACCCTTTATCCTCAGCCATGTACCCCACTGAGTACACATGGATGAGGAATCCCACCAGAGAAACCACCAAGGCCATAACGGCGGACAGGGGATCGAACTGAAGGGAGAGGTTGGCTTTAAAAAGCCCGGCGTGGATCCATGTGAAAAGATTTTTGACCAGAGGGTAGTTTTGTTGAGGAGTTTGAAGCAATCCTATGAAAGAAATAATGGATATCCCGAAAGAAATTAAAACGGCCCCACAGGCTTGATAGGAGATGTATTTTTTGGGAAGTTTGGTCCCGAAAACAGCCAGAATCAGAGCACTCAGAGCAGGGACAAAGGGTATAAGCCAAAAAATATCGGACATTTTATCCTTTCATTAAAGATATGTCTTCCGTTTTTACAGATTTTTTTTGCTTGAATATGAGAAGTATGATGGCCAGTCCTACCGAGGCTTCGGCGGCGGCCACAGTGATAACGAAAAAAACGATCACCTGACCATTTAAGGAAGAAGCGGATTTGGCCAGAGTGATGAAGGCCAAATTAGCGGCGTTGAGCATGATTTCGATCGCCATGAACATGGTGATCAAGTCCTTTTTAACAAAGAAGGCCACCATTCCTAAAGCAAACAAAACGGCACTCAGTATCAAAAAATAACTTATCGGGATCATTTTTTTTCTCTCTTTTTCACCAAAACGATAGCTCCCACAATGGCAGCCAGTATGAGGACCGAAGTGATTTCAAAAGGGTAAAGATATTCGGTGAACAGAAGTCGGCCGATACGGGTGGGGCTTCCAAAGTTTTCCATAGGAGCAGATGGCTCTATGGAAAAGGTTCCTTTTAAAGAAAGGATAAGCTCTCCAGCGAGAACGGCAGCGATACCCCCAGAAAAATAGTAAGTCCATTTTTTCTTTTCTGGAGGAAGTCCTTGACGCAGGTTAATCATCATGATGACGAAGATGAATAAAACCAAAATAGCTCCCGCATAAATAATGATTTGCACGGCAGCGATAAAGGGAGCTTGGAGAAGAGCAAATAATCCCCCCATCGAGGCAAAGGCGAGTACCAACAAATAGGCATTATAGACTTGGTTCTTGGTGGCAATCATCCCGATAATAGAGCCGATGCATACTATGGAGAGCAGGAAAAATAATGTATATGCCATTTTTTGAGCTTCAAATTATATTTTTGCGATTAAGGCATGTCAAGAATTTTTATTTTGTTTTTTGACAACTCCTCCAATTTTGCTATAATACATTTGAGATCGCGGGGTGGAGCAGTCAGGTAGCTCGTCGGGCTCATAACCCGGAGGTCGCTGGTTCAAATCCAGCCCCCGCTACCATTCCTTTAACCTTACTTCCTCTCGGAAAAACATTTTCTCCATCTGGTTTTTCAGTACCTCATTAGGAATTGTCTGTTTATCATTTTCTAATCACAATTCACTATGAATTAGGTATCAATTTAACAATTTCATAATAAACTCTTTAGCAGTGCAGCAATTTAACAGTGAATATTTTTGGCTTTTGATTTTTGAATTCATTCATTTTTTTATTGGAGTCCCCGGTGTTCCAAAAGATACTTGACTTGGGGTTCTCTTCCCCGGAAGCGCTTGTAGAGGACCATGGGGTTTTCGGTTCCCCCTTTCTCCAAGATGTTGTTCCTGAATGAAGCGGCGGTTTCCGGGTCGAACAAACTCGTTTCTTTGAAGGCATGGAAGGCGTCGCAGTCCAGAACTTCCGACCAGATATAGCTGTAGTATCCGGATGAATATCCGCCTGAAAAAACATGCTGAAAATAAGGGCTCCGGTAGCGGACCACAATTTGGGGGATGAGTCCTATATTTTCCATGGATTTGTTTTCAAACTCCAGCACCTCGAGTTCGGGGGGCTCTTTCAGAGTATGCCAGTCCATATCCAGAAAGGCGGCTGCCAGGTATTCCACCGTGGCAAATCCCTGGTTGAAATGGCCTGCTTTTTTGATTTTATCGATCAATTCCTGGGGGATCGGTTCATCGGTTTGATAGTGCTTGGCGTAGGTTTTGAGAACTTCCTGTTCAGAGGCCCAGTGTTCCATGATCTGGGAAGGAAGTTCCACAAAATCTCTAGGGACCGAAGTGCCGGACAATCGGGGATAAGTACAGTCAGAAAGCAGTCCGTGGAGAGCATGGCCAAATTCGTGAAACAGAGTGGTGACTTCGCTGAATGTGAGAAGGACCGGTTGGTCTCCGCTGGGTTTGGTGAGGTTTAGATTATTGGTCACGATGGGGGTGGTTTCTTTTCCTTCCAGGCGGTACTGTTTGCGGAAGCTGTTCATCCAAGCTCCCCCTCTTTTGGTAGTTCTAGAAAAGTAGTCCCCATAAAAAATGCCGATATGAGAGCCGTCGGATTCTTTTACCTCAAACACCCGGACATCGGGATGGTATTTGGGAATGTCTGTTCTTTCTTCAAACTGAAGGCCGTAAAGTTTATGGGCTACGGAAAAGGCCCCCTTTCTTACATTATTGAGTTCAAAGTAGGGCTTCAGCATCTCGTCAGTGAGTTCAAATTTTTGCTTTTTTAATTTTTCCGCATAATACCACCAATCCCAGGGCTGTAGTTTAAAATCTTTCCCTTTTTCTTTGATTAAAGACTGGAGTTCCTGCGACTCCTTCTTGGCTTTTTCCAAGGCGGGTTCCCATATTTTGTGCAATAAATCGTAAACGTTCTGGGGGTTTTTGGCCATATTCTCTTCCAGGATGTAGTGGGCATGAGTTTTGTACCCGAGGAGGTGAGCTCTTTTGACCCGGAGAGCGGCCATTTTGGAAACGATTTCCTTATTGTCCAGCTCATCGCCGTGGTTCCCTTTGTTTATATAAGCCTTGAAAATTTTTTCTCTAAGGTCGCGTTTTTCTGAATGGGTGAGAAAAGGGGTGATACTGGAACGGTGCAGGGTGAACACCCATTTTCCCTCATGACCTCGATCCTCGGCTGCTTTGGCTGCTCCGTCGATAACCGATTGAGGAAGCCCGGCTAGGTCTTTTTTGTTATCGATCACCAGATCGTACCGGTTGTTTTCTTTCAGTATGTGCTGTCCGAACTGCCTCGAAAGGTTGGAGAGCTTTTCGTTGATTTTTCTCAGCTCCTCCTTCTTTTTTTCACTCAAGTTGGCGCCGCCCCGAATAAAATCTTTATAGTATTTATCCAGAAGAGTGTTTTGTTCAGTGGTTAAATTGAGATTTTTCCTCTGGTTGTAAACAGTCTGAATCCGCTGGAAAAGAAGTTTGTTGAACAATATGTCATCTTGATGGTTGGAGAGAAGGGGAGTGACCTGTTTATCGATTTGTTGCATCTCTTCGTCGCTCATGGAACTGTTCAGTACATTGAAGACATTACGGACTTTACGTAGGAGAGCTCCGCTTCTTTCTAACGCGGCAACGGTGTTTTCAAATGTGGGTTCTTCATTGTTGTTAGCGATTTTTTCGATTTCCTTCTGGTGTTGTTTGATTCCTTCTTTAAATGCAGGGAGATAATGTTTTTTTTGAATTCGGTCGAAAGGAGGAACCTCGTGGGGAGTTTTCCATTGACTGTAAAAAGGTTTTTTTTCCTGGTTGGTGCAGGTCACAGTGAAAAGAGAAATCGCCAAAATAAAGATAAGAAGCTTTTTCATAATGAACTCCTTTCCAATGAATTCAGTTGTGTCGTTTTTTCCCGGAATGCCCCAGAATGCCCCCGCTCAAAAAAAGCCCCGCTCCCATTATAAAACCAAAATTGTACCAGAAGCCATTATTGTGAACTTCATAGAAATGGATATTCCTGTAGAAAACATAAATGACAAAGGTTATGGGAGCGATCAGACCGTGCCAAATTCCTTTCCAGAATCCTGCGACCATTCCTTCTTCATCGGGTGTTTTTTCGAGTTCATTGGGCCCGGGAGCACAACTAAAAAAGACCAAGACCAAAATGAGGAAAAGGCTTGGTGGTTTCAAAAATTTCATCAACGCCTTCTTATTCTTAAATAGATGACTACTAAACTGGATGAATTTTGTCAAATAAAATTTTTGTGAAAATCCTCTAGTTTGTTGAAAAAGGGTAGGGATTATAAAAATTTATTTGACCAAAAACTCAAGCTTTGATAAAAAGAAAAAACAATATCCGTGAATCAAGCTTGTGAGTTCATAAAATGAAAGGGAGAAAAGATGTTTAAAGAACATCCAAAGGGACTCAGAACATTATTTTTTACAGAGATGTGGGAGCGTTTTGGCTTCTACACCATGATGGCCATACTGGTTTTGTATATGGACCTTGATTTTGGCTGGGGAGACGAAATCAAAGGAGTCATCTATGGGGTCTTTTTATTGGCAGTGTATGTTTTTCCCATTCTGGGAGGGTATATCGCCGATAAATGGCTGGGGGCCAAAAACACCATTTTAATGGGGGCTGGGGTCATGACGGTGGGCTACGCCAGCTTGACCGCCTCCTCTCTGGACCGTTTGTTCTTTTTCTATGCCGGACTGGTCACCATTGCTCTGGGAAGTGGGTTGTTTAAAGCCAACATTTCTGTGGTTGTAGGGAATCTCTACGAGAGTGGAAGCAAGCTGAAAGATACGGCCTACAATATATTTTATATGGGCATTAACATTGGAGCTTTGATGGCTCCTTTGGCGGCCACCTTTTTAAGAAACAAGTATAGTTTCAATGCCTGCTTTGCGGCAGCCAGTGTGGGGATGCTGGTATCCATCGCTGTATTAGGGTTGGGAAAGAAAACCTATGAATATGCCGCCAAAGGATCCATGCTGAGTCAGAGCCAACAGTCCACTGGAGAAGAGTCGAAACCGATGAGTCGAACTGAAGAGAAAATGAGAATCGTTTCCCTGATCATCCTTTTTGCCATCGCCTTTTTCTTCTGGATGGCTTTTTATCAGAATGGGTCCGCTCTGACCCTTTTTGCTCAGAGGTCCACGGTCCATTATCCGTTTTTGAAGGCAGAGACTTATCAATTTTTCAATCCTTTCTTTATCGTGCTCTTAACCTTGATCCTGATCGTTCCTCTTTTCAATTACCTGCGCAAAAAGAAAAAGGAACCCTCCAGTGCCGCAAAAATATGTACGGGTATGTTTGTGGCCAGCGTGGCTCTTTTAATAATGGTGGCGGCTTCTTTATCTGGAGGAAATAAGGACATGAACATCATGTCTCCAGGATGGTTGATTTCCACTTACTTTGTGATCACCATCGCCGAACTCCTGGTAAGCCCGATGGGACTTTCGTTCACTTCCAAAGTCGCTCCCCCTCGTCTCCAAGGATCCATGATGGGAATGTGGTTTGGGGCCACCGGTTTGGGAGCCATGGCGGCCGGGATTTTCACCAGTTTCTACAGTAAAATTCCCCATCACCTGTTTTTTCTGATTTTATCGGCATCTCTGTTTTTTGCGGGTCTGCTGGTATTAGCTTTTATGAAAAAACTCAAGCAGTTTTCCACCTAGAAAGGGTAGAGCTTAAGAACTCGATTGACCATTAAAACAATAAACCCAGCCAGAGGGGGAAGCAGCATCCCTCCTAAAATCCGGACGATGGTAAATTTCCACCCGATGAATGCGATTTCATAAGGAATTCGGGTGGCCCCTATGAGAGAAGCTGAAAGAACCATGGTGGTGGTTGGGGCTATCCCGGCTCCCCTGGAAAGAAGAGAGGCTCCTAAGGGGAGTATCACATAGGGAGCTCCGGGGATGATGCCCCCGATAAGCCAAGCCACTAGAATTCCTTTATAACCTGAGGCCGCTCCCATGTACTGGGAAATGAGTTCTTTGGGAACCAACACCTGTATCAAGCCGGCCACTCCTAAAGCAATCAAAAGTAAAAGCCCTGTCTTTTTCAGCATCAACCCACCCTGTTTGATTCCTTCTCCTGCAGCTCCCAATCCTTTGAAATACCAGGCAGTAATGAAAAGAGCTACAAAAATCACTGCCATGATAATGGTGTTCATTTTCATTCGCTCTGTTTCCTTTCCATAATTTATGAATGAATGTAAATAAAATTATAAACTCTTTTAAGGTTAAAAAGTCAAGGTTTAGGGGGGGAAGAGACTCTCAAATTTGAGAAATGGAGGTTGAGGGAAGGCATGGGGCTTTCTTTACGTGAGTTTTGGATGAAAATTTACTTTCTCCCAAGAATACATGACATAGGAATACAATTTTATTTGACTTATGCTTGAGGATTTGATAAATAAATAACGAGGAGGATAGAATGAAAATGAACATAAAAAGATTAGCCCCCAAACGTTGGTTATCTTTCCCTTTTTATTTGGTTTTAATAGCTGGAGTTATCTTTCTCAATTCCTGTGGCGGTGGAGAACAAGCTGAAGAAGAAGCCCCTCCTGAACCGGAACAGGAAATCCAGAAACTAGAAACCCAGATATCTGACCTAGAGAAAGAATTGTCCCAAAAAGAAAAGACCATCGCTCAGTTAGAAAAGGAGAAAGCAGATCTTGAGGAACAGATTCCTGAACCCAATGTGGTACAACGAGGAGATAGTCATTGGGGATTAGCCTTTGACTTTCTTACCACAGAGAAAAATGTTCCTGCAGCTGAAGCCAGAAATATGCTGGCCAAATCCCATCTCTTACATCCCATCCACATAGGATACAAAGTGTGGCACTATTTTTACGGTCAGGTCTACGGAACTTTTGTTACTCAAGGTGATGCCAAAGTCTCTCCTGGAACTGTAAAAAGATTGAAAGAGAAAAAGATCAAAGAAGAGAAAGCCAAGTTGGAAAAACGAATTGCTGACCTGGAGAAAAAGGGTGAACAATTGAGAAGCCAAATCGAAGATTTAGAACAGGATAAAGTAGAGTTAAATGATCAGATATCTTCTTTGGAACAGGATATTTCAGAACTCAAAAACCAGAAAGCAAACCTGGAGTCCAAACTGAATTCAGTCTATTATTTTGTGGGTACCCGTGAGGAATTGAAAGCTCAGAATAAAATTAAAGGTTCTTTTCTCGGTATCATCGGGATTAACGTGAAAGAAGTGAGCTTTGCTGACTATCAAAATCGTGTGGACCTTCGTAAGACGGAGGTTATCTCCGTGAGTGCTTCTGATGTTGAAGCAAATACCATTAAGAAAGTGAAACTCCTGCCCAAGCATTTAGAAGAGGGAATTGATTACCGTGTGGAAATCGGAGGCCAATCCGCAGATATTCAGCTCTTAGATAAAAATAAATTTCATCTTTCCAGAATAATTATTGTCATAAACTGAATCCTGCCTCAAAAATAAAAAAAGAGAGGGGTAATCCCTCTCTTTTTTTTATCCCCAAAATCTCTTTCTGATTTTTACTTTTAAAACGGCTTATTAAAGTCAATAATTTTCTGTTTTTTCAATTTTTATTTTCCCCAAACGACTAAAATTAAGATAAAAAAGATTTTCTCTATAATGACTAAGCATCGGATTTTGGTGGTAGAGGATGAAACAATCGTGGCTATGGATATCCAACAAATATTAGAAAAGCTGGGGTATGATGTTTCTGCTGTGGTTTCATCTGGAGAAGAATCCCTAAGAAAAGCCTCCCTGCTAAAATTAGATTTGGTTTTGATGGATATAAAATTAAAGGGAAAGATAGATGGATTAAAAGCCGCCCAACATTTAAAGAAGCGCTTCAATCTCCCTGTGATCTATCTCACGGCCTACGGAGATGAGGCTACTAAGGAAAAAACTCGGAAAATAAAACATTTTGGTTTCATCCACAAACCCTTTGAAGAGAAAGAGTTGATTTCGACTATAGAGAAGGCTCTGAGTCAATCCAACAACTAAATTCATTAAAAACCTTCCTTAATTTACCAAACATTCCCTTGGGTTGAAGAAAGTATGGGGAGTCTTTCCTCCTTTTAAATTTGACTTGTAATTCCCCGTTGTTATAAATTATAAAAGACTCTATTCAGAGAAAAATTTATGAAAATTGCACTCATTCAGCAGTACGCCACTAAAGATCCTCGGGATAATCTAAAGAGGGGAATAGAGTCTTTTTGTCAAGCTGCCGAGAAAGGGGCTGATTTAGTGGCTTATGCTGAATTGGGTTTTTCTCACTTTCTTCCTCAAAAACCGGTGGATTCCCGCTCTTTACGTCTTGCAGAACCCATCCCGGGTCCTACCACTGATAAATTTAGAGAACTGGCCCGGAAGTATCAAGTGGCTGTGGTTTTAAATCTTTTCGAGAGAGACGGCCGTCAAACTTATGATTCTTCTCCCGTAATCGATTCTGACGGGGCTCTTCTGGGGGTTGTGAGGATGATCCATATCATGGAAGGAATGGGTTTTCATGAAAAAGGATATTACAAACCCGGAAATAATTCTCAGCTGGTGTATAAGACTCAACCCGCCCGGGTAGGTGTGGCCGTTTGCTATGATCGTCATTTCCCCGAATACATGAGAAGTTTGGGGATACAGGGAGCGGAAATCGTGGTGGTACCTCAAGCTGGAGCTCTGGGAGAATGGCCGCCGGGAATATTTGAGGGAGAACTCACTACAGCCGCCTTCCAGAATGGCTATTATGTGGCTTTGGCCAATCGAGTAGGGAAAGAAGAGAACCTTCATTTCGCTGGTGAATCTTTTGTTGTAGACCCCCGAGGCCAGATTCTCGCCCAGGCTCCTCAGGAAAAGGATGTCATCCTGTTCGCAGATTGTGATTTCAGTCTCAATCGGGAATCTCCAGCTAAGAAATTCTTTATTCCAGATAGACGCCCTGAGTTTTACTCGAAATTAAATCTTTTGGAGTCGAATCGTTCAGGTCATCCGATCAAAGGATAATGGAATGAAAAACTGGTTTGTATTGAATACGAAACCCAAAAAGGAATTTCAGGTTGAAAAGTTATTTCAAGAAGGGGGATTCCAAATTTACATCCCTAAATACAAAGTGAAAGAAAAGGCCAGACCATTTTTTCCTGGATATGGGTTTATTCATTTTGCTTTTCCCGAAAAGTACCGCACCGTGAAATACACCCGAGGAGTGAAAGAAGTAGTGGGAAATCAACAGGGCCCCATTCCTATTTCAGAAAAGGTGATTCAGGAGATCCAAGCCAGAGAGATTAATGGATTTGTGGAGCTGGAAAAGTACGGGGAGAAACCTGAAGTTGGGGATGAAATCGAAGTGATGGAAGGTCCCTTCAAAGGATTGAAAGGGATATTTAAAAAAGAGATTTCAGAAAAAGAAAGGGTCCTGATTCTCCTCAATTATATCTCCTATCAAGGCCAATTGATAATCGAGAAGAGAAAACTAAAAAAATCTTAAAATAATCCCTGTCTTTTTTTTAGTATCCTTTTATAATGGGGAACTTAAGAAAAAGATCATACAAAATTGAATAATCATTTTGATAATGAAAGGATAAAAGGTTTATGAATATTCCTTTTCTTGATTTAAAGGCTCAATACAAAAACATCCAAAAAGAAATCGATAAAAAAATTTTGGATGTGGTGAAAACTCAGCGTTTCATAATGGGCCCTGAGGTGGAAGCCTTGGAAAAAGAGATGGCTTCTTATTGTGGAAGCGGATCGGCTGTGGGCGTTTCTTCGGGGTCTGATGCTCTTTTGGTTTCTCTCATGGCCTTAGGAGTGGGGAGAGATGATGAGGTGATCACTACCCCTTTTACTTTTTTTGCCACTGCTGGAACGGTGGCCCGGCTAGGAGCCAAACCTGTTTTCTGTGATATCCAGAGGAATACCTTTAATTTGGACCCTAAAAAACTAGAGTCACTTCTTGAGAGCCAAAGATCAAAAAATTCACAGTCCCGAATCAGAGCTATTATTCCGGTACATCTTTACGGTCAATGCGCTGAGATGGACACTTTATCCTCTCTAGCAAAGGACTTTCAGTTGAAGATCATCGAAGATGCGGCTCAGGCTGTGGGAGCTGAGTATTCCATGCGGGGTGAAATAAAAAAAGCAGGTTCTTTAGGTGATTTAGGGATTTTATCCTTTTTTCCCTCCAAAAATTTAGGAGGATATGGGGATGGAGGGATGGTTCTTACAGATGATAAAGAATTGGCTTCCCAGATCAGATTGTTGAGAGTTCATGGGTCTGAGAATAAATATCATTACAAGTTTGTGGGAGGAAATTTCCGTTTGGACTCCCTCCAGGCCGCAGTTCTCAGAGTGAAATTAAAATACCTGGATGGGTGGCTGGAAATGAAAAAGGAGAAAGCGAGCCATTATAAAAAACTATTTTGGGAATCAGGGTTGCCCCAAAAAGGGTTGATTCAATGTCCTTCCGCTGTGTATAGAAATGGAAAGGTAAACCATTATCATACTTATCATCAGTATGTCATTCGAGCCCAGAGAAGAGATGAATTAAAGAAATATTTAAAAGAAAAAGGAATTTCCACAGCGGTCTATTACCCTCGGCCCCTTCATCTCCAAGAGTGTTTTGCTTATTTAGGTTATAGAGAAGGGGATTTTCCCGAATCGGAAAAGGCTTCCTCTGAAGTTCTTGCCCTGCCTGTCTATCCTGAATTGTCTTCCAAACAGCAGGAATATATTGTTTCTCGAGTGAAGGAATTTTATAGATGAGAGGAGAGAAAGTCTTCCATGTGCGGAATTTTTGGAGTGATATTTAAAAACCATAGACCGGATTTGGGAAAGATTCTTCTGCAGGCAGGAAGGCGGCTTACTTATAGAGGGTATGATTCCGTGGGGATGGCCGTTTTTTCCGATGAAAATGTGGAGTTGAGGAAAGATGTAGGAGAAATTGAAGAGGTGAGCCAGAAATATCATTATGAAGAGTTAGGGGGTTTTAAAGGGATTGTTCAGCTTAGATGGGCCACTTTTGGCCCACCGTCCAAAGAAAATTCTCAGCCCCATTATGACTGCTCTCACACTATGGTAGGAGCTCACAACGGGAATATCGTGAATACCAGAGAACTCATTGGAGAACTGGAGAATCGAGGACATGGATTCCAGGGAGAAAATGATGGGGAAGTGGTGGTTCATGTGGTTGAGGAAGAATACAATAAAAAAAATGATTTGAATCTGGCTGTCCAGGAGGCAGATAAAACACTGAAGGGGGATTACGCCTATGTAATTACAGTGAGAAATGCCTCCAATATGCATTGTGTCAAAAAATATTCTTCACTTTATTTGGGAGTGGGGGAAGATTTTATATGCTGTTCCTCCGATCTTCCTTCCATCCTTCCATTGACAAACAGGATTGTTCCTCTTTATGACGGAGAATATGTTAAGTTTGCTTGGGATCGTTATCTCATCAGGAAGCTTTCTTCGGGTGAAAAAATAGAAAGAAATCCCCAAAAAAGCTCCTTGAACATTGAGCAGGCTCGAAAAGGGGATTATCCTCATTTCATGCTCAAGGAGATAAATGAACAGCCAGATAAAGCTGAGGCCCTCATCCAATACATGGAGGAATCCAGCCAAGTACAAGAATTTTGTCAGAATCTAAAAGAAGAGCCAAAAATATACCTCATTGGCTCCGGGTCTTCTTACAATGCCTGTGTTCTGGGTGCCTATTGCTTAAATAAACTTGCCCGGGTGGAGGCTATTCCAGTGATTGCGGGTTCGTTCAAAGATTTGCTGGGCCATACGGAACATTTACAGGATGCTTACATTTTAGTCTCTCAAAGTGGAGAGACCAAAGACGTGATCAGCGTTTTGAATGTTTTGGAAGAGAGAAAGGTGAAAAAAATATTTGCCGTCGTGAATGTGTTAGGGTCTTCCCTTCAACTTAGAGTGGACAAATTTTTACCTCTTCTTTCAGATTTAGAAATCAGTGTCCCTGCGACCAAGACATTTATCAATCAAGTGATTCTTTTTCTAGGCTTATCTTTAAGATTAGCCCGGTCCATGGGGAGAGCGGATAAAAAAACTGAGAAAGATTTATTAAATCTTCCGTCTTTAATTAAAAGGACTTTAGATGAGACTCGGACAGGATGCATGCGGATGGCTCCGCTATTGGTTGAAAGTCCCTATCTTTATTATCTGGGCTACGGAATGAGTTACGGAGGGTCTCTGGAAGCGGCTTTAAAGATGAAAGAAATCACTTATATTCCCTGCGAAGGCATGTATTCATCTGAATTCAAGCATGGGCCTTTGGCCATAATCAAAAAGGGGGATTGGGTACTGTTTCTTTCAACTCCTGAAGATGTGTCCATGACCCTCTCCCATATCAATGAAGTCAGCTGTCGGGGCGGAAAAATATGCACCATTTCTTATCCAGAAGATTCCCTATCTTTGAATTCCGACCAACTCATTGGGCTTCCTTCGTCCAATCACTATTTGACTCCTCTATTAGGAGTGGTGGTGGCCCAACAACTCGCTTACTATGTAAGCCAAGAAAAGGGGATTGACCCAGACCATCCCCGGAATATAAGCAAAACGCTGACTGTAGACTGATAATCCAGGATAATTAATGTAAGGAGGATATTATGAAAATTCGCTGGAATAAAATTTATATCCTATTGGTTTTGTGTTTGATTTTTGTGAATTATGCTTATGCCGATAAGCCCTTTACCGTGGATGATGCCATCAACATGGTGAGGGTTTCCAATCCTCAGGTTTCTCCAGATGGTGATTGGATTGTTTATACAAAGACTCAGTTGAATTGGAAGAAAAACAAGAGAGAAAGTTATCTGTGGATTGTTTCATCCGACGGGGAAGAATCCTATAAGTATACTCGGGAAGAAGGAGATTCTTCCCCTCAATGGTCTCCGGATGGTCAATATCTGGCTTTTCTAAGAAAAAAGGGAGATAAAAGACAAGTATGGGTGATGAGAACCCAGGGAGGTGAGGCCGTTCCTTATACAAACCATAAGTCTGGAGTCAAATCTTTTCATTGGGGCCCAGACAGTCAGGGGATAATTTTTCTAGCGGATGATATCAAGAGTGAAAAGGAAAAGGAGAAAATTGAAAAGGGCGAAGATGTGATATATGTCTACGAAGGACCCCACGGCCAGTACAAACGGGGAAGTTGGTCTGACTTGTGGAGGTTTTCTTTAAAAACCAAAGAAGAGGAAAAAATTACTCAAGGAAAAATTCGGATTATGGATTATGATGTATCTCCAGATGGGAACCGGATTGTTTACATTTACAGGAAAGAAAACCGGAGGAATGCTTCTAACCTCAGAGAAATGGCAGTTGTGGACATAGGAACAGGAGAAGTGAGCCGGTTAACTCAGAATAAAGCTCCTGAGGGAAATCCTCGATGGGGACCGAAAGGAAATCGAATCGCCTATACCGCTCCGGATGACAAAAAATGGAAACTGGCCAGTTCCAAGATATGGGTGATGGAGGTTCAGAGCCGGGAGTATGAGATGGTTTCAGAAAAGTTTAAAGGAGATATTCGGAATTATAGATGGAGCCCGGATGGAGAATCCATCATTTTTAACGGGGGAAAAAAGACGACAGGAAATGTATACCGGTTGGATGTGAGAAGTAGAGACATCGAGAAGTTGACCCATAAGCAGGGAGTGATGTGGTTTGAATCCCTGTCTTCAGACCAAGAGAAGGCTGCTTGTGTTTATTCCGATAATCAGACTCCTCCTGATATCTGGATGGTTCAGTTTGAACCCTACAAAGAAAAAAGATTGACCCAGGCCAATCCTTGGGTCCAACAGAGAGAGCTGGCCCAGATGGAAAAAATCCAGTGGAAAAGCAAAGACGGACTTTCTGTGGAAGGACTGCTGTATTGGCCTTCAGATGTTTCTGAAAAGAAAGATCTTCCTTTGATCCTCAATATTCATGGAGGACCTGCGGGAGTGTTCACCAATCGATTCAGCCCCACTTATCACATTTACGCCAGCTTAGGTTATGTATCCCTTTGTCCCAATGTGAGAGGAAGCAGGCATTATGGAGATGAATTTCTGAGAGGAAACATGGGGGATATAGGAGGAGGAGATTATTGGGACCTGATGACAGGAGTGGATAGGCTGATCGAAGAGGGGACCGTGGATAATAAAAAGATGGGAGTCCGAGGATGGAGCTATGGAGGGATTTTAGGAGGATGGACCCTCACTCAGACGGACCGGTTTAAGGCCGCGGCACTCGGAGCCATGGTCTCCGATTGGATTTCTGAGTACGGGATGGGATTTAATTATGATGTGAGATTGTGGTACATTGGAGGAACTCCGTGGGAAAATTATGAAAAGTACAGAGATATGTCTTCCCTCACTCATGTTGAAAATGTCCAGACTCCAGTCATGCTTTTCCATGGAGAAAGGGATACTACTTGTACCATCGGTCAGAGCATGAACTATTTCACTTATCTTTATGAGATGGGAAAGACAGTTCGTTTTCTCCGATTCCCTCGGGAACACCATGGTTTTAGAGAACCCCGTCATCAAAGAATCCGAAAGGTAGAGGAAATTGCCTGGATGCAGAAGCACATCCGTGAGGTCGACTGGAAACCTCAACCTAGGGAAAAAGAGGAAAAAAAAGAGAAATAAATTTCCTCATAGATTAAAAATTATCATCCGCTGGAGGGACAAAGGATATCTCTCAGTTTGTCCGTACTGATCCGAGCTCCACTGATGACCAAAATGATATTTTGCCCTATGTATTCTTTTCTTTTTTTGATAAAGGAAGCAATGGGAAGGGCAGCGGCTCCTTCGATCAGCAGGGACTGCTTTTCTAAAGACAGACGGATAGCCTGTTTGATTTCTTCTTCTGAAACCAGGATAAAATCATCCACATAGGTTTGACAGAGAAGAAAGGTGATGGAGTTCTTCTCTATTCCTCCTGCACTTCCATCAGATAGAGTGGGCAAAGTTTCCCTTTCCACGATTTTTCCAGCCCGGATAGATTCGAACATTACCGGGGAATTTTGAGGCTGACACCCGATGACCTGGATGGACGGGTGGGTTGATTTCAGATAGCCTCCAATTCCGGAAATTAGACCCCCTCCTCCCACAGGCACGAAAACAGAATCGATTTGAGGGCATTGTTGGGCTAACTCAATGCCTATGGTGCCTTGCCCTCCGATGATTTGGGGGTCATTGTAAGGGGACACAAACACCTGGTGGTTTTGTTGGGCTTGTTTTCGGGCCTGCTCTTCTGTTTGGACACAATCTGATCCGTAAAATTTCAGATTGGCTCCATAAGAACGGAGGGCTTCCACCTTGATGGAAGAGGTTTTTTGGGGGAGATAGATAGTTCCTTTTATATTCAGTTTTTTCGAAGCAAAAGCTACTCCCGCCCCATGGTTTCCTGAAGAGGCGGTTACTACCCCTTTTCCTCTTTCATCTTCTGTGAGAGATAGGAGTTTATTCAAGGCTCCCCGTAATTTAAAGGAATGAGTGAATTGAAAGTTTTCCAATTTAAGATAGACCTGGGATTGACTGATTTCAGAGAGGTGTGGAGAATATTCAAGAAGAGTGGTTCGAATATGTTTTCGGAGCCTTTTCTCAGCCTTTAGAACTAAAGAAGATACATCAACCGGGCTCTGAACCTTTTTCATGCGAAAATTATACTCCAGAATTTTTAAAACGTATTACATCAGGAATCCTGTCGAATATCAAGTCAAATGAAGGAGAAGGAAGTATCTCCATTTCCGTAGTAGGGCTGAGGGAGGGGGGGTCGTCAGCACGCTGATTTCACCCATCTCATTTTCGAAGGTGATGGGTCCTGTCACGGGATATTCTTCCGTCCGTCCTCGCTCCACCCATCCCCCAGTGGGTCCCTTCCGCTGCGGGCGGGCGGGAGAATATTCCGTGCCACCCATCCAAAAAGCCGTTAAGACAAACCTTTGAGTCGCTTTTACCCCCAGATTTTTATGCCAAAGGTGGTGATATTCATCACTGAACCCAAATGAAAAAAGATAGGGGGTGAGGGATGGGGGTGAGGAAGCCCCTATGAGGACTGAGCGGGCATGGTTCCTCTCCGTTGGAGAGGAGAGCGAAGTCCGAATGGGAGCTAATTTGACTGATTTGTGAGGATTCACAAATCAGTGGGGGTTCCAATGGGGTATGGCCCCTTGGTCGCAGGGCGTCAGCCCGAGAAGGGAGGCAGGGAGCATGAGCGACCGTCGGAAGGGGGAAAGCGAAGCTTTTCCCCTCCGAGTAGTCGCCGGGGAAAATTAGCGTGCTGACGACCCCCCATCCCTCACCCCTTTAAAATAAGTTTAGATGTTTCCACTCATCACGGTTTTGGAAATGGTTGTGACGCTGGGAAAGAAGGATTCATATGATTCCTAACAGAAACTTCAGTTCCTGTGTATAGAATTTCCTTCATAATTTTGGTATGTTATAGGACCAAATTCAATCATTCTTGGGAGTTAGGAAATGAAAATCATAGGACTTATCGGAGGGATGAGCTGGAAATCTTCTCTTGAATACTACCGCATCATCAACGAAAGGATCAAACAAAAACTCGGAGGGCTCCATTCGGCCAAGTGTGTGATGTATTCGGTCGATTTTGCAGAAATTGAGAAACTCCAGCATGCAGGGAAATGGGAAGAAGCCACCGAAATGATGGTGGATGCGGCCCAAAGAGTGGAGAGAGCCGGAGCTGAGATGGTGGTTATCTGTACCAACACCATGCACCGGATGGCTTCGGATGTGGAAAAGAGCGTTCAAATTCCCCTGTTTCATATCGCTGATGCGACGGCCAAAAGGATTGAGTCAAAGGGATTGAATAAGGTGGGGCTTTTGGGCACTCGATTCACCATGGAACAAGAATTTTATAAGGGAAAGTTGGAAAATGTTCCCAATCTCCAAGTTCTCATACCTTCTGAGAAAGAAAGAGAATATGTCCACGAAGTCATTTTTAAGGAATTGTGTGTGGGAATGGTTAAAGAAAAATCCAAAAAAAGGTTTCAGCAAATCATAGAGAATCTGGTCTCTCAAGGAGCTCAGGGGATCATCCTGGGATGTACGGAAATCCCTTTACTTGTCAAAAAGGAAGACAGTTCCGTTCCTTTATTTGATACCACCTGGATCCATGCCTCTCAGGCAGTGGATTTTGCCCTCAATTTGACCGACTTTTGAGTCTTTCCTCTCAGTTTATAATTGAAAATTCCTAATTCTGTGACTTTTTATTTTAAAAACAGCCTGGCGATATTCCAGAGGCCCAGGAGAGAGACAATCAGAATTATGATTCCGCCGGCAATGTTTTGTTTGAGATTATTGGCCAAGAATCCCATTTTGCCTCGGTCATTAAGAACCAGAAGAAGAAAAACAGAAGCCACCGGAAGGATCAGTCCGTTGGCTACTTGAGCAAACACAATCACTGTCAAAGGATTGAGTTTAAAAAGAGAAACCACAAAACCCACTACCAGGACTCCTATCCAGATGCATTGAAATCCTGTGGAATCCTGGCTTTTTTTCCATCCCAGTATTCCTGATGAAGCAAAGGCCGCGGCATAGGGAGCTGTGATGGCTGAACTCAGGCCTGCGGCAAAGAATCCTACTCCAAAGAGAAAGTGAGTGAGAGGACCAAACAAGGGCTCCAGCTGGGCGGCGAGTTGAGTTCCCTTTTCCAGAGGAATTCCCTTTTGGTAAAAGGCAACCGCTGAAGTGATCACGACGGAAGCTGATACAATGCCTCCAAGTCCGATAGAGAGTAAAAGGTCTTTTTTTACGTGTTTTAAAGAGTCTTGAGTTTTCCATTTTTCTTTCACTGCTGAAGAATGGAGAAACAGGTTGTAGGGAACTACGGTCGTTCCCACCAAGGCCAGTACCAGGTACACTGATTTTTGGGGAAAGGAGGGGATGAGCCCTTGGAAAATAGAGATGAGGTCGGGTTGAACAATGATCACCGTGGTTAAAAAAGATAGACTCATCAGTGAAACCAGAAAAATGAGAAACCGTTCCACGAGCCTGTATTTTTTTTGGATTAAAACGATCCCAGCAATAAAAGAAATCAAGAAAACCCAGTATTTTTGGGGCATACCTGTGACCATTTCCAGCCCCAAAGAACCCCCGATGATATTTCCGGCTTCGTAGGCCGCACATCCCAGAGTGATCGAAGAGAGAGTGAGGATGATGAAAAGGAATTTGGCCAAAGGGTTTTGAGTGAAGGCTCTCAGAGATTGGCCTAAATCTTTACCTGTGCCCAGGCTAAGACGGCCGGTCATTTCTTGAAGGATGAGGGTGGTGACCACGGCAAAAACCAGGGCATAAACCAGGGCGTAACCAAACCGGGCTCCCGCCATGGAACAAGAAGTGACTGTTCCGGGGCCGATAAAGGCTGCTGTTACCAGAAAGCCCGGACCAAATGATGAATTTTTATTTTTTCGGGCCATACCCGCCCCCTCCCGGGGTCTCAATTCTCAAAATCGCCCCGGGTTGGACCTTTAAATTGATTTTAGAATCAAGGGTTTTTCTTTTTCCCTGGGAGAGGAGAAGATTTTTCCCTTTTTTACCAGGATTTCCTCCTTGAAGACCGT
>JAGXKI010000037.1 GCA_018335295.1 bacterium | reverse complement strand
ATCCATCACTTTCTCCGCCCAGGGAGTAAGGTCATACCCTCCGCCCTCAGCCGGGGACTCTCGGGCTGGAAAAACAGGAAAGGCTGAAAGAGAGGAACCCGAAAAAGAGGAAGCCTCTCCACCTGAATGCTCCCCCAGGTTCAATTTTGGGGAAGAAGCTTCCTCTCCGATTTCTCCGGGCAAAAAGTCTTCGAATCCTCTGTAGGGAGATATTTTAAGCTCCTTTTCAAGGGAAGGTTGTGAAGAGGGTGGGGGAGAAAGGTGAAAACGGAAGGGGAAGTTTCCCTCCTCCGAGGATCTTTCTTTTTTATAAAGAGAGGTTGGGGGAGACCCGGGCTCCTGATTGAGCTCTGGTTTTAAAAAACGTTCATCGGCCCTCTCTTCTCCTGAAGACCTTCCTTTTCTTGAGGGTTCCGAAGAAGATTGACGGCGGAGGAAATCTTTTTCTGGGTCTTCGAAGATTTCTTCCATGGAAGGGATCAATAATTTCTCTTGGGGAGCGATCATCACATCAGTGACTTTTTCTTCTTCAAAATAAATCTTACAGGGAGGGAAAAAATAAATCAGGCTACCGATAAGGCCCAAATGGATGAGAAAAGAAAGAGTCAGACTCATCCCCTTACGGAGGAGTAAAGAAGAAATCCGGAAAATTATTATCTTCCTTCCATTTCAGGTCTTTCTTTCTATATTATTATAAATGAAAACAGGTTAAAAAGTTACAAAGAAAAATATGTATTTTTTCACAAAGAAAAAAAGATCCCCTTTCAAAAAAATCATCCTCCCTCTCCGCTCATCGCTGAGAAAAGTCGGAGAGTTAATCCACAAGTGGACAAGCCGAGTGAGACGGCAGACCATGCTTTCCCGGATGCGCAAAGCTGACATCATCCTGGCTTCCCCCCGGACACCCCGCCTTTCTCCGGTGGCCTTCCTTTACCGAATTTTCCTGAAATCCCGCTATATTCACAGCATGCTTTACATCGGAGGAGGAAAAATCATCCACACCACATCTAAAGAGGGAGTGGTGGTGAGCCCGGCGCCTCAGAAAATTTACAAGAAAAACCGGTACATACTCCTTAGAGTCAAGAATCTGGATGAGAAAAAAAGGGAACAAATCGTGGCTGAGGCCCTGAAATGGAAAGGCACTCAACTGGATTTGACGGGAATGCTCGGCAACATCCCTCGGAGGATGCTGAACCTTCCTCAAAGAGCTCAGGCTCTTAAGGAAAAGGACCGGGTTTGGTGCAGTCAGCTCCTGTACAAATCTTTTCTTAAAGGAGGAGTCGAGCTGATCCCCCAACAGAAATCTCCCCACATCACCAGTGAAGACCTGGCCCACAGTCCTGTCCTCAAACGAATCTAAAGACTCAGAAAGGGAAACCTGAATTCTTTCTGTCTCATCCCTCTTAGCTTAAAATGAGAATTATTCCCTTGAGCTAATTTGACATCTCAGCGGCTGGATGTTATACCTCAAAATCATTGACCATGGATACATTCGGCTGGATTTCCGTTCTTCCTCCTCTGCTGGCCATCATCCTGGCCATCAAAACCAAACACGTATATGTCTCCCTGTTGTTGGGTATATGGCTGGGGTGGACTATTATCAACGGATGGAATCCCCTCAACGGACTCATCGACACCCTGGACATCCTGGTGGATGTGTTCAAAGAACCCGATAACACCCGGGTCATCCTTTTCAGCGCCATGATCGGAGCCATCATCACCTTCACCCAGTACTCAGGAGGGATGAAAGGCTTCGTCAACTGGATCACAGGAAAGGGAATGGTAAACACCCGCCGTTCCGCCGGACTTCTGGCCTGGGTTTTGGGATTTATCATCTTTATCGAATCCAGCATCTGTGTTCTGGTTTCTGGAGCTGTGGCTCGACCTATTTTCGACAAACTGAAAATATCTCGGGAAAAACTCAGTTACATCCTGGATTCCACTTCGGCTCCCAAATGCATCATCATTCCCTTGAATGCCTGGGGAGCTTTTGTCCTGGGACTCTTGGCCTCTCAAGGAGTCAAAGATCCGGTCCGGGTTTTTGTTTCATCTATTCCTTTCAATTTCTATGCCTTCCTGGCCATCGCTCTGGTTTTGGGTGTAGTGCTTACAGGAAAAGACATCGGCCCCATGAAAACCGCCGAAAGGCGGGTCAAGGAAGAAAACAAAGTCCTCCGCAACGGGGCTGAGCCTTTAGTCTCGGATGAAGTGGTCTCTATGGAGAAAAAGGCAGATATTCCTCCGCGGGCCATCAACATGATTCTTCCTGTGGTCACCATGGTGGTGACCATGCCCGTAGTCCTGCTTATCAGCGGCAAGGGGAATCTCATGGAAGGGTCCGGCTCTCTTTCGGTGTTGTGGTCGGTCATTGCGGGTTTAATGGTTGGAGCCATTGCCTACAGGGTTCAGGGCTTGATGAGAACCAAGGAAATCACCGATATTTTCATGAAGGGAGTGGGCGGCTTGGTTCCTTTGGCCAGCTTGATGATCCTAGCTTTTGCCATCGGAGATACCTGCGAAGCCCTGGGTACCGGACCTTTTGTGGCTCAGGCCGCGAAAGCCTCCCTGAATCCCGGTTTGATCCCCGCCGTTCTTTTTCTGGTCTCCTGTTTTATCGCTTTTTCCACCGGAACTTCCTGGGGAGCTTTTGCCATCATGATCCCCATTGCTGTTCCTATGGTGAACCTCATCGGTCTTCATCCCGGACTCCTCCTCGCCGCAGTCCTGGGAGGAGGAGTGTTCGGAGATCACAGTTCACCCATCTCTGATACTACCATTATCTCCTCCATGGCTTCAGCCACCGATCACATCGATCACGTAAGGACCCAAATCCCCTATGCTTTTATTGCTGCCTCTGTGGCCGTGGTGCTCTTCCTCCTTGTGGGTTTCACTATCTCACCTGGATAAATGAATATTAATGATTTCTGTAACTCAACCATAAAAAGGAGGGTTTCATGATGAATCCACGAATCAGAATGATTCCCATTGTCTTATTTTTCATCCTATGGAGTTTCCTTCCTCTATTTTCTCTGGAAACAGACTCCGAACAATCCTACCTCCAAGCTATCCAAGAATTCGATGAATTCGTAAAAAAGCAAATGGAAAAAGACCAGGCTCCCGGAATTTCCGTGGGTTTCTTCAAGGATGATTTCACCTGGACCCAAGGCTACGGCTACTCGGATTTGGAAAACAAGGTCAAAGCCAAACCGGAAAGCTCCTACCGGCTGGCTTCCATAACCAAAACCATCACCGCTATCGCGGTCCTCCAACTTGTGGAAGAAAGAAAAATTGACCTGGATGCCAAAGTTCAAACCTATGTTCCCTATTTTCCCGAGAAAAAATGGCCGATGACCTCCCGTTTGCTTCTGGGGCACCTGGGAGGAATCAGTCATTACAAAAACTATGAAAAAGAAGGTCACATCAAAACCCACAAAAACACCAAAGAAGCCCTGGAGATTTTCGATGATTTTGACCTTGTGGCCAAACCCAGGACTGAATACCATTACTCCAGCTACGGTTACAACCTCCTGGGAGCGGTGATCGAAGGGGCCTCCGGAAAATCTTACGGAGAATACATTAAAGAAAATATATTCAAATCACTGGGAATGACTCACTCTCGGATGGACGACCCCGTCGACCTAATCCCCAACCGGGTGGAAGGCTACCGACTCATCAACGGAGAAATCAAAAACTCCGAGTACGTGGATGTTTCCAGCCGGTTTGCCGCCGGGGGGACCCGGTCCACCGTGGTGGACCTTCTCAAATATGCCGAGCAAATCATCCAGGAAAAACTGCTGAAGGAAAGCACATGGAAGAAAATATTCACTCCCATGACCACCACCAAAGGGCATCTGACCGGCTACGGCATGGGCTGGGGAGTTAGCCCCTGGAAAGGCCATTTCCGGGTGAGCCATGGAGGCTCTCAACCCGAAACCCGAACTTACCTTCTGATTTTCCCCACAGAAAACTTTGCTCTGGCCCTCGGCTCCAACCTGGAAGATGTGGCTTTGATGCCTTATGTCCGGCGGCTGACTGAACTGGTGCTGGATGAAGACCTACACACTCAAGCTTACGTGAACAATAAAAAGGGACAAATCATCTATGATGCCTGTCAGCAGACTTTCTCTTACGGACTCAGCCAGTATGACTGGCAGGGCCGCCCCACCGCCCGGGACAATAAAGAGCTTGAACAGGCATTTGATTACTTCAATAAATACGTTCAAAAAAAATCTCTGGAGAAAAACTTCAAAAAAACAAAGAAAAAAATTGAAGATGGCATTCATCCTGTCTCCGGCCAAGCCTTCACCAAAGTGGGATCCTACATGGCCTCCCGCCTGGTGCCTCAAGAGGAATCTTCCTCATTCAAAAAATACCGGCAGTCAGGACCTCTATCTTTTTTCAAGGATTACATCCGCCAGAAAGGGGAGACCTATGAATTTTCCGAGGAGTTCAGCCGCCTTGTTTTCCAGTATGAACAGGACTGGAGCACAACTTACACCGATAAGATCCAGGAGCTTCATATATCCAAGGAGACAGACTTTCATGCTCTGGGGTCCTGGCTCAAGAAAGCCTTCGCTCAAAAAACCATCTACCCGGATTTCACCGGAGAGATGACCCGGGTAGGCCGGCATTTTCTGGGGGAAAACAAGCATAAAAAATCCATCGAAATCTTCAACCTGGCCCATGAACTCTACCCTCATTCCCCTTCCCCTGTCAGCGGGTTGGCCTCGGCTTATCTGTGGACCGGAAATGTGAAAAAAGCTCGTTCTCTTTACCAAAAGGCCTTTGAAATGGATCCTTCCCATTACGGGGTGAGCCTCCATGCCTTTGAGGATCTAGCTCAAAAATTGAAAGAGGCCGATAAAATCTCAGAGCTGTTAGCCCTGGGGAAGATCGCCGTCAAACTTTATCCCGAAAATGCTCAACTTCATGCCCGGATCGGAGATCTCTACAGAAAACTGGGGAAAAGAAAAAAAGCCCTTTCTTTGTATAAAAAAGCTCTGAAACTGGATCCGGAACTTGAAGAAGTCCAAGAAAAAATCAAAAAACTAAAGAAAAAATAAAACCCCATTAAAGGATGTCTCAAATGAAAGATGGAATCGGAGATCTTTTCCAAAAGGAAACCAAGTATCAAAGAGGTCAACTGAAGGGAATTTCCCTCCGATGGGACCAAAAGCCGGAAATCTACAAACACTATTCCTTCGCTCCCAAAATTCAACTGGATCCTCCTGAGAAGAAAAACGGCCCCCCTCTGTGGGAGGTGATTCGCAGACGACGAAGCCGGAGGAATTTCCAAGATAAACCTTTACCTAAAGAGAACCTCTCCCAGATTTTATGGGCCACTCAAGGCATCACAGCCCAAGCCATGGGACATGAATTCCGAGCCGCCCCCTCAGCCGGGGCTCTTTATCCTGTAGAGACCTACTGTATCGTTCACCACGTCCAGAATATCGAAGCCGGTATCTACCATTACGCTGTAAGGGAACATCAACTGGAACAAATGGAGAAAGGAGATTTCCGTCAAGAAATCGCCCTCTCGGCTCTGAATCAAAAAATGGCTTTCTCAGCCAACGTGGTGTTTGTATGGACAGGAATCTTCCAGCGGAGCAAATGGAAGTACCAACAAAGAGCTTACCGGTATATTTATCTGGACGCCGGTCATATCGGCCAAAACCTGGCTTTAGCCGCCACCGGTCTGGGATTGGGTTCCTGTCAGATGGCCGCTCTCTATGATCCCGAAGTCAATTCTTTATTGGGTGTGGATGGGGTTGAAGAAAGCGTCCTTTATCTCAGTGCGGTGGGATTTCCCCAGTGAAAAGGAGAACCAACATGAATAAAAAAACAATTCACATTCAACGAGTGGGAATGCTGCTCGCTTTTCTTCTTTTATGGGCCCAGCTTTCGGTCACTCCCTGTACCGTGGCTGTAGTTTCGGGAAAGGTCACCCTGGATGGGTGTCCTTTGCTTTGGAAAAACCGGGACACCTCAGCCGTCAACAACAAAATCGCCTATTTCCAAGGCGAAAAATATACTTTTATTGGATTGATAACCGCCGGCCACAAACCGGTTCAAAGTGTATGGGCGGGAATCAACACCCAAGGGTTTGCTATCATCAACTCTGCCTCCAGCGACCTGGCGGAAAGTGAAAAATCGGGAAGAGACAACGGCCGTTTCATGAAGAAAGCCCTGGGACAGTGCGGAGATGTAGCTGATTTTGAAAAACTGCTCCAGAAAACCAAAGGAAAAAGGCAGGTGAGCTCCAATTACGGGGTTATCGATGCCTACGGAAATGCCTGTTTCTTCGAGACCAGCAATACCGACTACGCCAAATTCGATGCCGACAATCCGCGGGTAGCCCCGAATGGTTACATCGTCCACACCAACTTTGCCTACACCTCCCCCATTGAAAACGGAGGAGGAGGCTATATCCGTTTTGAAAGAGTCTCTCGGCTTTTCCAGAACGCCTCTGCGGAGAAAAGGCTGAACGTTCGGTTCATCCTCCAAGATGCGGCTCGAGACCTGGTCAACCAAAAACTGCACTCCTATCCCCTGACTGATCCGCCTGCCGGTCATGCCTCTCCGGTGTATATCAACACCAACGATACCATTAACCGCAATTCCACTGTTTCAGTGGCGGTGTTCCGCGGTCCCCCCAATCCGCAGAAAACCTACCTCTCCACGATGTGGATTCTCCTGGGCCAAGGCGTGTGCACATCCGCCGTCCCTCTCTGGCCGCATGCCCAGGCCATTCCGGATGTTCTGGGAGGGGAAGTGAAAGCTCCCATGAATCAACTGGCTCAAAGGATCCGCGATTACCTGTATCCAGACCAAAGGGGGCACATGAGAGAGTATCTCCATCTGGACCGCTTTTTAAATTACAAGGAGAATGGAGTGCTGGGAGAACTGCTCTCTATCGAAAATGAAGTTTTAGCCCGGACTCAAGAAAGACTCAAAGAGTGGGAAAAAGAAAAACCACGGAAAGAAGCCATGTTCGCCTTTGAAGAGAGGATGGCTAATTGGGTTTACACATCGCTTATAGACGCTTTTCCCTTTGTAGACTGAAACGAGCTCACTGGGACTGTTTGGACTGTTTGGATTCTTCTTTGGTCAATCCTACTTTTTTTCTTATTTCCTGTTCCAGCTGAGAGGAGAGGTCTTTTTTCTCCTTGATGAGTTTTTTGACATTTTCTTTGCCTTGTCCCAGCCTCTCTCCCTTGTAGGAGTACCATGTCCCGGCTTTCTCCAGCAGACCTGCGTCCAGGCCGCAGTCGATCAGGTCAGCTTCTTTAGAAATCCCCTCTCCATAGATAATATCAAACTGAGCTTCCCTAAAAGGAGGGGCCATCTTATTCTTGACCACCTTGATCTTCACTCGGTTCCCGATCATGCTGTCCCCGTCTTTCAAGGAAGCAATCCGGCGCACATCGATTCTCATGGAGGAATAAAACTTCAAAGCTCTTCCCCCGGTAGTGGTTTCCGGTCTGCCCAGGAATACCCCTATTTTTTCCCTGATCTGGTTGATGAAGATAAAACAGGTTTTGGAACGGCTGACAATAGCGGACAATTTCCGCATAGCCTGGGACATCAAGCGTGCCTGGAGTCCCACATGAGTGTCCCCCATTTCGCCTTCCAGCTCAGCTTTGGGGACCAGAGCCGCCACTGAATCTACCACCACTACAGAAACAGCACCGCTTCGAACCAGAACTTCGGCGATTTCTAAAGCCTGCTCTCCGTAATCCGGTTGAGAGATGAGGAGATTGTCCACGTCCACTCCCACACTGGCCGCGTAGTTTGGGTCCAGCCCGTGCTCCGCATCGATGAAGGCCGCTTGACCTCCCTGCCGCTGGGCTTCGGCAATCACGTGCAGACCCAAAGTGGTTTTCCCGGTGCCTTCCGGTCCAAACACTTCCACCACTCTTCCTCTGGGGAATCCCCCGATGCCTAGACTCAAATCAAAAGCAATCGATCCTGTGGGAATGGCCGGCACATCAACGGCGGCTTTTCTCTGACCCAGCTTCATCACCGCGCCTTTGCCGAACTGCTTTTCTATCTGGGAAACAGCGGCTTCGATGGCCTTATTCTGGGAGGTATCCTTCGACGTGTTCTGATTTTTGCTCATGGTCTCCTCCTCATCTCAAAATGCCCGAGCTTTACAGACAGACTTTGAGTTTATTATACCATAGAAATGCAACTCACCGCCTAAGAGCTGTAATCATAAAATCCTTTCCCGGATTTTCTTCCCAAGTGTCCCGCGTCTACCTTCTTTTGGAGAAGGGGACAGGGCCTGTACTTGGGATCCTTAAACCCTTCGTAGAGCACTTCCATGATCTCCAGACATACATCCAGCCCAATAAGGTCAGCCAGAGTGAAAGGCCCCATGGGATGTCCCATCCCCAATTTCATTACCCTGTCGATGTCCTCGATAGTTCCCACACCTTCCATCAACGAAAATACCGCTTCGTTGATCATGGGCATGAGAATACGGTTGGAAATAAACCCAGGGAAATCATGGGCCTCCACAGGGGCTTTCCCCAGAGCTTCGGCCAGAGATTTGGTTTGGTCAAATGTTTCTTGGGAAGTCGAAATGCCCTTGATCAGTTCCACCAAAACCATTAGAGGAACCGGATTCATAAAATGCATTCCCATGAATTTGTCGGGTCTGCGGGTCAGGGCCGCCAACCGGGTAATGGAAATGGAAGAGGTGTTGGAAACCATGATGACCTCAGAATCCAGGAGTTCATCCACTTTCTGGAGCACATCCTTTTTTACCCCCAAATCTTCATACACGGCTTCCACCACAAAATCAACTTTTTTTAGATCAGACAATGAGGTTGTGGTTTCGATGCGTCCCAGGACGGCATCTTTATCCTCTTCAATTTTCCCCTTTTTTTTGAGCTTGGAAAGACTCTTATCCATCGTTTTTAGGGAGCGTTCCAGCAACTCATTATTGACGTCATTGAGAAGAACTTCAAAACCCGAAGTTCCCGCAACCTGGGCAATCCCTGTTCCCATAGTTCCTGCACCGATAACCCCTATCTTTTTAATGTTCATTAGGCCTCCTTTCAACCTGAAAATTCATAAAACAATTTAAACCATCTCTACGGCCATGGCCACAGCGTCTCCGCCTCCCAAGCAAAGAGCGGCCACACCTTTTTTAAGACCCCTGTGTTTTAACGCATAAAGCAGAGTGGTCAGAATCCGAGCTCCAGTGGCTCCGATGGGGTGTCCTAAAGACACGGCTCCTCCATGGACATTCACCTTTTCTCGGTCTAAACCTAATTCCTTCATCAACACCACCAACTGGGAAGAAAAGGCTTCATTGATCTCGAAGAGATCCACATCATCCTTTTTCCATCCCACGTTCGCTAAAAGTTTTTCAATAGCACCCTTGGGCGCGTACATCACCATACTGGGCTCCACTCCATTGGTGGCTGTTCCCAAAACCTTGGCCATGGGAGTGAGGCCCTTTTCTTGGACAGCATCCTGAGAAGCGACCACCACAGCGGAACCTCCATCATTTAATGTAGACGCATTTCCAGCTGTGACTGTCCCATTTTTCTTGAAAACAGGCTTTAATTTGGTCAATTTTTCCAATGTGGTGCTCTTGCGGGGACCTTCATCCGCATCAAAAACAATGGGTTCTCCTTTTCTCTGGGGGACTTCAATGGGGGCGATCTCATCTTTGAAATAGCCTTTTTCAATGGCCTGGAGGGCTTTCTGATTGCTGCTGTGGGCAAACTCATCCTGTTCTTCTCGGGAAGCTCCATATTTCTCGGCGATGATCTCCCCGGTCATACCCATATGGTGATTGTCGAAAGCACACCACAACCCATCCAGAATCATCGAATCTTTCATTTTCAGGTCTCCCATTTTCACTCCATCTCGAGCTCCCCACAACAGATGAGGGGCTTGGCTCATGCTCTCCATTCCTCCAGCGACCACTATTTCTTTTTCTTCCAGCCAAACAGCTTGGGCTGCCAGAGA
The DNA here is from genome assembly GCA_018335295.1 of bacterium. Classification (GTDB taxonomy): domain Bacteria; phylum Acidobacteriota; class Aminicenantia; order Aminicenantales; family Aminicenantaceae; genus JAGXKI01. Next base: position 12,618 of record JAGXKI010000037.1, on the reverse strand, counting down.
TACCGCTTTCAGGGACGAACCGCAAACCTTGTTTACGGCAAAACAGCTCACCGTAGGGGGAATTTTCCCGTTGACAGAAGCCTGTTTAGCCGGGTTCTGACCCATACCGGCGGAAACCACATTCCCCATAATCACTTCATTCATATCCTTTCCACTTAGGCCGGCTCTCTTCACAGATTCCTCAATCACAATCCCGCCCAATTGGGGGGCTGTGAATTTTTTTAGGGAACCCAAAAAATTCCCGATCGCCGTACGCACGGCGCTGACGATAAAGACATCTCTCACTTCACACATGTATTCATCCTTTCTCTTTGGATTGAATTAAAATCTTTCTTTTTTTTATCACAATTGAAAGAGAGTGTAAACCAAATTGAATTCCCCGGCCATCCAAAATTTGAAGATGCGTTTGTATTGAAAAACTGGTATAATCAGATTAAGCAAATGAGGATTTCGATCATCACACTCTGTATTCTTTTCTCTTTTTTCACTCTGGCCCCTTATCTCCATTCTCTCCAGACGGAAAAAACAATCACCCAGAGACCCTCCCCTCAGGCAATAGAGAGAAATCTTCTTTCCTTAATCAATGAAGAAAGAAGAACTCGGAACCTCCCCCCTCTCCGCATCTCTATAGAGCTCCGCAACCTCGCCCGAAACCACAGCCAAGAGATGGCCCACCAATCCCACCCCACTCACCTTTCTTCTTCCGGCCAATCCTACACCCAACGTCTGGTTAAAGAAAACCTGTTTTTTTCTCATAACGGGGAAAACGTAGCTGTCAGCGGAACTTTCCGGGCCGATCTGATTCATCAGGACTTCATGAGAAGTTCCCAGCACCGAAAAAACCTCTTGAGCTCTGATTACACTCAAGCGGGGATCGGCGTGGTCTACAAAGAAGGGAGATACTACATCACGGAAGATTTTCTTTCTCCGTTAAGACCTCGAGATGAAGAAAGGGTCCAACAAACCCTCAAGGAAAAAATCAACCGGAGGCGGCGAGCCCGCTCTCTCCCTCCTTTGAATTTCCTGGGGGAAGCCGATGACTTCGCTCTCACTTATTCTCGCGAAAAAGCTCAAGGGCAACCTTCCCCTTCCACTCCATCTTCCTTCAGTAAAAACACCGTCGTTTTTGTGGCTTCTCCCACCCTGAAGGACCTTTCTTCCCTCTTCCAGGAAAAATTTCTCCAGCCTTCCTACGAAGCGGCTGGGTTAGGGGTTCAATTTGACCGAAGCGAGGAGCATCCCGGCGGGGCCTATTTTTTAACCCTCATCCTCTTCCCTCAGAGTGAATACCAAAACATGACCGATCCCCAACGGAAAGATATTCTCTTTCAAACTCTGAATCATCTACGGCGGGAAAAGGGACTTCCTCCCTTCCAGAAGAGCTTTCAATTGAACCATCAGGCTCGATCCATGCTCAAAAATTCCTTCTCTTCGGGACTTGAAAATTCCGTTTCTTCCCTTCCTCAAGCCCAGGTCTACGCTTATGAAACAGAGGATTTAAAGAAAGTTCCCTCTGAGATGAAAGATCGTATCGGAGGAGAATGGAGCGATTACAATCAGTTAGGACTGGCCCTCCAGCAAACCGAGAGCCACCCCCTTCAGAAAGAAATCTACCGGATCCTCATCATCCTTAAAAGAGTCCAGTGATGGTTCCATCCTCACTCACATCGATCCGCTCGGCGGCGGGGTTTCGGGGAAGTCCGGGCATGGTCATGATATCCCCGCAGTAAATCACCGCAAACCCAGCGCCGGAGCTGAGGGAAGCATCCGTGACGATCAAGGAAAAATCCGTAGGTCTTCCCAGAGCTTTATCGTCGCCGGAAAGGGATTTCTGGGTTTTCGCCACACAAATAGGAAGATTCCGGAAACCGTTCTTCTCTATCCTCCGGATTCGCCGTCGTATCTTTCCTTCCATCTCCACCGAAGAAGCTCCGTAGACTTTCTTGGCCACCACATCGATCTTATCCAAGAGAGACATATCCAGGGGATAAAGAAACTGAAAGTTCTTCTCGTCTTCATCGATGGCTTTAAAGAGTTCTCCTTGGAGTTCCATCCCTCCTTCCCCTCCTTTATTGAAGACATCGCTTAAAGCCACCCGTGCTTTTTCCTTCTGACATAACTCTTTGACCTTTTCGATCTCGGCTGAGGAGTCGGTGGGGAATTTATTCAAAGCCACCACCACAGGAACTCCAAACAGACGGATATTTTCTATATGCTTCTGAAGGTTGGCAAAGCCTTTTTCCACCGCTTCCACATTTTTCACCTTTAGGTCATCCTTAGACACTCCTCCATGAAACTTCAGAGCCCGGATAGTGGCAACCAGGACACAAGCATCCGGAGATGGAACCGATCCTGACCGGGCCACGATATTCATAAATTTCTCTGCTCCCAAGTCTGTGGCAAAACCGGTTTCGGTGATGACATAATCAGCCAGATTGAGTCCCATACGAGTGGCAATCACCGAATTGGTTCCATGAGCGATATTGGCAAAGGGACCCCCATGGACAAAAGCCGGAGTGCCCTCCATGGTCTGGACAAGATTGGGTTTCAGGGCATCCCGGAGAAGCGAGGCCATGGCTCCCTGAGCCTTAAGGTCCTTGGCAAAAACAGGCTTTAAATCAGGAGTGTAGCCAACAGAAATATTCCCCAATTTTTCTTTCAAATCCTTCAAGTCATTCGCCAGACAGAGAATGGCCATCACTTCCGAGGCCGCGGTGATGTCAAAGCCAGATTCCCGGGCAATTCCTCTTAAAGGGCCTCCGATGCCCACCACCACCTGCCGCAGAACCCGGTCATCCACATCCAGAACCCTTTTCCAGGAAACTCTGCGGACATCCAGGAGCGCCGAAGGTTTATCAAAATGGAGATGACTGTCCACCATGGTGGTGAGAAGGTTGTGGGCCGCAGTGACGGCATGGATGTCTCCGGTGAAATGGAGATTGATCTCATCCGAAGGGACCACTTGAGCTCGGCCTCCTCCCGTAGCCCCTCCTTTTATCCCGAAAACCGGACCCAGTGAAGGTTCTCTCAACGCTGTCACTACTTTTTCTCCTGACTGATTCAGGGCATCCGCCAACCCGATGGCTGTGGTGGTTTTTCCTTCGCCGGCGGGAGTCGGGCTCATCCCTGTTACCATGATCAGTTTTCCTCTCTTTTTCTCAGACTGAACCTTCCCGTTTAAAGAAACCTTCGCTTTGTATTTTCCAAATTTTTCCAGGCTGGATTCATCAATGCCTATTTTCTCAGCCATTTCCTCTATCGGTTTCATTTGAGATTCCTGTTTATCCATGAAAACCTCCTTCCCTTCAAAGGTTACACTTGATCCCAGCCTTTTTCAATGACCTATTTTCTCTCTAATTCCCCATGGCGGCTCCGCCCCCTCAACAAATTAATTTCAGAGAACAAATGTCATAATGTAAGACACGACCCCATTCCAGCGAAGATCCCTTCCAATCCGAAGTACATTGAACTAATATTTTCTTCTGAAGTCCTGAAAAAAATAATCATATTTTTCGATCATCCTTTCATCGGCAAAGCTGAAATAATGGTTTCCTCCGATGATGATATGGTCCAGCACTTTAATCCCCATCACGTGTCCCGCGAAAACCATGTCCTTGGTGATTTCCTTATCGGTTATGGAAGGCTCTGGATTTCCGGAGGGATGATTGTGAACCAAGATCAAGGAAGAGGCTCCATACCTCAAAGCGGCTTTCATAATTTCTCTGGGATAAACAGCGCTGGTGTTCACTGTCCCTTCAAAACAGGTCCTCTCTTCCAGTATTTGATTTTTGGTATCTAATAAAAGAATCTTAAATTTCTCTTTTTTCGAATACCTCAGAGTGTGATAGAGATAGTCAAAAACTTCCTGAGAGGAATGACAGAAAGGCTTTTTCAGGATCCTCTCTTTGAGAAAAATTCGGGAGACTTCCTGCACAAACTTGATTCCAAAAACATTATGCGGACCAATCCCTTTGATCTCCTGGAGTTCTTCCTCTTCGGCTTCCAGAACCCCTCCCAAGGTCTTGAATTTCTGAATGGCCTCCTTGGCCGGCTGTTTACAATTCTTCCGCGGAGTCCCCAGAGTCAGAAGAAGCTCTACCACCTCATAATCCAAAAAGCTCTGTAGACCTCCCTTTAAAAATTTTTCCCGAAGACGGGAACGGTGTCCCTGACCTTTAAAAAAAGGCTCCTTCCTTTCCATGTTTCTCGAGGAATCCCTCCTTCTTAAATAGGACGAACGGAAGTCTCCAAAATTCGCATTTTTGATTATAAAAACAAAATTTCCATTCCAGATCCGGGAATATCTGTTGACATTCAAAAGCAATCTTATAATCATATTTGGTTCAGAGAGAGTGTTGAATCCTCTCCATAATGGACTCATATGGGAGGAGAAACTCATGAAAAAAATTTTTTCTCGCCGCGAATTTCTAACTTTAGGAGCTGCAGCCGGAGGAACCCTTCTTGGAGCTAACATAGAATCACTGAATCCATCTTCGCAAAACAAAACCGAAACTCCGTTTCCTTGGGAATACCGAATTCTGGATGTGGAAAAGACTCAAAACCGAGCCTACAAAAACTATTTCCAAGCAGGCTGCATGTACGGAGTTTTTGGATCGGTGGCCGGCCAGGTAGCTGAAGATCTGGGAAAACCTTACACGGATTTTCCTTTTATCCTGAGCTCCTATGGAGGGGGAGGAGTGGCTCACTGGGGAAGTCTCTGTGGAACTTGCAACGGAGCTGCCATGGCCGTCGCTTTATTCCATCAGGGAAATTTGAGAAATCAGCTGACCAGTGAAATCTTTGCCTGGTATGAGAAAACAGAACTTCCTGTCTACACTCCTCAAGAACCCGTGAAAGTGGAAAAAAATTTTGAGATGAAAGCTTCCCAGTCCAAATCCACCCTCTGCCATACTTCGGTTTCTCGATGGACCCAAGCTTCTGGGTTCTCCACCTTTTCCCCACAAAGAGCCGAACGATGTGCCCGTTTGGTGGCAGACATTGCCGGATACACCGTTAAACTTTTAAACCAAGCTGCCAAAGACCAGTTCAGTCCCCAAACACAAATGAGCGCTGTTTCCTCAGTGTGTAGGGGATGCCACGGACAGGGAAAAGAGGAAGCTGAAGGGAAAAAAGTGATCTCCCGTATGAACTGCAGTGTGTGTCATCCCAACGTCCACAAAAAATAGGATCTTTCTCTTTTCGAATCTTTCCATCATCCAGGGATTAACTCAAAAAGCCGTGAGGAGTTAAAAGAATTCCTCAAGGCCTCCACAAAAGATCCGCTCCAAACCCCTGTTCTTAGGAGGACTGGGTTCAGCTCTCTTCGGAAAGATACTCATGGATGGCTTGAGCTGCTTTTCGGCCATCCCCCAGAGCCAGTATCACCGTGGCGTTTCCCCTTATCGCATCGCCTCCGGCATAAATCCCTTCGATATTGGTCTTCATGTTTTCATCCACTTCGATAAGCTGTCTTTGATTCACTTCCAGCTCCGAGGCTCTGTTCAGGAAAAGACGGTTTGGGGTCGTTCCCAAGGCCTCAATCAGAGTGTTCAGTTCCATCCTGAATTCGCTGTCTTCAATCTTTACCGGCCGGGGTCGACCGCTTTGATCGGCCTCAGTGAGTTTCATTCTGTAGAGTTCAAGCTCTTCGAGCCAACCCTCAGAGCTTCCTTCCGCCTTTTTGGGAGAAACCAATTCTTTCAACCACACACCTTCTTCCAGGGCATGCTGAATTTCCTCTTCCCGGGCCGGAGATTCCTTCTGAGTCCGGCGGTAAATAATATGCACCTCTTCGGCTCCCAGCCTTCGGGCACACCGGGCCGCATCCATAGCTACATTCCCGGCTCCGATAACCCCCACCCTTTTCCCACACACAATAGGGGTATCGTATTCGAGAAACCGATAGGATTTCATCAGGTTGACCCTTATCAAAAATTCATTGGCTGAGTAAACGCCTTTGAGCTCCTCTCCTGCGATCCGAAGAAACAAGGGAGCTCCGGCTCCGGTCCCGATGAAAACCGCATCATAGTCTCGGCGTAATTCCTCAAAGGTTATGTTCTGTCCTACAAAAGTATTCAACCGGACGTCCACTCCCACTTCACTGAGGTAAGAAACCTCATAATCCACCACTTTCTTGGGAAGACGAAACTCCGGGATCCCGTACTGAAGGACTCCCCCGGCTTTATGAAGGGCCTCGAACAGGGTCACCTTATACCCCCATTTACGGAGGTCCACAGCGCAGCTGATTCCGGCAGGGCCTGACCCGATGACCGCAATCTTCTGAGGCTTTTCTTTGATATGAAATTCCTCTTTAATTCCCCGCTCCATGGCCCAATCCGCAACGAACGCTTCCAGTTTCCCGATGTTGATCCCGTTTTTGGTCTGGTGGAAAGGACACACCCCTTCACATTGAGACTCCTGAGGACAAACCCGCCCGGTGATTCCGGGTACAGGATTGTCTTTTTTCATAGTGAAAAAGGCTTCTTCAAAACGGCCCCTCACAATTTCCCGGATCATTTTTTTGATATTCATGCTCACCGGGCAGTGGGTTTCACAGGGACCCCCCTCACACTGGATACATCTCCGAGCTTCCTGGATCACTTCCTCTTTGGTGTAACCATAGGGAACCGAATCGAAGTTTTGAATCCTTTTTTCAGAAGGCTGTTCCCTCATGGGAACCCTTTTTCCACCTATTTTCATGATTTTTTTCTTTCTTCTTATAGTTTTCCAGAGCCAGTTTTTCCTTCTCCTTGAACATATCCAGACGACGGATGACCTCGTCAAAATTCACTTCATGAGCATCAAATTCAGGCCCGTCAATGCAGGTCAAACTCATTTCCCCATTGACGAAAACCCGGCAGCCTCCGCACATCCCTGTGCCATCCACCATGATGGTGTTCAAACTGGCCAGAGTTTTTATGCCGTAGGGCCGGGTCACCTCGGCTCCAACCTTCATCATGGGAGCGGGGCCTATGAGAATCACTTCCCCTATCTCCTTCGCTGTAGACTCATGGATCAACCTTTTCAGGATATCCGTCACAAAGCCGTGATAACCTCGGGACCCGTCATCAGTGGCCACAAAAGTCTGATGGCTGGCTTTCTTGATTTCATCTTCCAGGATTAAAAGCGAAGCGGTCTGAGCTCCGATGACAGAAGTCACTTCATTCCCGGCACGGCCCATAGCTTTGATTATAGGATAGATACAGGCGATTCCAGTCCCTCCCCCCACACAGATAACCCGACCTATTTTTTTTATCTTGGTAGGGTTGCCTAAAGGTCCCACCACATTCAACAAAGCTTCCCCGGCCTTCATGGAACTCAATTCCAGGGTGCTCTTCCCCACTACCTGAAAGACCAAGGTGATGGTTTCTTCCTTTTTGTTGACCTCAGCCACGGTAAGGGGAATCCTTTCTCCTTTCTCATGCATCCTGATGATGACAAATTGACCTGCCTGAAACCTCTCCGCGACCTGAGGAGCCTTCACCCGGATCAGATAATTCAAATGATTCAGCTTTTTTTTCTTCACAATGGGGTGGTTCATTCTCTCACTTCCTCCTCATCATCGTTAACCCATACATATATGGCAAAGTCAGGACAAAACATCTCGCCCATCCCGCAGTTGAGACAGTTCTCGGGTTTTTTGGGATAAGGAACTTGGATCCCCTTCTCATTGGCCTCCGGGGAAAGTTCCAGAACATCGGCCTGACAGATTTCTACACAAATGCCGCATCCTTTACATCTTTCCTCCAGGATATGAATCTCATACTTCATGAGTGATCCTCCTGGAGGGGGCGGCCGGACTCAATAAAAAGCCCCACCCTAATTTTCCCTTCCTTCCTCAAGTCCAAGTTTTCTGTATTTTCTCCATAACAGAACTCCGAACGGTCGTCATAAAACTTCATTTTCTCCCCAGCATCCTGAATTCTCCCTTCATCACAGGAGAACATCAAACAGGGCGAAACCACTTCAATCACCCCAAATTCCCTCTTGAACAAAGCTTCGGAGAGGGAATGCTTCAACCACCCGCTCTGGAGGGGAGTCCACCGGGCCACATACCGGGCTCCGTAGGTTTTAGCTAGATGAGGAATGTTAAAAGGAAGATCAAACTTTCCATCTACAGATTTTCTTATGAAAGGACTCATGGGAAAAGCCTGGGTTTTGTTCAGAGTGTAAAGAAAGTTATTGATGTACAAGACCATCAGATCTGTGCCTTTTTGAGCCTCATCGATGAAATCCCTAGCTCCGGTGAGAAGAAAATCAGCGTTATTCAGGAAGACCACCACATGCCAATGGGGGTTTTCTTTTTTGAGTTCAGCAGCCCGCCCCACCACATTTCCATAAGGAGCGGAATGAGAGCGAAGTTTTATATAAGTAGAAATCTTCCCTGTACATCCCAATCCCGAAACCACACACACTTTCTTCGGCTCCACCGAAGAGTCCTTCAAAGCCTGGATAAAGGCATGAACCGTCGTCCCTATTCCACATCCATGACACCACACCGTAGGGAGAAGCTCAGTGTAGAGAAGGGGGTCTGCCGGATGGTGATGGGTTGAATTTTTACTGCCTGGAAATCTTACCATGGGCTCAGTTATCCACAAAATTTCCAAGGATAATCTGGTTTTCTCGAGTATCCAGATTATCTTTGGACTTACCGTCCATGATAGCAGAATTTTTCAGAAAGTCATCCATCCTGTGGAGTTTTTTCCCCAAACCCCTCTCACTGGCATGATACATCAAGCAGGGAGAAATCACTTCAATAAAGGAAAAACCATGTTTGGAAAAAGACTTTTTCATGGAAAACATAAGCCGACGGCAGTGAAGAGGAGTCCATCGAGCCACCAAAGAAGCTCCACATTTTTCAACCTCCCCGGGGAGATTAAACAGAAACTGGCTTTCTTTCTCCAGAACCTTTTTTCCTAATGGAAAACATTCCAACTCCCTGTGCTCAAGAAAGAGGTGATGAAGGAAGCTGTTTATAAACACCGCCAAAACCCCTTTTCCTCTCTCACATAAGAACAGAAAGTCATCGATTCCTGAAACAACCAAATCATTCTCGTTGAAAAAAATCACCACCCGGGACTCCGGCCGTTTCTGCTTAAACCGGAGTGCCGAAAAGAACAGATTTCTTTCTTTACTGGGAGGCTGTTTGAATTTGAGATACTCAGCTATCTTACCGGTACATCCAAGCTGAGAGGAAAAAACAAACAACTCGGAGGGATCCAGATTGAGTTTATGCACTGTCTGGATAAATGTATTGACCACAATCCCGATGCCGCACCCCGCACACCATACAGAAGGCATTCGAGCAAGATGAAGCAAATGGGAAGCAGGATGATCCTGGTTTCCACCGCTCATAACCAAAAATTTTCATCGATAGAGACTTTATTGTCAAGAAACTTCCTTAGACAAGTTTCGTATTCATTAAAGTGAAAGAACTTAGCCGACGCTTTTCAGACTTGAAAAAATCTTTTAACCTGGATTATTCACGAGTCAAGATGGCTGGGGTTAGGTTGGGACGGCGCGAGGCACAGGGTGTGAAAAGAAGGGGTAAGACGCCTGGAGAAATTCTCGGAACTCCTTCATGTTCTTTGTCTCATTATAAGTATCGGCCTTTTTTATGAATAGTTCAGGGAAATATCTGATGATAATTAATTCAGGACAATAAAGGGAAGATTTTTGTTCGACCTCCGTCTAAATTAATAGAGGTTGAAAAGAGTTGAATTGAATGGAAGAGGAAAAACTCGTCCAACAGAGTCAACAGGGAGATGAAGAGGCCTTTGGTGCCTTGGTGAAAAAATACAAAAGGAAGGTGTTTCATTTGGCTTACAGTTTGGTTCGAAATCAAGAAACAGCCGATGATTTAGCCCAAGAGGTTTTTATCAAGGTTTTCTTCGCTCTTCCGGGTTTTAAATTTCAATCCCGGTTCAGCACCTGGCTCTACCGGATCGCCGTCAACCAAATTAAAGATCATTTGAGAAAAGAAAAAAAGTTCCTCCAAGTTCCTTTTGAAGAATCCACTGCCCATTCATTACACGATACTCAGATCCAGGGGAGAGAAGATAAACGTGCTTTGGAAAAACAGAGTGAACTTCTTCATAAAGCCATTCAACTGCTTTCGCCCAAATATCAGATCATTCTCTCTCTACGGGATATTCAAGGGCTCTCTTATGAAGAAATCTCCCGGATTTTGAACATATCTCAGGGGACAGTAGACTCCCGTCTCCATAGAGCTCGAAAATTATTGAGAAAAAAAATAAAACCATTTTTAAACAATAAAGGAGAAAGACCATGAAATGTAAAAAGACTGAAAAATGGATCCTTCGCTCCTTTGATAAAAAATTAACCAAAGAACAACAGGGAAAATTGGACCTGCACATTCAAGCTTGTCCTTCGTGTGAACAAAAACAAAGGGACTACCAGAAACTTCTGGACACCTTGCGATATCAATCTTTCCCCGATCCCAAGCCCTATTTCTGGGAACGCTTAAAACCCAAACTTCTCCAACAAGAAAAATATGAAGCCTGGTCTCTGTGGGAAAAATGGGGGCTTCGGGCCATTCCTCTTTCCATCCTGGTAGTGGCTCTTTTTGCCGCAGCTGTGCTTCTGCTCTTTCCCCCAAAACAGAAATCGATGAGCCAGTCCGAAATCCTCCTTATCCAAAACCAAATCCCTTTTCAGAAAACCCGGAATCTTTTAGAAGAGGAAGGATGGGAAAGGAAAAACCTACGGCTCATTTTCACCTCTCTCGAAGAACAGGATAAAAACGGAATAAGGAGATATTTTCCATGAAAAAACACTATAAATTATGGATCATACTCTCTATGATCTTTCTTTTCGCGACCGGAGTGGTGTGTGGAATTCTACTGGATACCCATATTTTAGCTCAAAAATTACCCACACCTCCAAAAAAAGAACCCCCTCCCCATTTCCCCACTCTGGAAACTTTTGCCCAAAAACTGAATCTAAGCGAAGAGCAAAAGGAAGAAATAAAGGAAATTTTCCAGAGAAACGAAGAAAGACTGAAAGAATTCAAAAAACAAATCCATCACAAATTCGCCTCTATGCGGTCTCAGCTCCAGGATGAAATCAAAGAGGTTTTAACGGATGAGCAGTGGGCTCAAATGGAGGCCATGATCCAAAAATTCAGGGAAAAACGAAAGAAGGAATTTCTCCAAAAAAAACAAAAATCTGAATCAAGAAAAGGAGAGCGCAAATGAAAAAGAGAATCATCATCGCAGCGGTCATCGTAGTGGCCGTAGTTGGAATTCTGCTGGGAATCACTCTCTCCAGCGGCTCTAAAAACAATGCTGTCCAGTATGAAACAGCTGCCGTTGACAAAGGACACATCCAATCAGAGGTGGTCACATCCGGAACCCTCAACCCGGTCACCACCGTGGATGTGGGAAGCGAAGTGTCCGGGAAAATTTCTAACATACATGTGGATTTTAACTCTGAGGTAGAAAAAGGACAGGTCATCGCTAAACTGGACCAGGAGCTTTTCAAATCCAGAGTGAAACAAAACGAAGCCAACTACCAGAGTGCTCTGGCCTCCCTCAATAAAGCGAAAGTCACCCTGAAAAACACCAAAAGGAAATACGAAAGAACCTTAGAGCTCTTCGAAAAAGAGCTGGTTTCCTATGAAGAAAAGGAGAATGCGGAAGCTCAATACTACAATGCCCAAGCCGACGTCGAGGCGGCGGAGGCCCGGCTGGAACAGGCCAAATCCCAACTGGACTCCAGCCGGTTGGACCTAGAGCACACCATCATCCGGTCTCCGATCGATGGGGTGGTGATCAACAAAAATTTCAATGAAGGACAGACCGTGGCAGCCAGCTTCCAAGCCCCGGTTCTTTTCCAAATCGCTCAGGATCTCAGCCAAATGCAGGTGGAATGCAGTGTAGATGAAGCCGACATCGGGAAAATCAAAAACGGACAAAAAACCCTGTTTACCGTGGATGCCTACCCAGATGACGAATTCAGCGGAAAAGTGAGCCAGGTAAGGTATGCTCCCCAGATTGAACAGAACGTGGTCACCTACACCACCATCGTAAAAGTAAACAATCCTGAAATGAAACTCCGGCCGGGAATGACCGCCACGGTGACCATCATCGTGGGAGAAGCCCAGAATGCTCTTCGTGTTCCCAACTCAGCCCTCCGGTTCACTCCTCAACTGCCCCCTCAAGAAATGAAAGAAATGTTCCAAGAGATGCGTGAAGAAAGAGCGGGCCAAAGAAGTGGAAAAGGGGAAACACCGAGAACTCCCCCTGATGCGAGGATGAAACAGAGGCCTCAGGTGCCAGGGGGAACCGGGACTCGAAAAGATCAGCCTCCTCGGGTATGGATTTTGAAAGAAAACGGAGATATCCGGCCTGTTCTCATCAAAACAGGAATTTCAGACACCACCTACACAGAAGTCCTCAGAGGAAACTTAGAAGAAGGACAAAAAGTGATCACTGGAGCAGAATTCAAGGGCGAAAAGGATGAAGAAAACAGGCGCTTTCGAAGAGGTCCTTTCTAAAAATCATCTGAAAATGGAGAAAAGGAAGAAAAGATGGAAAACAACAATCTCATTCGCATCGAAAACGTCGCAAAAACCTACCAAATCGGAGAGACCCAAGT
>JAGXKI010000036.1 GCA_018335295.1 bacterium | reverse complement strand
GGCAATTTTTTTGGCCAAATAGCGGGCCTCTTCCTCCCCGTCTCCCTTTTCCACTCCGATGAGAAGGCAGACTCCCTTCTGAATTTGGCCTTGGACTTCCCCGTTAACTTTCACCGCTGCCTCTCTCACCTTCTGCAAAACAATTTTCATTCCTGGTCTCCTTTCAGTATTTTCTTCCGGGAAAACATATCTTTAAAGTGGACCAATGCTTCGGAGTTAAAAATCAAACTCAACAAAACATAAATCATCACTCCCAACAGAATGGAAGCCAAAAGAGCTCCCAATTTTTCCAGAAAAACCAGCTCGTCGAAATCAAAAAGCTTTATGAAAAACCACACAGCTCCCCCCATACCCAGAGAGGGCAGGACCGACCGCAAGGCCGAGACTCCAATTTCTTTTTTGGGGACCTTTCCTATTTTTCTTTCCAACAGATAAAAAAGAGCCGCAAAATTAAGGAGAGAAGCCAGGGATAAGGCCAGAGCAATCCCTTCCACTTTCATAGGATTCATCAAAACCAATGAAAAAACAATGTAGCTGATCATCACCAAAAAGGCCACCTTCACCGGCGTTTTGGTGTCTTTTAAGGAATAAAAAGCCGGAGTAAAAATCTTGACTCCGGAGATAAAAGGGATCCCCAAGGCAAAATAGAACAAGCAGGAAGCACTCATGGCTGTGGACTTCGCATCAAACACCCCTCTTTCAAAAAGGACTTCAATAATAGGGTGGTTCAGCACCAGAAGCCCCACCATGGCCGGGAAAGTGATGAAAAATATCAGTCTTAAAGAAAACACCAAGGTTTTCTTCATGGATTGGATCTCCTTCTGGGCCGCCAATTCAGAAAAAGTGGGCAGAAGAGCGATGGACAAGGCGATAGAAAAAAGCCCCAGAGTCACCTCCTGAACCCGGGATGCATAGTACAGGGAAGCCACACTTCCTTCCTTTAAAAAAGAAGCAAAGGTCCGGCTGATGGCAAAATTAATCTGGTAAATCCCCACAGCAAAAACACCGGGAACCATCAACCGTCCGACTTTGCGCACAGCGGGATGGGTGAAGGTGAGACCAAACCTAAATCTCATCCCTTTCCGCCGGAGGAAAGGAAGCTGGAAAGCCAGCTGAAAAATCCCTCCCACCACTACTCCCACAGCAAACACCACCGCCGGCTCTTCCGCTTTCGGGGCAAACAAAACCGCAATGGTGATGATGGAAAGGTTGAAAAGCACCGGAGTGAAAGCCGGGACAAAAAACTTCTTGAAGGAGTTAAGGATAGCCATGGCCAGAGCGGCCAGGCTCACCAAAAATATATAGGGAAACATAATCCGGGTAAGAAGGATGGTCAATTCCCATTTCCCCTGAACTTCCCCGAACCCAAAGGCGATGAGTTTAACCAGAAGAGGAGCGAATACAATTCCCAAAACAACCACAAGGGTCATGACCAAGGTTAAATCGTAGAAAAAAGAGTTAGCAAACCTCCATAACTCCTTCTTGGTCTTCTCCTTTTTCAGCTGGGTGAATACAGGAATGAATGCAGCCGTCATGGCCCCTTCCCCCGTCAGACGCCTGAGAAGATTGGGAATCACGTAGGCCATGGCAAAGGCATCCGCACTGAAACTGGTTCCCAGAAAAAAAGCCTGAAGCATGTCTCTGAGGTAACCCAGAATCCGGCTTATGAAGGTGGGAAGAGATACGGCAAAGGTGGATCGGACTAATTTTCGATTCTGATCTTTTTGTGTCAACTCAATCCCTTACCCGTTTTCGAGAATAAATATAAGGTGCATCCATCTAACCTGGAAATATCTCATTCATGCTTTTTGGTTTATCAAAATTATCGGCCTTTTTTATGAATAGTCCAGGCTTGTTGACTTTAAAAATAAGATACATTATCATATCATCTCAACTGAGGAGAAAAAATGGCAAACATCCAATCGGCAAAAAAAAGATGGAGGCAAACTCTTCGACGGACCCCGGTAAACCGGAGAAACCGATCCACCATGCGGAGCCACATCAAAGCATTGAAAAAGGCTATCCAGAATAATGATAAAGAGAAAGCTCAACATCTTCTTCCCAAAACCTTCTCTGTGATAGACAAAACGGTAAAAAAGGGAGCTATCCACAAGAATACAGGTGATAGATACAAATCCAGGTTGAGCCGGAAGTTAAAAAGAATAACCCCCTCATCTCCTTCCTGAAAAACAATAATTCCAAACAAATCTCTCTAGAAGAGTTTGGAGTCCAATCCCTGAAGTTTTGAATTTCCTATCTATTTCTTCCAGTTCGTTCAAAGAAAAATGGAGGTCCTGGATGGAAACGGAACGGACCAGTGAAAAGAATTGGTTGAATTTGGATGTATAAAAACGCCCGAATTTTTCTTTTATCTGAGGTTTCAACTCTTTAAACACGGCCTTTTGATCCTTTCCTCCCTCTTTCAACCACAATTTGGCGAGCAGCAAATCCCGAAAAAACTTGGACATCATCCCCATGATGTACTCAGGTTTCACTCCTTCCTGAAAAAGATTGTTCAAAACCAAAAGGATCTGATCATAATCTCCCTTTTCCATACTGCGGGTCAGCTCCCACTCTCGAAAAGATTTAACCCCTCCGGAGACTTGATAGAGATCATCCAACTCAATCCTTCTTTTGTCCCCAACATAAGTGACAATTTTTTCTATCTCCCTCTCCAGGAGAGTTAAATCGCCCCTTGTCATTTCTCCGAGCTTTCTTTTGACTTCAGGAAGAGCCTGTTTGCCCACAGAAGAAAACTTCTGATTTATCCAGGAAAACAGAGCTTTCCCTTTTAAGGGTCTCAATGCCCGGGCACACACCACATTTGAAGAATATGAAGTGAAAAATTGGTTAAGGGGAGCCTTTGTGTTTCTTCGTCCCGGCGAGAGGATGACTAAGATCGTTTGAGAAGGAGAGTTATCCAAATAATCTTCCAGAATTTTGCGGTCTGAAGAGGAAAACTTCTGACTCTTATCAAGAGGAACTTCCACCACAATCAACCGCCAGGAAACCTGAAAAAAGGAGAGGCTCCGGGCTGCATCCACGACTTGGGGCCAAGAGCTTTCCTGGAGATTGAAGGTTTCCATGCTGTCAAAATCTTCATCTGGAGAGAGAAATGTCTTTTTCAGTCCCTGGATAAACTCACGAGCGAGGGCGGTTTCTTCACCGTAAAAAAAGTAGCAGGGATGGAGATTTTCTTCCTTAATCTCTTTGCCCAGGAGAAAACTGTACACTCTTTTAAAATCCCTCCAGCATGGTCATCACCAAACTCCGGGCAAACTTCTGGGAAATTTCCTGGATGGCTTCTGTTTCCACCGTTTCGAAATCGGTTCCTTGGGAAACCTCATACTCTGTTTTGTAAACAAATTTGGGGTTGGAAAAAATAATCTTGTTGTAAACCAAATCTCTCAGCTTTATGTCGGCCACAATGGTGATGTTGTACCTGTCAGCGGTGGCCTCACCAGAAAAGGCGATGGGGTTTACATTAAACGAAGAAAGCTCCCCGACTAGGACCGCATCGGCGGATTGGGTATCTCCGGTGACCTCCACGTCACTCCGGGCCACCATCTCATCGATCACACTTTGAGTCAGCGTCAGATCCAGTTCAAACCGTGTGGTTAAATTTTCGAACATAGGGATACTAATTTTTTTTATATGAGAGGGGAGAAAACCTCCCACTCCCCGGAGATGATACCCGCACTGGAGGATAAGAAGACAAACGCAAAACAATACCAACAATTTCTTCATCAAACCCTCTCTTTAATTTAAGTGACTATATTGACCAGTTTATTGGGGACATAAATCACCTTTTTCACTGATTTATTCCCAACCAGACTTTGTATCTTATCCAGCTCCAGAGCTTTCTCCCTGGCTTGCTCTTCCTCCAAACCCCGGGGAGCTTCAAACCGATCCCTCAGTTTTCCGTTGACCTGAACCACGATAGTCACGGTTTCTTCCTTGGCCATTTCCGGGTCAAACGAAGGCCAGGGAGTCTCAATCAAAGGTTGGGGATGACCGGAGCTCTCCCAGATTTCTTCGCAGATAAAAGGCGCAAAAGGAGAAAGAAGCATCAACAGCTTTTCCATGGCTTCTTTCAACAGCTGGACTCCCTTCTCATTTTGATCCAATCGGTCCTTTTCTTTTTTTATCTGGTTGAAGTACTCCATAAGAGAGCTAATGGCTGTGTTAAGATGGTAGCGTTGTTCAATGTCTTCGGTGACCTTTTTCACTGTCTGATGCATCCGGGTCTCCAGCCGTTTGTATGAAGACTCATCCAGTACACCTTGGAAAGATTCTCGAGATTCGTCCTGGAATAATCCCATATTTTGCTGGAAAAAAGTCCAAATCCTGTGGAGAAAGCGATGGGTCCCCTCGATTCCTTTTTCATTCCAGTCAAATTCTTTTTGGGGGGGAGCTGCAAAAAGGATAAACAGCCTCAAGGCGTCCGTTCCGTATTTTTTCAGCATATCATCCGGATCCACCACATTGCCCTTGGACTTGGACATGGCCTGGCCATCCTTGGTCACCATTCCCTGGGCCAACAGATGAGGAAAGGGTTCATCCATCTCTGTGAGCCCCAAATCTCTCAATACTTTACAGAAAAACCGGGCATAAATCAGATGCAGGATGGCATGTTCCACTCCCCCTATGTAAAGGTCCACCGGAAGCCAGTAGCTGACATCCTCAGGACGGAAAGGAAGTTTGTTTTCTTTGGGAGAACAGTAGCGAAAATAGTACCAGGAAGAGTCAAAGAAGGTGTCCATGGTATCGGTTTCCCGTCGGGCTTCTCCACCACAACGGGGACAGGTGGTGTGAATGAAACTCTCAGCCTTGTCCAGAGGAGACCCTTCTCCTCCTTTAAATTCCACATCATAGGGGAGTCTCACAGGTAAATCTTCATAAGGGACCCCCACAATCCCGCATTTTTCACAGTAGATCACAGGAATCGGGGTTCCCCAGTAACGCTGCCGGGAAATCCCCCAATCGCGGAGCCGGTACAGGACTTTTTTCTCCCCCCATCCCTTTTCCTGGGCATACCGGGCCATCTTTTCCATCGCTTCTTTAGAAGTCTGCCCTGAAAAGGGCCCGGAATCAACCACCACTCCGTAGTCTTCATAGGCTTGTTGAAGCTTTGAAGAAGGGGGTTTTCCATCAGGAGACACCACAGCACGGATAGGAAGTGAATATTTTTGAGCGAATTCAAAATCCCTTTGATCATGGGCAGGCACGGCCATCACCGCTCCCGTTCCGTATTCCATCAACACATAGTTAGACACCCAAATAGGTATGGTTTCTCCTGTAAAAGGGTTGAGGGCCCTTTCTCCTGTATCGATCCCTTCTTTCTCTCCTTCTCCTGGAGTGAAGTCTCCGGGATAAGCTTTTCGGTTTTGCTCCATCCATTGTTTCAGTTTTTCTTTCTCCGAAGAATCTTTGATCAATTCTCCAGTTAAAGGATGTTCGGGAGAAAGGAGCAAAAAAGTAGCCCCATATATGGTATCCACCCGGGTGGTAAAAACTTTGATCGAACGGGAAGATTCTTTCATAGGAAACTCAATCTCAGCCCCTGTGCTCTTTCCTATCCAGTTCCTCTGCATGGTCAAAACATGCTCCGGCCAGTTTTTCATCCCTTCATGACCGGAGAGAAGCTCTTCCGCATAGTGAGTGATCTTCAAAAACCACTGTTCCATCTCTTTGGGGATCACTTGGCAGTCACACCGCCAGCACTTTTCTCCGATCACCTGTTCATTAGCCAACACTGTCTGACACCGCGGACACCAGTTTACCTTGCTTTTCTTCCTGTAAGCTAAGCCCTGTTCATAGAGTTTTAAAAATATCCACTGGTTCCATTTGTAGTAATCGGGATGGGAAGTGTTGATTTCTCTGGACCAATCATAACTGTAACCCATTCGCTTCAACTGTCTCTTCATATGGAAGATGTTATCTGAAGTCCATTTTTGGGGATGTATGCCCCGTTGAATTGCGGCATTCTCAGCGGGCATCCCCAGAGCATCCCATCCAATAGGGTGGAGGACATTATAACCCTTCATCATCTTGAAACGAGAAATCACGTCTCCAATGGAATAATTGCGTACATGTCCCATATGGATGCGGCCGGAAGGATAAGGAAACATTTCAAGACAATAAAATTTCTTTTTCTGGGGATCTTCGATGCTGCGAAACGCCCCTTTCTCCTCCCAGATCTTCTGCCATTTTTGTTCGATTTTACTGAAATTGTAATCTTCTTTCATCATCACTCTCAATTATCCTGAATTATTGGTTCGGATAAAGCCATTTCTTTCATCTGGTTTGTCCAAGTCTCAACCCGGTCTGGACCAGGTCTCCAGTCTTATCCATTGGAGATACCTGAACCTGGTCTCGCAGGCCCAAGCTTACTCGCAGGAAGGACCAATCATCTATTTTCATGGTTCGTAGTGAGTTGCCCTTATGAAAAATTTATAAAAAATTCCGATACTTATAATAAAACAAAGAACATGAATGAGTTAAGAGAATTTTTTAAGGCCTACGCTAATATTCCTTCCTCCACTCTAAAATCATTAACCAATCTTAGCCTCTCTCCTCCCAAAAAGTCAAGATACGGAGAAGAAGGGTAAGCATTTCCATTTCCGTAATAGGGGGTGAGGGATGGGGGGTCGTCACCCCCCATCCCTCACCCCTTCCAATATGTGGAGATATTTATACTCATCACGGTTTTGGGGATGCTTCCAAAAGAAAGGGCAGACGCCTTGGGTTTGCTCCCTCTTCAGTGACCTCTTCCTTTAACCATTCTCCCGGTTCCTCCTTAAGAAAAACTCATTCCCTCCTTTGGAATATCTTTCCCACCTTGACAAAGAAAGGCGTTTGGAAAAGAATGTGAGATAAAAAGATTGATTGTCTTCCCGAGTGGATTGATATCATGGCTATGCTGGAAGTCGAAAACCTCTGTGCCGGGTACGAAAACGGATATGTGATCAACGAAATCGAATTCTCTCTTCACCGGGGTGAATTCATCTCCATCCTGGGCCCCAACGGTTCCGGAAAAAGTACCCTCCTCAAAGCTCTCCAGGGTCTCCTTACCAACGCTTCAGGTGAAATCACTATGGAGGGCCAAAAGCTTCTGACCCTTTCCCCCAGAGAGATTGCCAAAAAGATTGCCTATGTCCCCCAAATATTCCCCCTTTCTTTTGAATTCGATGTTCAGGAAATCATCATGATGGGCCGGTATATTCACCAGGGACGTTTTGGGGGAATCACCCGGGAAGACAGAAAAATCATTCAAGAAGTCATGGAGCTAACCAAGATCTCTCATTTAAAGGATAAAAAGATCGCCCATCTCAGCGGAGGAGAAAGCCAAAGAGTGTTCATTGCTCGGGCTCTGGCTCAGGATACTCCTGTTCTCTTTCTGGATGAACCCAGTTCTCATCTGGACATCAGCTACCAGATCGAAATCTACCATATCCTACGTGATCTTCAGCAGGAAAAAGGAAAGACTGTTTTATCCACCGAACATAACCTCAACCTGGCCATTCCCTATTCTCAGAACATCATGTTTCTTAAAGAAGGAAAAATTCACTCTCAAGGCCCCCCTGAAAAACTGGTGACCAAACAAACCATCCGGGAAGTCTTTGATGCGGAGGTAGATATAAGAAAAAATCTTCACACTCACAAACCGGAAATTTCGCTGATCCTCCATTCCGCGAATAAGAAATGAAAAAAACGATACTTATATGTCTCTCTCTGCTTTGGGGTCTGCTCTCTCCCGTTTGGGGGAATCAGGACAAAGTCATCACCGATGACCTGGGTCATACCTTTCATCTCCAGCGATCTCCTCAAAGGATCATTTCTCTGGCTCCCAACATCACCGAAATCCTCTTTGCCCTAGAATTAGGAGACCATACCATCGGAGTCACCCGGTACTGTGATTATCCTCCCAAAGCTTCCACCAAGGAAGTCATCGGAGGGATGCTGGATCCCAATATTGAAAAGATCCAGGCCCTGAATCCCGACCTGATCATAGCCTTTCGGGGTAATCCTTTAAGGATTCTCAAACGCCTCCACAGTCTGGACTTACCTGTGTTTGTCCTTCAAATGGGAACTTCCCTGGAATCGGTCTTCTCTGTTATCCAAAAAATAGGGACAGTCACTCTCAAGCGCCCCCAGGCCCAGAGGCTGGTTCATTTTCTTAAAGAAAGAGCCCATCAAATCCAGTTGAATCTTCAAGGAGTCCAGAAAAAGCCCCAGGTCTTCATTTCTCTTCACGGAAAGGGTTTTTGGACCAGCGGAGAAGAAAGCTTCATCCATGATTTAATCCAAAAAGCTCAAGCCATCAATATCGCAGGAAGTATTTCCAGGCGGTGGCTCTTGTTCAATAGAGAACAGATCCTCCATGAAGACCCAGATATCATCATTATCCTGAGCCGATCTAAAAAGCAGTTCACCGAAGCCAAAGAGTGGTTCCAAAGCCGGGATTACCTTCAAAACATCCGGGCTGTCAAAAAAAATCGGATTTATTTTATGGATGAAGATCTGGCTACTCGGCCGGGTCCCAGGCTTCTCAAAGCTCTCTCTCAATTGGCCCGAATCTGTCATCCTGAGCGATTCCATCCCACACCATGAAAAAACCCATTCAAAAATCAAGACTCCTGTGGATACTTCTTGTTCTCCTGGGAGCTGGGCTGTTCATCTCCTTTCTCCATGGCCCGGTAAAAACTAGTTTCACAGACCTGTGGAATTTTCTCATTCATAAGGACCAGACCTACGCCACCATATTCATAGACCTGCGTCTTCCTCGAATAGTTCTGGCATTTCTGGTGGGAGCCAGCCTTTCCCTCTCCGGAGCCATCCTCCAGGGATACTTCCAAAATCCCATGGCCGGGCCTTTTGTGGTAGGAGTCTCATCGGGAGCTTCTTTCGGGGCTGTTCTTTCCATCTTTTTGGGATGGAACATCCAATTCTTTGGGCTGTCTCTTCAAAATGTCTTCGCCTTTGCCTCCGGTTTTGCTTTGGTTTCCTTTGTCTACATCCTCTCCCAACGAAAGGGTGTGTATAAGGTGGAAACTCTCCTCCTTACAGGGATCGCGGCGGGAGCTTTGGCCTCCTCTCTTACCTCTTTCTTGATTTTTTTTAAATCCGAATCTTTCAAACAGGCCGTATTCTGGCTTCTAGGGAGTTTTGCTCTCTCCGATTGGAACCAGGTGAATGCGGTGTTCCCTTACTTTCTGCTCTGTTTTGTGGGGGCAGAATGGCTGGCTAAAGAGATGAACCTGCTGGTTTTGGGAGACGAAACAGCTCAATCCCTGGGATGCCCGGTGAACCGGGTCCGAAAAATATTTCTGGCCTTGGCGACTCTTCTGGCAGCTGCTTCTGTTTCAGTCAGTGGGATTATCGGCTTTGTGGGGCTGATCATTCCTCATTGGGTTCGTATTCTCATCGGCCCGGACCACCGAAATTTATTCATCTTTTCTTCCTTGATGGGGGGCACCTTTCTCATCTACTCGGACCTGTTGGCCCGTTCTCTTCTTTTTCCCACCGAACTCCCCATCGGCATCATCACCGCTGTGGTCGGAGCCCCCTTCTTCATCTACCTCCTCAACCAAAGAAGATAAGATCCGGGTTTGTGAGAATTTTTCTCCTTGTGCTAAAATAAGCCAATCCATGAAATTCTTCTTCACCCTTGATTATAAAAAGAGATACCGGTTTTTCTCATCGGAACCCCCCAAAGATGTCCAGGAGGAGCTTTCCCGGGGGAAGAAATTATGGGAAAGGGCCAAACAAAAAATCATGCGGATTCCTCAGAGAACCTTGGTCCAAGAACTGGCTTTTCAAAAAGCTCTCAAAATCAAGGAAAAAAATATTCAAATTTATTATTCTGGGGATCCCGAGGAAAAAAAAATAAAGAAAAAATTTTCCCATTTTCTGAACCGACAAAAAACCAAACATATATTTCTTCTCCTCGGTGAGGTCATCCTCCTCCCTGTGAGCGGCTTGGCGGCCTTTCTTCCGGGGCCCAACGTTTTTTTCTACTTCCTTGCTTTACTTCTCATCACCCAATGGCTGGCTTTGAGAGGGATTATCCGGCTTCAGCGTAAAAATTACCGATTCACCGCCGCCCCCACCTTCAAGGAATGGGAACAGAGTTTAGAGTCAAAAGGAAAAGAGGATTTCTCTCAAATCCTGAAAAAAATCGAAAGGATCTACAAACTTCCCAATGTAAGAAAAATCTTATGGAAGTAATGACTTTATTATCAGTAACTTATGCTCGGTCCGACCCCACATTAAATTTGACCCCACATTAAATTTTATAGGCCCCATCTTAAAAAAATATTATCCGCCATGGGGTTATTCAGTGAATTTCTAGTTGACAACACCAGAGGTTTATTTTATTTTTATAACAAATATTCAAAAAGGTTTAGAAATATGGAGCTGACTTTAAACCAATTTTTACTGTTGGTCCTGACCATTGCCGCCGTGGTGGCTGTCACTGTCCTGGTAGTGCTTCTCCTTCAACTCCGCCGCACTGTCAGAGAAGCGGGAGAAACTTTTGTGGAAATAAGGAATCTGGCATCCAGCCTTCAGGAGACCAGTCTTAAAGTCAACACTAAAATGGAAGAAGCGGGGGAAATGCTGGAAGCCGCCAGGAAAACAGCCGTCAGCTTTTCCGAAATTTCATGGTTTTTAGCCATGAGAGTGATCAAACCGAGTTCCCGATACTGGTCTCTGCTTTTTCCTATAATCCGGTTTGGTTGGCGTCAAATAAAAAAACAAAAAAAATCAAAGGGAGGATAAAAAATGGCTGATAAAAATTCTTCTGGCTTAGAGGTAACTCTCTCTTTTCTCCTCGGAACAGCCACAGGATTTGTACTGGGTATCTTATTCGCTCCGACAAGCGGGGAAGAAACCAGGAAAAAGATTCAAGAAACAGCCTCCAAAACAGGAGAACGGGCTAAAGAAAGTTACGGAAAAATAGCCCAGGAAGCTGAAAAGGGATACGAAACCGTTAAAGGAAAATCTCAAGAAGGAGTGGAAGCCATCAAAGACTTCGTGGAAAAGAAGAAAGAAGAAACCGCTAAAAAAGAAGAACCCCAAAAAAAGGAAGAAAAACCGAAAGAATCATAATCTGATTCGTTCCAAGCTTTGAGGACCATGGCTAAGGGTCCATGATTGATTCCCAGGAAAATCTTTTTAATATCACAGAAATCAAAGCCCGGGAAATCCTGGATTCCCGAGGCCATCCCACTATAAACACCCAGGTATTCCTTCAATTGGGAGCCCATGGAGAGGCTTCCGTGCCCAGCGGAGCCTCCACAGGAAAGCACGAAGCCCTGGAATTGAGAGACGGAGATTCCAGCCGCTTTCTAGGAAAGGGAGTGTTGAAGGCTGTCTCCAATGTCAACCAAGTCATCGCTTCTCAAATCACCGGGTGGAACGCTCTCTCCCAGAAAAAGATTGATGAAAAACTCATCCAGATGGATGGGACTTCTTCCAAAAACAAATTGGGAGCCAATGCCATCCTTTCAGTGTCAATGGCTGTGGCTCAGGCCGCTGCTCATGCTCAGGGTTTGCCCCTTTATCACTACCTGAGCAAAAGAGAAGATTATATTCTCCCCGTGCCTCTAATCAACATTCTCAACGGGGGATCTCATGCCGACAACAACGTGGATATTCAGGAATTCATGATCGCCCCGGTGGGAAGGGACCGCTTTTCTGAAGCCCTAAGAATGTCTGCGGAAGTATTCCAATACCTGAAAAAACTTCTTCGCGAAAAAGGTTACAGCACAGCTATTGGAGACGAAGGAGGTTTTGCTCCCAACCTCAGCTCCAATAAAGAAGCCATCGAGTTAATCCTGGAAAGTATTGATAGAGCGGGGTACCAGGCGGGTGGAGAAATCTATCTGGCTCTGGATATAGCGGCTTCGGAATTCTATGAAGACAATCAGTATGTCTTGAAAAAATCGGACGGTTCCCAAAAATCTATAGACGGGATGATCCAGTTCTACCACTCCTTGATTGACCAGTACCCAATCATCTCTATCGAAGATGGATTTTCTGAAGACGATTGGGAAGGCTGGAAGGTCATGACCCAGGAATTCGGAGAGAAAATTCAGATTGTGGGAGATGACCTTTTTGTCACTAACCTGGAGCGGTTCAAAAAAGGGGTGGGAAAAGGGATCGGAAATTCTATTCTGGTCAAGTTGAATCAAATAGGAACATTAACTGAAACCATAGAAACTGTCCAATATGCCCAGAAAAATGATTACTCAGCCGTGATCTCCCACCGTTCCGGAGAAACTGAGGACACTTTCATAGCCGACTTCAGTGTGGCCTTGAACGGGGGCCAGATCAAAACCGGGTCTGTGAGCCGCAGCGAAAGAGTTGCCAAATACAATCGACTTCTCCAAATTGAAGAGCAGCTTAAAGAGAAAGGATGCTACGCTGGAACCAATCCTTTCAACCGATTTCTGTCATAAAGTTTCATTTGAAATCCTATTATCCAACCTCATATTCGGGGGTCAATTTTAATGTCTAAAAAAAAGGAGAGAAAAGAAAAATTTGTCACTCCTTCGGGTTTGGAGATAAAACGGATCTATAAACCCGAAGACCTCTCCCAATTTGACCCTTCCCAGCAGCTGGGAGAATCCGGGGAATACCCTTTCACCAGAGGCGTGTATTCCACGATGTACAGGGGAAAATTGTGGACCATGCGCCAGTATGCGGGCTTTGGCACCGCCGAAGAATCCAATCAAAGATACCGATATCTTCTCTCTCAGGGACAAACCGGATTGAGTGTGGCCTTTGACCTCCCCACGCAGTTGGGATTCGACTCCGATCAATCTCAAGCTCAAGGAGAGGTGGGAAAAGTGGGGGTCTCCATCGACACTCTCCAGGATATGGAAGTGCTTTTTGACCGTATTCCTCTGGACGAAGTCAGTGTATCCATGACCATCAACGCCACCGCTGCGGTCATTTTAGCTATGTACCTGGCTTTAGCCAGGAAAAGAAACATCTCCTGGGATAAACTGTCTGGAACCATCCAGAATGACCTCCTCAAAGAATACATAGCCCGGGGGACCTATATCTATCCGCCTCACCCTTCCTTGAAAATCATCACAGACCTTCTGTCTTTCTGCCACAGTCAGGTTCCCCACTGGAACACCATGAGCATCAGCGGTTATCACATCCGGGAAGCAGGGGCCACCGCCGTGCAGGAGCTGGCATTCACTCTGGCCAATGCCGCCACCTACATTCAGGCAGCCCTGGACGCGGGACTGGAGGTGGACCAATTCGCCCCCCGGCTTTCTTTTTTCCTATCCGCTCACAATAATTTCTTTGAAGAAGTGGCTAAATTCAGGGCCGCCCGTCGTCTTTGGTCCCATTTGGTAAGAGAAAAATTCCAGGCTAAAAATCCCCGTTCCTGGAAATTCCGATTTCACACCCAGACCAGTGGTGCGACCCTGACCAGCCAGCAGCCTGAAAACAATGTTGTTCGAGTGGCCCTCCAGGCTCTCGCGTCAGTCCTGGGAGGCACTCAATCCCTCCACACCAATTCCAGGGATGAAGCTCTCTCCCTTCCCAGCCAGGAATCAGCACGCATCGCTCTCCGCACCCAGCAAATCATCGCTCATGAAAGTGGAGTCCCGGATACGGTGGACCCTTTGGGAGGCTCTTATTTCCTGGAAACGCTCACCAACCGGGTGGAGCAGGAAGTGAAAAGGTACTTGAAAAAGATTGAGGACATGGGAGGAATGCTCCAGGCTATCCAGAAAGGTTTCATCCAAAAAGAAATTCAGGAAAGTGCTTACGCCTACCAAAAGGAGGTAGAAAAGAAAAATATGATTGTGGTAGGAGTAAATCAGTATAGGGATGAGGAAGAAAAAACCTTTTTTAAGCTTCACTACCCTCCCGAAGAAGTCGAAAAATCCCAGGTGGAAAAACTTCAAAGGATAAAAAACAACCGAACGGAGAAAGAGGTGCAAAGCAAACTTCATGACCTGAAGAAAGCGGCCATGGAGGAAGAGAATCTCCTCCCTCCCATGATCGAAGCCGTGGAGTCTATGGCCACTCTGGGAGAAATCTCCTCCGTCCTCAAAGAAGTCTACGGAACCTTCCAGGAAACCCTCTACATATGACCTGTTTCTTGACTTTCCTTCAGGGTCATCCTACCATAATCCTATGTTTCTCTTTTCCAAAAACGGACGGGTTCTTTTACTGAGCTTTATCTTTCTGTTTTCTTCCAGCCTGACTGTGGCTCAGGTCCCTTCTTCCCGGATTGAGAAAGAAATCACCAAACACCAAAGAGAAATCACCCAAATTCGGCGTTTCCTCCACATGAATCCAGAACTCAGCCACCAAGAATATGAAACTTCCAAGCTTTTGGCCTCCAAACTTCTCTCTTTAGGCCTGGAGGTCCACCGAAAAGTGGCCCAAACCGGAGTGGTAGCTCTTCTCAGAGGCAACGATAACGGTCTCACCGTGGGAGTCCGGGCTCCCATGGACGCCCTCCCCATTCAAGAATCGACCAACCTCCCTTACAAATCATTAAATCCAGGAATCATGCATGCCAGTGGAAACGACATCCATATGTCCATTGTCCTGGGAACAGCCATGGTTCTCACCTCTCTCCAAGAAGAAATCAAAGGAAACATCAAATTCATCTTTCAGCCTGCAGGAGAGGAGGATAATCCGGAGAAAACCACAGGAGCTCGTTTGATGATTCAGGAAGGAGTATTGAAAAACCCTCCGGTGGGAGCCATGTTCGGATTCAGAGTATGGCCGGTCAAACTGGGGACTGTCCTTTTTTCGCCCGGGCCTGCTTTAGCCAGTTCAGACCGGTTTACCGTGGTGGTCAAAGGCACCCCTTCTCACGGAGCCCGTCCCCATAAAGGGATCGATGCGGTGACCTTGGCTTCCCAAATCATAGTCAACTTACAAAACATCCTCAATAGAACTACCGATCCCACTCAACCCTCAGTGGTGTCTGTGGGGAAAATTCAGGGGGGGATCCGGTCCGATATAACAGCTCCTCGGGTCCGCCTGGAGGGAACCATCCAGACCTTTCACTCCCAAGCCAGAGAAAGAATTCCCCAATTGATCGAAAAAGTAGTGAAAGGCGTCACTCTTCCAGTGGGGGCAGACTATTCCTTCCACTATCAAAAGGGTTCCCCTCCGGTGTACAATCATCCTGAATTGGCTCAAATCATCCTCCCCTCTCTGTATGGGGTAATAGGAAAGGACCACGTCAAACATCTGACTCCCCGGTTGATCTCGGAAGACTTTTCCTATTTCTGCGAAAAGATTCCTGGATTCTTCTTTCTCCTCGGAAGCAAGCCTCCAGAGCAAAAATCAATGGCCCCTCTCTACAGCCCTGGTTTCAGCCCGGATGAAGGGTCCATTTATCTGGGAATCCGCATCCTGTGCCATCTCCTTATAGATGCCCTGGAATCCCAGAGTGACCTGGAAGGAAACATGCCTGACCTCTGATCATGGCTTTTCCTTTTCTTTACCTGGCCCTTTCTTTGGCATCCGGAATCCTTTTCTCTTTTCTGGCTCCGGTTCCATCCTCCGTTCTCATTCCCTCCCTCGCCGCTTCCTTCAGCCTGACCTGGCTTTTCTTTTTTCTTCGAAAACACCCCATCTGTTTTGTGTTCCTCCTTCTCTCCTTTTTCCTCCTAGGGGCTCTTCTATACCTCCATCAAAATAAAAATTACCAACAGAATCCTCTCCGCCGGTTGCAAGCTTCGGAATATATGGACTTTTACGGCCATCTGTATAAATCGATTTCCCCACGAAAGGACAGAGACTATCTCTATTTGAAAGTGGATAGAGTCTCCTACAAGAAAGAAACCCGGAATATAGAAGGAAATTTGAGAGTTTCTGTCCTCCGTTCTGATGATTCCTCTTCCCGGTTAGACCTTCATGTGAAAGACCGGGTTAAAATTTCTGCCAAAATCAGTCAGTTTCAAGGATTTCGGAATTTTTTTGGAACGCCTCTCAACCATTACCTAAAAATCAAAAACATTCACCAACGGGCTTTCACCAAAAGTCCTCAGCTTGTTGAAAAAATAAAATCAGGCCCCACATATTCTCCCCTTAGGATATTTTCTGTGCTCCGAGGCACGCTCCAAAAAAAAATCGAAAACCATTTCTCAACCTTAACCTCAACCTCCTCTCCTTCCCCCTCCCTCTCCTCACAAGGTGCTGTACTGGAAGCTCTCCTTCTTGGTGAAAGAGGAAGGATGAATCAAGAAATCACTCGATCTCTTCAGAGTGCAGGAATTTTTCACCTTTTTGCCATCTCTGGGGCTCATATCGCCATCATTTCCTTTTTCCTGTTTTCACTTTTCAGACTGTTTCAACTTCCCCAAAGGGTTTCTTATATCCTGTTGATTGTTATTCTCATATTTTTCGCTTTTTTGGTCGAAGGAAGGCCTTCCGTCCTCCGGGCCACCATCATGGCGGTGGCCTTTCTCCTGGCAAAACTTCTCTGGAAAAATGCTCATCTGATCAACACCATCGCCATCAGTGCCTTTTTCCTCCTCCTATTCAATCCTTTCAGCCTATTTGACCTGGGCTTTCAGCTCACTTTTGCCGCCACTTTCTCCATCATCTTGTTCTTTCCTAAAATCATTAAATTCCTTCCTCGGCTCCCTTGGCGGATCAGCGAAATCTTTGTCCTTTCACTTACCGCCCAACTGGGGGTCCTTCCCTTCATCGTTCATTCCTTCAACAGAGTGACCTTTTCAGCCCTCCTTTTAAATTATGCGGCTCTTCCTCTAGTGGGAGTGATCATGGGAGCTGGATACATTTTTTTGGCCCTTTCTTTCATCCACACATTTCTGGCTCAGCTTCTCTCCCAAGGACTCCATTTTCTCATCGAGGCCCTTCTATTCATCTCCCATATCCTGGATCCCCTCTCTTTCCTCTCCTACCGGATCCCTACCCCTCATCTATGGACCCTGCTCGGTTATTTTTTGTTCCTTCTCCTTTTTCTAGTACCTTCCCGATGGAAAGGTCAAAAACCAGCCACTTGGGTCTTTTTTCTAGGGTTCTTAGGAGTGCTTATCCTCTATCCTTTCACTCCCACTTCCCAAAACCTCAAAACCACCTTCATCGACGTGGGAGAGGGGGATTCTATACTGGTAGAGTTTCCCGGCAGAGAGAAGATGCTCATCGATGGGGGAGGATCCCGCTTAGGCTCCTTTGATCTCGGCGAATTCGTGGTCTCTTCATTCCTGTGGAATAAAGGAATAAAAAAGATCGATTATCTGGTCCTCACCCATGCTCATCCAGACCACCTGAATGGGCTGAAAGCCATCGCCCGAAACTTCCGCATCGAAGAGTACTGGGAAGCTTACTCTCCTTCAGAGAACCCTTCTTACGCCGAATTCAGAAGACTTCTTCCCCTTTCTGTCCAAAAAAAAAGAATCTTCCGCGGAGACTCCTTAGATAAAGGGAAAATAAACATCGATGTTCTCCACCCCCCTGAGGATGATCCTCTGGTTCCCAAGACACACAACAATCAATCTCTGGTGCTTCGAATTTCTTACGGAGAAACTTCCTTTCTTTTGACCGGGGATATCGAAGACTCTGTGGAAAAACAAATCGTCCGCCATTTTAAGGACATTCAGAGCCAGATGCTCAAGTCCCCTCACCATGGAAGCAATTCCTCCAGTTGTATGGATTTCCTAAAGGCCGTTAACCCCAAAGCAGTGGTGATAAGTGTGGGAAAAGGCAATCCCTACGGGTTTCCTGACGCCCAGCCTCTAAAGAACTACAAGAAAACGGGGGCCCGGGTCTACAGAACCGATATTCATGGAGCCGTAGAAATCACCTCCGACGGAACCCATCTCTCTGTCCGTACCGCCACATCCCCAAAGAAAGACTCATATTGAATTACTTCCTCGCCTTTCTCGCTTTTCCCGCTCGTCTTGCTTTTCTCGCTACCTCTTAACGCAAGTAACGCGAGCAACGCAATTAACTCTTCTTTCTTTTCTCGCTTTTCTCGATTATAAGACACTTCCCGTTACAGTACCCTCGGAGAGAGAGAAAAATAATAATATGGTTTCATTGACAGCGCTCTGTTCATTAATTATATTAGTAATCAAAGGGATGATGAGAATAAAAAAATTTATTATCCTGTGGGTGGTTCTCTCCTTTGGTTCTTCCCTCCTTTTTTCCCAGAACGTGGTGGAACTTTCCAAAAAAGAAAAAGAACGAAGAGCTAAATTGAAAGGAAAGAAGAGCGTGGAGATCACCAACGCAGACCTCAAAAAAGCCAGACTCCATGCAGCAGTCTCCATTCCTCAAGCCAAAGGGAAAAAGAAAATGAAACCCAAACCCCGGCCAAAAGCTTCCGCTCCCCAATCTCCCCCTGAACCTTCCAAAAAAACCACCTCTCCTTCCCCATCCTCCTCTTCAGAGGAAAATTTAGATAAAAAAGGGTCCGACGATCAAAACGGGACTCTGAAAGAAAAGTGGGAAAAGGCCAAGGAGTATGTGGAACTTTTATCCCTCAAATTGAGAGCTCTCTGGCAGAAATTCTACAGTATGGACGAGATGAATTCTCGCGCCAAAATCAAAAAAGACATCAGTGAAACTCATCTCCGCCTTAAAAAAGCCCAGCAGAAAGCCCAAAAACTGGAAAAACAAGTGAGAGGAACCAATTAACCTGAACGATTCACACCCCTTTTTCTAAATAATAATTTTTTCTAAATAATAATCGGGAACAACTCTTTCACCCATCCACCTGCCTTCAGGAGGTGGGCCTCAACTACTCTCAGCGGAAATAAATAAAGGAAATCTGTATTCCCAGCTCTCTTTTGTCATTGGAATCGGGGGAAATTTCTGCGGGAATGAAGGTTTTATTTGTGGCAATGGTGAGATGAAATTCGCCTTTCTCTCCCAACATTTCTTTCTTTATGTTGTACGATTTCTCAAAGTGACTTTTCTCGGGGACAAATTCATCCAGAGTCATGTCGTTGATCTTAAAAATCACTTTTTGGTTTTTCACTGCATCCATATTCACTCCCCCTTTAATGACCAGCAGAGCATCCCGATGGGGATTATCAATGATACACCGGGCTTTCTTAGCGGTCCATCTCCACTTCTTTAAGTAAGTATTGGGATTTCTCTCCAAATCATACCATCCATCTTCATAAATCACTTCCGGGGTGTCCGCAGGCGGGGGATAAACCTCTAATTTTTTCTGCATCACTTTATGCTTTGTTTTTCCTGTCTGGTCATAAGGAGAGAAAAGCCCCACCTCTAATTTCAACTTTTCTTTTCCTTTGAAGTTGGGGTCAAACACATCAATGAATTCAGGTATATAGATTCTCCGCTTGTATGTGTATTCCTCACCCTCTTTCCATTGGGAGGGGGAGACTTCGGGAACATGGTCATCCTGGATCAACAGATTATCGTTATGCCAAAAATGAACAAATACATGGTAGTCCCGGCTCATCCTCTCAAATTCACTATCGGTTTTCCAGGTGTACTGCATATCTGTGATCAGATGGTCCGAGAGCTTTTCCTCTGAAAAACTGACTTCAAGGTCAAGCCCTTTGACCTGGGTTTTCTTTTGGCAGTTAAAAGAAACAAAAATGAGACCCATCGAAAGAAAGATAACCGCTGTTTTTCTCCACATCCTCTATCTCCTATTTTCGAAATTTTAACGCTATTATAGGGAATAAACCTGTTAATGTAAAGTAAATGAAACTCGTCGATTCACCTTGAAAGGGAGCGGGGAATGGTGTATATTCCTCAAAAAATGAAAAGTTACCGCTCCCTGTTCTCTTTCCTTTACCAAAGGGGAAGCCAGGTGAAAAATGGGTTCTACAGCCTCCATCTTATCCACCCCCAAAAAGCTCCTCTCCCGGTCATCAGCGTGGGGAACATCACCTTCGGGGGATCTGAAAAAACTCCCTTGGTTATCCACCTCGCCTCCACCCTCCTTCAGCAGGGCTACAAACCCGCCATCATCACCCGAGGATACAAAGGAACATGGGAAAAAAAGGGAGGGGTCCTCAGCAACGGTTACAAAATACACGGAAACTGGAAACAAGCGGGCGATGAACCTTCCATGATGGCTCAAAAAATCCCCCAGGCGGGGATCTTCACCGGACAAGACAGACTTGCCTCCTGCCGCCAAGCCAAGACTCTCGGGTTCAACGCGGCCATATTGGACGACGGTTTCCAGCACCGCAAGCTCCATAGAAACCTGGATATTGTTCTCTTCAACCCAGCCTCCCCTCTCCCTCTTCGGGAACCTCTCTCTTCTCTGAAAAGAGCTCACATCCTCCTTTTAAAAAAAGACTCAAATTATCCCCCAAAAGAGCTTCAGCTCCCCTTTCCTCAAACTCATATCTATCCCTACACGGTCACCGCTGAAGACTTTTATGACCTGAAACACAAACACAGGGTGGAATCCCAAAACTTCACAGCCAAATCTGTCCTCTCTTTCTGCGGAATCGCTCATCCTGAACGGTTTCACTCTCTTCTAAAAAAAAAGGGCATCATCCCTTTAAAGAGTCTCCATTTCCCTGACCACCATCCTTATCCTGATTCCACCATCCAAAAAATCATCCATACCTACCAAACCCTCCAGCCCCAAGCTCTCCTGACTACCGAAAAGGATGCGGTTAAAATCGCCCACCGTCCTGAACTTTTGAATCTTCCTGTTTTTTTCTTGAAAATTGACCTCCAGGTCAACCCGGAATTATACTCAGTAGTGCGTTCGGCTCTTCACAAAGGCTGATTCTCATGTCATCTTTTAAGCATCATTTCGAATTCGGTCTCTTTAAAAGTCTCCAGTTTTTCATCTCTTTTCTCCCAAGGAAAATTTGTCTATGTTTTGGAAAAATCATGGGGCTCTTCTTTTTTTACACAGACAAAAAACACCGTTTTCTGGCATTCTCCAACCTGAAGACAGCTCTGGGAACAGAACTTCCCCTGTATCAGAGAAAAAGAGTTGCCCGGAAATCCTTCATCCATTTTGGCCGGATGATCATGGAAGTCATCAAATTTCCTCATCTTCCTCCTCTACAGAAGAAAAATCTGGTAGAAACACACGGGATCTCCTATTTGAAACAGGCTCTGGCCCAGGGAAAAGGAGCCCTCCTCTTCACAGCCCATTATGGAAACTGGGAAATCGCCCCTTACTTTGTCACCCATCTCGCCAAACTGAAGGTCATAGCCAGGCATCTGGACAACCCTTTCCTTGAAAATGAACTTCTCAGGATCCGCTCATCTCTCCAATCCCACATCATCTACAAACACAAAGCCGCCAAAAAAGTCCTCCGGTCTCTCCAGGCCAACCAAATGGTAGCCATTCTCATCGACCAAAACGTCCTCCCCGACCAAGCAGTATTTGTTGATTTTTTCGGAAAAAAGGCCGCTACCACTCCCAGCCTGGCTTACTTTCAACTCAAGACTCAGGCTCCCCTCATCCCTGTTTTCTGTTACCCAATTTCCCCGGATAAATACATCCTGAACATTCATCCCCCCTTGAATCCCTCCCTATCTGGAGATTCCCAAAAAGATACATTGAAAATCACTCAATTATGCACTAAAATGATAGAATCTCAAATTCGAGAACATGCAGAATACTGGTTGTGGTTTCACAACCGCTGGAAGTCCCGATCTTCCGATAAGTAAAAATAAAGGAAAGGGATAATCCTTCCAGTTTCCATTGAAGGAACCAATGAGAGCCAATAATAGAGCTTCAGACGAACTGAGAAAAATAAACATCATCACAGATTATCTTGATTTTGCCGATGGGTCCGCTTTTTTCCAGATGGGAAAAACCAAACTCATCGCCGCGGCCACGGTGGAGGAAAAGGTTCCCCATTTCCTAAAGAACAGCGGAACCGGTTGGATCACCGCCGAATACTCTATGCTTCCCCGCTCCACCGAAAGAAGAACCGCAAGAGAAAGAAAATACGGACGGATTTCTGGAAGGACTCAGGAAATTCAGCGTCTTATCGGCCGCTCCTTGAGGGCTGTGACAGATTTAAGCATCCTGGGAGAACGGAACATCATCATTGACTGTGACATCACTCAAGCGGACGGAGGGACCCGCACCGCCTCCATCAATGCCGGATGTACCGCTCTGGCCCTCGCCTTAAAAAAGATGTTGGACCAGGGAATCATCAACCAAATGCCCCTCAACCACCTGGTGGCCGGCGTCAGTGTGGGCATCGTAAACTCTGAATTTCTCCTGGACCTGGATTACAGCGAGGATTCTCAGGCTTCCGTGGACATGAATATAGTGGAGTCGGATTCCGGGAACCTGGTGGAAATTCAGGCCACGGCGGAAAAGCATCCCTTCCCCAAAAAAGACCTGAACACTCTTATGGATTTAGCGGATAAAGGGACCAAAGAACTTATCAAAGCCCAAAAGGAAGCTCTCAAGCAAAAGAGCATGCTTTTTATGGCCTATGGATAATTTTCCATTCGAAATCAAGTCGGAGGGGAGATGATAATATGGAGCGCATTCTGATAACCGGAGGAGCCGGCTTTCTGGGGAGTCAACTGTGCAGTTTCCTTCTGGACCAAAAAAAAGATATCATCTGTACCGATAATTTTTTTTCAGGGGATAAAGAGAATATCCGCCACCTCTTCTCTCATCCTTACTTTGAACTCATCCGCCATGACATCATCCATCCTCTGTTCGTGGAAGTAGATAAAATCTACCATCTGGCCTGTCCGGCCTCTCCCATCCATTATCAATACAATGCCATAAAAACGGTTAAGACCAACGTGATGGGAACCATCAATATGCTGGGCCTGGCCAAGCGGACTCAAGCTCGAATCCTGTTCACCTCCACATCCGAAGTCTACGGCGACCCTGAGGTTCACCCTCAGCCTGAAGCCTACTGGGGCCATGTCAATCCCATCGGATTGAGGAGCTGTTATGACGAAGGGAAGAGGGTGGCGGAAACATTGATGATGGACTACCACCGACAGAACAATGTAGACATCAAAATTGCCCGGGTCTTCAACACCTACGGCCCCAAAATGGCTGTGAAGGATGGACGGGTGATCAGCAATTTCATCGTTCAAGCCCTCAAAAATGAGCCCCTTACCATCTTTGGAGAGGGCCGTCAAACGCGTTCCTTCTGCTACGTCACAGACATGCTCCAGGGAATCATCGCCCTCATGGAACAGGATGACCTCAGAGGCCCCATCAATCTGGGAAACCCCAAAGAACACACCATCCTGGAGTTAGCCAAGAAAATCATCCATATGACCGGCAGTTCTTCCCCGATCATCCATAAACCCCTCCCCTCTGACGACCCGGTTCGAAGATGCCCGGATATCTCCACCGCCCGGAAAAAGCTGGGTTGGGAACCCCGCGTAGGCCTGGAAGAGGGGTTAGAAAAAACCATCCGCTATTTTAAGGAAAAACTGAATCTAAATCCAAGAAAATAGAAAGACATTGAAACTAT
>JAGXKI010000035.1 GCA_018335295.1 bacterium | reverse complement strand
AAAAAATGGCGCGCCTAGCAGGATTCGAACCTGCGACACACGGATCCGGAGTCCGTTGCTCTATCCCCTGAGCTACAGGCGCGCCCAAACTAATTTTTTATTATAACAAATTCCCCGCTGGGTTCCATAGAGTTGTTTAACAAGGTAGAGAATCCAAAACTGAGGAGACTGAATTCCTGGTCAAGCCCAGAATGACATACACCCAGACCAAAACAACCAAATCGAATTCACACCCTACTCTGGAACCGTGAAGGAAACCATCACTCATATCTTGGAAAAGATAGACAAAAAAATCAATTAAAGGATTAAAATAGCTTTTTTGACACGAAATAAGTGACCGTAGACACGGTTCCTGTGAGAACCATTCCCCACAAAATATCAATGATCACAATGTTGAAAGGCCAGTTTTTTAAAGTGGCGTAATTTGTCAGGTCATATGTGGCGTAAGTGAAAAAACCAAATAGAACACCGTAAATAACAGCGGTGAGAAGAGAATCATTTCTAATCGCCGGAGCCACGGCAAATATGATGATTCCAACATTAAACAACAGATAGAATATCACCGCAGCCGTCCAGTTGGGGTTATCCCGGAGCAGCCCTTTCAAACTGTTTTGGTATAAATTTTTGGCAATCACTCCCAACCAAATCATATCCACCACAAAAAACACAAATACAGCGATAAGATAAATGATGAAATATTTTGTGATGTTCATCTTTCCTCCTGTTCAAATGACGTGTTCCACTGTATATTTTCCCCAAATAAACGTGATAAGTACAGCGAGGATATTGCCTACCACAATTCCCATCCATACCCCTTTGAGACCCAATCCCAAGAGGATTCCCAGAAGATAGGCTAAGGGGACCTGAAGGATAATCGTCCGCAGAAGTGTCACAACCAGAGAGCGGGTCCCTTTTCCTATTCCGCGGAACATGGCTGAAGTCAGCATACCCAAAGGCACTGCAGGATAAAAGACCGACATAATCCGAAGGAATACTGTGATCTCTTCTTGGATATGGGAAGCCTCTTTGGAATAACTGAATATATAGCTTATGGGGCCAGCGAATACAGCCACCAGAGCAGCAACTCCCAGCTCAATAAGCACTCCGATTTTCACCGCATAAATAAAAGCCGTTTTCAACTTTGTTTTGTTTTTTTCTCCGAAAGCTGCCCCAGTGACAGAGATCACTCCTGTAGCCATCCCAATAAGAGGGATGGTTCCCAGCATCACAATGCGCCACCCGCTGGTAAACACAGCCACTCCATCGGTTCCTCCAGCTTGAATCACCACAACGTTCAAAACGATAATGGCTGCTGACATGGAAATCTGAGCCAGAGAGGAAGGAATGCCCACAGAAAGAATCTCTCTCAAGACTCTCATATCCGGACTGAAATCGTGGAAAGTGATCCGAAGGTATATTTTTTTCTGGATGAAAAGCCAGTAGCAGAAGAGAAAAGCAGAGATTGTAATGGAAACAAGAGTGGCCCAAGCGGCTCCCACCACTCCCAATTTGAAAACATAGATGAATAAGGGATCCAGAAGGATGTTCAAGCACGCCCCCAAGGATAATCCATACATGGCTTTTTTCGCAGCTCCCTCTCCCCTGAGGAGGGCGTTCGCAATGTGAGAAAAAACCAGGATAAACGCTCCTGAAAAAAGAACCCGGGCATAATTGGCAGCCATCCGTCCCACTTCTTCATTCCCACAGAGAGAGCGGAAAAGCGACCCCGTGAAAGGAAGGGCTGAAATGCTGATCACTACAGCCAGAGCTATGGCAAATAAAATCGTGTGGGCTCCTATGTTTTCGGCTGCCTTTTTATTTCTTTCTCCCAGTCTCCGGGAAACAGCGGAACTTCCCCCTACACCAATCCCAGCTCCCAAAGCGATAATGATAATAAAGAACGGGAAGAAAAGGCCTACCGCAGCTAACTGGTCGGCCCCTAACCCGGCCACCCACATGCCGTCTGCTATGTTGTAAACAGCCTGGAGAAACATAGCCAGCATCATAGGGGCCGAAAGCTTTAAAACAGCTTTTTTGGGATCCCCCAAAAGGATTTTCACCCCTTTGGTCATATGTTTTTCACTTTTCATAGTTTCTGCTTATGAACTTTTATTCGAGGGTTATTCCTAAGGATTGGTTCTTTATGAATCATCCAGAGCAAAGGAACCACTATACCTGAGTGAAAGCAAAATCTAAAGGAAATTGTTAAAGCTTAAAGGAAATATCTCTCTCAAAAAAAGGAGGATTCATCCAGATCGCCCTTTCCATAAAACAAACCGGACAGGCCTTTGATGCCTCTTCATACTAGGGGATTCGTTTATTGATTCGAGGAAATGAGGAAACCTATTATATTCATTTCAATCCCGTTGAGATTTCTCTGCTCTTTGCTGGTAAACTTTTCTCCATTTCTCTACCTTACGGAGGAGCGCTTTTCTCAATTTTTCCCCTTTTCCATGGATGGGACGAATTTCCTCAGCAAGTTCAGAGTAAGATTTACAATCCAGAAAGGTGGAAAACCAATCATTATGGGCCAATTTCTGTATTTTTTGGGAGTCTCCGCTCCGGAGTAAATCCACAAGGTCATGAAGATCAAATACCTTTTTTCCGTCAAGGATGAGAGGGGTTTTTTCAATACGGGATATCTCTTGTTCTATATGCTCTTTCAAATCTACGATAAGACCCTCCCCACGGAAATGCCGAGGTCTCAATTTATCTCCCAGTTCCCTGAACCCATGCATGTACAACCATGTGGAAAAGGCATCTTTATCGGCGTAAATTTCCAGTAGCTTCCTTAACCGCTGTGCCTTCGGGCTCTCTTTTTGGGCCTCAATCAGAAGGTCTTTCATCTGGTAGATATTCTTGACCCGGTAGAGCTCTTCTCCTTGTTTATCCTGGATGAGAAAGTCCCCTAACCCGGTGTAGTCATGGATGTAATCTTTTAAGGTCTGAACGCTTCCCGGGTCCCCTTTGGGAAGGATAAAAGCCTTGTCCTGGAAGTCAAAAGCTTCTTTGGCTTTGGAAGCGATGATCACGGGAATCCGGGGGTAGTATTGGTTGATTAGCCGGAAAAGGTCTCGTCCAGCATCGCTTTGTAAATCCTTTCCCCGAGGGAAAAAAATATCGGTGATGATGCACACCACATCATCCCCATGGCCCTGGAAAAAATATCTTTCTTCATCGATTTGAGATTCCTTCTTCACCCCGAAAAGAAAATCCATACTCTCCTCATAAGTCCGGGTCACCATCACATCTCCCCGCTGACCCACGATATTATAGAGAACAGGGAGAAACTGGGAGAACCAGCGGGGCTCATCATCCACGATTAAAAAAATGAATCGCCTTTCTTTGGAATATTTATGAATGTTCAAAAGGTCTTCCCCACATCGGAGCGCAGAAAGGATGATTTTCTCAGGGAGGTATTCATCTTTATCCACGGCAAATATGAGGTCGGCCTTGGAAGTGAAAGGGTATTTCTGGCATACCACAGAAGGAGGAGACCGATGGATGAAATCATTGAAGGAGAGAAGAATCAACACCGCCTCTTTATTGTTTTCACGGATTTTTTCAGCCTCAGCCAAGGTCATGGCTGTATCATCCATGATAAAGACCGAAGATTGACCTGATTTATACTCTGAAAGGCTTCCCGGGTCAGCTAGAGTTTGAACCTGGATCCAGGGCCTTTTCTCCCGGACAACCCGGGCGGCCTTGCGCACAAGCTCATCAGCAGAGAAAATGACCACATTGGATATCTTAAGCGGGTTGATGATCCGGGGTTTGAAAGAAATTTCCTCTTGTTTTGGAGAGTCCGTTTTGGGGTGATCCTTCTTACTCATGGGCTCTACCCCTTCTCTTTCCCCACTGTACAAGTCTGGTTGAGAGAATCCGCATAAACGGATACAGGCTGCGGAAATTCCAATACTCCCACAGCTTCATTTTTATCCATGGTTTTGAAAAACCAGGGGTCAATTTTGTCCCGGATAGGATCAATGTAGCCGTAGATGACATTATGACTCATCAAATTAGTGAAGAAATGGGTTCCTTGGGTTCCATAAATCCGGGTCTTCAGTCTCTTTTCCTTTTCATCTTCCCCCCCTTGAATCATGTAGAGAAAATGACTTCCGTAAATTCCTCCTCCCTCAGAGACATCTTTCTCCGGAACAGGATCCGCTCGTCCGGCTATATCCACTCCATATTCGAAAATTGCAGAAGCCCTGTCTACATCTCGGTAATCCGCCTGGATTCCCCAATCTCGGTTTTTCGTCCCTAACCTCCCGGGAACAATCAGGATGAAATTATCATCTTCTGCCTTCATTTGGCGGTTACTCTCGGCTATTTGTCTTCTCACTTTATCATGTTGATCCTTAGTATAAACAAAGGGAGAGACCACCAGGGCATACTTAATCCCGCGTTTGACCCCGTGGCCCTGAAGGCTTCGAATAGAGAGATATTCCTCCTTCCAGTCCTTGGGGATGACTATAGGCTCAAATTTCCTTTCCGGCAGTTCAGTCAATTGAACCACATGAAAAGTTCCCTTTTCTTCCTTCTCTCCTTCTCGATGGAGATTGAAGACAAATTCAATCAAAAAATGGGAAGAAATTTGTGAAGAAATCACCTCCATAATCTCCCGAAGCCCACTCCGGAACCCGTAAAGGTCATCATGAACCAGGTTTTTAAAGGTCACATATCCCTTCCGTTCTCCCATTTTCTGTTTGGTAGGTGAATGAGCAAAATTCACATTGAGTTTTTTCATGGTTTCCAGTTCATATCCCTGGAGGTCTTGGTTCCGACTCATATCCAGAGAATAAAAAAACCGCTGTCCCTTTCCCAGCAGATGAACAGGAATGGGGTTTTTCACAGTGGCCATAGAGACTACCGGAAAATCATCCAGGACTGTAGCATACCCGTGGCCAAAAGCCACCCGAGCAAAACCTTCTTCCGGGTTCTGATTCTTCAGAGCATAGGGAAAAAATGAATTAGCCACCCCCGAAACGAGGGGATAATACACAGGACCGGCTCGAGTGTCTTCAAAAACCCCAGGGATGGGGTTTATCACGATGGCCATTTTTTCCTGGCTGTCGGAGGGTTGATTATTGATAAAATCGTTGTAAATATAATAGACAGCTTTGAGAAACTGGTTGAACCGAACCGAAAACTGAGGATGATTGTTGGGCAGCATGAAAGAGGTGTTTTCTCCAGCATGAACGGTGTCCCTTCCTCCTGCAGAAATACAGGCCTCATTGGTGGCGGAGGAGCGGACACTTATAGGGATTTTTCCTAATCTTTCCAAAATTTGGGCGAAAGTATTCTGCTCTTCGTCTCCAAAGGTCCTTCCTTGTTCCAAAAATCGATCATAAAAATTGGTGGTGAGAATCCGGGTTCTCAATTTGTGGGCTTGAGGAATTTTGCATTCGTTGATCTTCACCAATCCTTCCCCTTTTCCTCCTAATAGACCTTCCCCGTATATTTTGACATCTCCAACCTTATCCACGACGTTGAGACTCATTGTGTGCTTTGAAATCTTCATTTTAATTTTACTTTTTTTAACGAACAGGATTCAACAGCCCCCTGACCTATTCTCTTCATTCCTGATAATTTTTTGGATCAATCGAGTTGGACGATATGAATTTTTACTGAGAATATAAAGGGAATATTGAACTTTAACTTAAATTTGTTTATATTTTAGCAGTAAAAGGTTTATTTATCAATAAGAAACCCGTATTCTCAGAATCTATTTTTGATTCTTTACTCCAAAACAAAGGAAAAGTAAAATAAATAGGATGAGTTTTCTCTCCCGGCTTTTTCATTCTTTTTTTCCACTCTGAAAGCAAAGGGAGGCCGTATGAACCGGAAGAAAAAATCTCTTCAATCCATTCACCTGGGAGAATACAAAGAAAAAGTTCACCGCCGCCTTGAATATTGGGAAAAAAAGAGTTATCTGCAGAACCTCTGGGCCAAAAACCACTCCCTGTGGTCATCCCGTCCTGTCTCGGAGATTGAAAACCGTTTAGGATGGCTGAACCTTCCTGAAAAGATGCCGGGATGTGTGGAGGATTTTCTTTCCTTTGCTCACGAAGTGAAATCAGAAGGAATCACTCATGTGGTCCTTCTGGGGATGGGAGGCTCCAGTCTGGCCCCCGAAGTCTTTCAAAAAACTTTCGGGAATGCTCCCGGTTATCCCCAAGTGATGGTCCTAGACAGTACCCATCCCCAGGCCGTTGAAACAGTGGAAGGTCAAATTGATTTAAACCAGACTCTGTTTCTCGTCTCCAGTAAATCCGGAACCACCATGGAAACTCTCTCTCTTTTCCGCTATTTCTGGAACCGAATGAGCCTTATTCACTCTAAACCCGGTCGCTTTTTTGCCGCTGTCTCCGATCAGGGCTCTCCTCTTGTGGAAACGGCTCAAAAGAGAGGGTTCCGAAAAATATTCAATCCTCCCTCTGATGTGGGGGGGCGGTATTCCGCTTTCACCGATTTCGGGCTGGTGCCGGCGGCTTTGATAGGGATGAATATCTCCAAACTTCTCTACAGAGGGCAGCTGGGTTCAAAAAACAACGCTGTCTGGGGAAATGAAAAAAATTCCTCGGCTCTTTTTTTGGGGGCCGCTC
This sequence comes from bacterium, assembly GCA_018335295.1. GTDB lineage: Bacteria > Acidobacteriota > Aminicenantia > Aminicenantales > Aminicenantaceae > JAGXKI01. The sequence continues at coordinate 16,904 of JAGXKI010000035.1, read as the reverse complement.
TGGGAGAGCTGGCTCCAACAAGGGACAAACTCACCTTCCTCTCCTCTCCAACCCTCCATCCTTTCCCCCAATGGCTGGAACAACTGATAGCTGAGAGCACAGGTAAAAAAGGAAAGGGAATCATTCCGGTTGTAGATGAACCTCTGCTTCCGGTGGACCAGTACGGCCAAGACAGGGTCTTTGTGGGATTAACCCTTGAAGGAGACCCGAATAGAGAACTGCAGGATTTTCTGGAGAAAATCGAAAAATCCGGCCACCCCCTCATCCGAATCCACTTGAAGGACAAATACGAACTGGGAGAGGAAATATTCCGGTGGGAAACCGCAGTGGCTTCAGCCGGCTCCATCCTGGGGATCCATCCTTTTAACCAACCTGACGTCAAGCTGGCCAAAGACCTGACCCGCAAAACTATGGAAGAAAAAAAAGGAAGAGGGGTATCCAAAGAGGAGATAGACATATCCCAACCCCAACCGCTGAAGGCGGAATTGAAGGAATGGATTTCTTCTCTTTCTACTGGGGATTACCTTTCCATCCAGGCTTACCTCTCTCCTGATCCAGAAACCACCCAGGCTCTTCAAAGAATCCGTGGGGATCTTCTCAATAAAACCAGGTTAGCCACCACTTTAGGGTACGGCCCTCGATTCCTTCATTCCACCGGACAGCTCCATAAGGGAGGCTCCAATAAAGTTCAGGTCTTACAGGTGATCGATACCCCCAGCAAAGACTTCCCTGTGCCTGAAACCGACTATTCGTTGAGAGAGCTGATCCAAGCTCAATCTGAAGGAGATTTTAAAGCCCTCCAGCAGAGGAAAAGAAGAGTCCTGCGGGTGAACCTGAATCAACAGGTGTTAGAGGGTTTACAAAAACTCAGAGATCTTATCAAGGAATTGAATGCATAAAATCAGACTGAAGATTTTCCTTCAAACTCGGGGGATATCCGGTCTCAATATTTTTTATTTAATCATTGAGAAAAGGAGGAAAGGATGGATTTCTTTAAAAAAACTCCGGCTCGGATTTTGAGCACAGCTGGGAGACTTTTGGTGGTTTTTTTCATAATCCTGGGAATGAACTGCCAAGAAAGTCCTCAACAGAAGAGGAGCCAGACAATGGAAACACCTCCTCAAAAGGGACAAAATGATTTTTATACTGGAAACCAGCCTCCTCTTGTTAAAGATGCCTTGATAAAACTACCTGTAGGCAACATCAAGCCTCAAGGTTGGATCCGCCATCAACTGGAATCCATGGCCCAGGGGTTCACCGGACATCTGGAGGAAATCAGTCCGTGGTGCACCTACAAAGGAAATGCCTGGGTAGATCCCCAAGGGCGGGGAAAACACGGATGGGAGGAAATGCCTTACTGGCTGAGAGGATTTATCAGCCTGGGCTATCTCCTGGAAAACCAGCGAATCATCGATGAGGCCGAACGCTGGGTAGAAGGAGTCCTTTCCACTCAAGCAGAGTCCGGCTTTTTTGGCCCCCGCGCCAACTGGGAGCGGGCCCAGGTGCACCACACCACTTCCCATGATATCTGGCCCAACATGGTTATGCTGTATGTTCTCCGGACCCACTATGAAGCCACCGGTGATGAAAGGGTCATTCCCTTTATGAAAAAATACTTTCAGTGGTTGGAAACTGTGCCTTTGGAACAATTCCTCATGGGAACCTGGCAGCACTGGAGGGGAGGAGACAACCTCCATCACATCTACTGGCTGTACAACCGCCTGAAAGAAGACTGGCTTCTGGATTTGGCCCAGGTCAACCACGACCAAACAGCCAACTGGTCCGGCCGCATCCCCACATGGCACGGAGTCAACATCAGTCAGGGGTTTAGAGAACCCGCTCAATTCTACCAGCAGTTCCAGGACCCCCGGTACAAGGAGGCCTCTCATCGGAATTTCCAAAAAGTGATGAGTGAATATGGACAAGTTCCCGGCGGGATGTTCGGAGCTGACGAAAATGCCCGGGAAGGCCATACCGGGCCCCGCCAGGCGGCCGAAACATGCAGTATGGTGGAATTCATGCACAGCGATGAAATGATGGTCCGAATCACCGGGAACCCTTTCTGGGCTGACCACTGCGAAGAGGTCGCCTTCAATTCTCTCCCTGCTGCGATGACCCCGGACCTCAAAGGCCTGCATTATTTAACCGCTCCCAATATGGTGAAACTGGACCGGCAGGACAAATCCCCCATTCTCCAGAACCATGGAGATATGCTTTCTTACAATCCTTTCCAGTACCGCTGCTGTCAGCATAATGTGGCCTTCGGATGGCCCTACTACGCAGAAAGGCTGTGGATGGCCACCCGGGGAAACGGATTGGCTGCAGTCTTTTACGGACCCTGTAGGGTGGAAGCCCGAGTGGGGGAAGGAGTGAATGTGACCCTAAAAGAAAACACCGATTACCCTTTTTCAGGGAAAATTGAGCTGACTCTCTTGACTGAATCTCCGGTGACCTTCCCTCTTTTACTCAGAGTGCCCGGATGGGCGGAAAAGGCAAAAGTCAAGATTAACGGTAAAAAAATCGATGTAAAAGCCCAACCTCAATCCTGGATTTATCTCAAACGGCTGTGGATAAATAAAGACCGGATTCAAATAGAATTTCCTTTATCCATAAGAATAAATACCTGGGGAAAAAATAAAGACTCGGTCTCAGTGAGCCGGGGACCTCTCACCTACTCCCTCAAAACCGGTGAACGCTGGGTTTCCTACAACGATTCAGAAAAATGGCCGGCTTATGAAGTCTTCCCCACCACTCCCTGGAATTATGGTTTGATCCTGGATAAAGAAAACCCCGAAAGTTCTTTTGAAGTGGTTCAAAAGAAATTCCCTCCGGACTCCCAGCCTTTCACTCCAGACAATGCGCCGATTGAACTAAAGGCCAAAGGGAAACGGATTCCGGGATGGGGTCTGGAACCCAACGGGTTGATCGAAGAGATTCCAAAAAGCCCGGTCTCTTCCACCCGTCCTGTCGAAACCATCACCTTGATCCCCATGGGATGTGCCCGGCTTCGGGTCTCCGCTTTCCCTCAGATCAAGAATCAAAAACCTTAAAATTTGTGCGAAAATATCCATCGAGTTCCGCTTGTTTGTCGAGGTGACAAACAAATAAAATATCTCCCATGATTTTAAATAAAGTAAATGAGTTAACTTTTTCCCATTTTTTTGCTAAAGAAAAGGAAATTGATTAAACTAAAAAGTAATGGGATATAAGCGAGCTGATCAATTATTTTCGCACTTTACATATCCATCCAATCAAAATGTATCTTCTCGAATCAAATACTGGATTCATAAAAACTTAGCCGTATTTGCGATCGCGATTGTTTTTTCCTTAGGTTTCCATGTGGCCCTGTTCTCTCTGTTTTCTTTTCTCTCCACTTCGCAGGCCCTAAAACCGGACAACCCGAAAAAAAAGCTTGAAACTCTCACTCAATCCCTGCATCAAATGCATGGTTATTATGCAAAGCGGCCCCCCTCGGCTTCCTCTCAAAAAAATAATAAAAGTCAGAAAGAAAAATCCACTGCTGGGAAAAAAGAGTGCCCCCAAAAATCCCAGCTGCCTCTAGATAACCCCTCTCCTTCTCTTTCCTTGAAAGAGGCCCAGATGTCTCCGTCTTCTCCTACACAGATAGGAAAGGGAGATTATATTGCCCGGGCTAACAGGACTCGGAAGACCCCCTTTCTGGCGGGGAGCCGCCAAGTACGTATTCCCACAGAGAAGGGAACTCGGTACGTTCCAGCCGGTTATTTTTTCCGGAAATCTCCTTATAAAAAAATACTCTCCTCCGGAGCAGAACTTTTCACGGTCATTCAGGGTTTTCCCCCATTGAATGAAGAACCCTCCATCAAGAGTTCACCCCAAAAATTTCTTCCTCTTCAAAAAGAAATACTCCAACAGTCTTCCCTGGATAAAAGTTTCCCAAGTCCCCCTAAACATTCTCCTGAATTCACTGAAACCCCTTCCTCTCCGTTCAGCTTAGTGATTGCCGGTAAAAAGTCCCCTCAGATATTCAACCAACTCATGAGCCTTTCAGAAAGGGAACAGTGGAACCAATTTAAAAATAAGTTTTTAAAGCCCCACAATCCGGATAATCCTCAACTGGCTCGGCTTTCTCGGGAGTTCATCCGCCAAAATCTCACCCGTGTGTTCATCGCCATAAATGAAATCTCGGTGGCTTTTGATTCAGTGGAAGAAATTTATTTCAACAAAGAACTGGATCAAGAATTTTATCAATACTGGAAAAATCATCCTCAATCTCCAACAGGGGCCGTTTTTCTGCTCACTCTAGCCGCTCATTATCATTTTGAACGAAAAGCCCTGAATTCTCTGTTCAAAGCTTACGGAAAAGCCCAGAAATTCCTTCACCAGAAAGATTCTCGAGTGGATATCCATAACAAAAAGGTGAAATCCCGGGTGGTAAAAAAAATCTGCGAAGATTTAATAAAAAGATTAAAAAAGAAGGGATATTCCTCCCTGCATGAAGTGCTCCATAAATACAAGAAGGAAGAATCAAAGATTTACAACCTTCTTCTCAGTATGGAAGGAAAGGGAAGGAAATGGGGTCTTTTTGCCCTGGGCTGTTTTGAATGGGATGAAAACCATTACAGAGCCGCCTTGAATCACTGGCAAAAAATCGACCACCCGGATCCATCCAATCAAGCCCTGCAAGAAATCCAGGAAGTCCTTTCCCGCAGAGAAACCTCGGCTGTGGAAAAACTTATCCCTGAGATCAGCTCGATCCTGGAGTATCATTCTCGAAAAAACAACAGAGCGCTTCTTTTAAGGATGGTAAAGTTCGGCGGGTGGGAAAATCGAAAAAATTAATCCTCGGTCAGAATCCTCTTTCTTTTTTAATCTTATCGAGAGTCTCCCGGTATTTTGAAGGGACAGGAATTCTTTTCTCTCGGGATGGGTACTTCAATATCAGGTAGGTGTACTTCCCTTTTTCCACCACTGAGCTTTTCTCCACTTTTTCCCACAAATACATCCTTGTTCCCCACAAAATTCCTTTGGTTCCCACGTATACATTCCATTTGGGATAAAAACTCAGGAAAAGAAAGAGAATAACCAGAAGGGTCCAATCATTATTCTGGTAAGGGAGTGTAGCTATAAAATAAAGGCTCCCTGCCAGGTACAAAACAACAAACCCCCAAACAGCCCAATTTAAAGGGAACTCCAGATTGAACCGGGATGACCATTTCGATCGAATATTTCCTATGACTTCTTTTTTGGCTCTCAATCGACGGAGAATCAATAAATAATTGATAAGGCTGAGAACTAAAAGAAAACCATAAATCACAAAAATAGGATCCATTTTTCTTCCCTTTCCTTAAAGACTCATTTCAAACCAAAAATTTCCCCACGCTGTTTTTGACTCAGAGGCAGTGTGTATTTATGTATCTCGTTTTGTGATCGGTCCAACAGGATTATAACCGGAGTTTCTATATTTAATCCATCAAAAACATGATATTTATCCAGGATAACGGGGAATCGAATTTCGTTTCCCTCTACAAATCCTTTTATTTTTTTCTCAATAATCTTCAGGGACTTTTGAGATTTCTCTCTCCCTTCCTTTCTCCATATAAACACCCCAGTCACTAAACAGTCTCGGCCGTGAACCCGCAGTTTCTTCACAAAATGGATCACAGGTTCCAGGCATAAAGGACAGAAAAAGATTTCGGGCTCCAAAATGATTAAAATTGACTTTTTCTCTTCAAGGGCTCTCTGGAAAAACGGAGGATTTTTACAGGGAACTCCAAAGGCATAAGCAATCAATAGGAAAACTTCCATAAATATCACCCCAAGGACCCGCCTCTGAATCAAGAGTCTCCTTTTCATATTCCCGTCACTGTCCATAGATATACTTCATAGAGATTTTTTTGATGGATGTTCCCTCTTCTCCCCTTGAATAAAGAAAGTCATGATGGTCGATGTGAAGACAATGGCTGGATTCCGGCAAGAGAAAACTGGTTAAATGATTCCCTTTTTGATCGAGAACATAAACATCCCTTCCGGGGTGTTCGCAGAGATGTCCTCCGAGGATGAATAGATGTCCCTGAGAGTCCAAGGCTATATCTTTGTACGCCGTTTGGGTGGGCAGTTCAGGTGCGGCTACTTTGGAGCTGTTTAATTTTTTCCGCTTTACCTCCCTATGGCCGAACAAACTTTTCGCCCATATCTGATTCATAGTCCGGTTGTATTTTCTGATTCTATCCCTAAAAGTATAAATAACATACAGGTTTCCTTGAACATCGATTTCAAATTTTAAAAAGTTTTCCCAATACTCCTCGACTTCGGAGGTCTGTTTCATTTGTTTATTCATTTTTCCCTGAGAGTCAATGAGAATTAACTGTTCCGGTTGGCTCATTATCGGAGATGAAATGAATATTTTTTCTTCAGATGCAATTTTTAAATCCCAAATCGGAAATTTTAAGGGGATATGGCGTATGTAATTTAAGTTTTTATCAAATATTTTTATCCCTGGAATATACTGGTCCGTCACATACAGTTGACCTTGGAAATACTTGATGGAGCGGGGAGCCAAGAACTCTTTGGGACCTTTCCCCTTTCTTCCCACTTTTTTCACCAAAACTCCCTTTTCATTGAACTTCTTTACCGAATAATCCATGGCATCGGTCACATAAATATGACCCTGCGGACCTGTGGTGATTCCTGCCCACATGTACAAAATATCACTTTCTAAGCTCCCGATGCTCAACACTTCCTCCAAGGAAATTTTTTTTAATTTTTCTTCTCCTTGGAGAAAACTAAAAACAGTCAATCCCATGACTATAAAAAGAATCAACAATCGGTGAATTCTCATTGGATACTTCTCCCTTTTTGGATGAGAATTACCTGACTTTTTTCTCAAAGCTAGGTAATTTCCCTCGGATTAACTAACCCCCAATCAATACCTTCCCTACATGAACAGGATACAAAAAGATAACCCGGTAGCACAATAGACAGTGCCATGGGCGTCCGCAGGAAAAGGTAAACTCCCATACAGCTCCATACATTCCTCATAGGCGTCCATACATTCCTCGGTAGTGACGGCTTGAAGGGGAAGAAAAATTCCTCCCATCAATAACACCACCAAGAAAACCGCCCCACCAACAATCATCCTTTTCTCTCTTATCATATTTTCCTCCATTACTTAAAAAATTCAAGACACCAGGCATAGCCTATCAGACAACCGGCTCCCAGGGCCGCTCCTACAGCCGGATTCCCTAAAGCCGACAAGGAAGCAGTAAACCCACATTGGGCGAGAGCTTTCTCACAATCGGCTTTCCCAGCTTTAAGGAGGGGAGCATGAATAAGGGAAACCAATAATACAAACACGAAAATTAAACTCAAAAATCTCTTTCCTCCTTCAAACTCTTTAACTCTCATCAAAATCTCCTCTTTTAAAGTTTCAATGAAGGGTTATTCAAGAAACAGACCAACTCGGGGAATGTTTTTAAGTTGTTCATAATATTAATGATAGAAAAGGAAGGAGTCTTTGATTGAGGAAAAAGCGTGAATAAACGTTGACAAAACCAGAAAAAACGGTCGTTTTTATGTCAACTCATAAGAAAATATTTCAGATTCACCCCACTTAGAAGTATAGGGGTTATGGATTGGATAAAAAATTAAAGTTCTAATTTTCGTTGAATCACCATCCGTTGAATTTCACTGGTTCCCTCTCCAATCTCCAGAAGCCTCTGGTCTCTGTAAAATTTGGCCACCGGATATTCCTCCATCAACCCATACCCCCCATAGAGTTGGACAGCTTCATGAGTGACTTTTTTCATCACTTCGCTGGCATAAAGTTTAGACATGGCTGCTTCTTTGCTAAAAGGCTTTCCATTATCCCGAAGCCAACACGCTTTATAGAGAAGATTCCGAGCCGCTTCAATTTCAGTGGCCATATCAGCCAGTTTGAATGAATTCACCTGAAACTTAGAGATAGGCCTTCCAAATTGGTTTCGTTCCTGAGAATACTTGAATGCGGCCTCAAACGCACCCTGAGCGCCTCCCACTCCCATGGCAGCAATGGCCAGCCTTCCGTTATCCAGACTTTCCAGCATCTGATGAAATCCCTCTCCTCTTTTTCCCAGCATGTCTTCATCGGAGACTTCCACATCATCCAGGTAAATTTCTGAAGTATTGCTGGACCGCCAGGTCATTTTTTTATGCATGGGCACAGCTTTGTAACCCGGCCGGTCCTGTTTGACTAAAAAGCAGGTGTATTCCTTCTTTCCGTCTTTCCTCTTTCCGGTGAGCGTCTGGATCGTTGAGCCCAAGGTGATGTTGGTGGAGGCGTTGGTGATGAATATTTTAGAACCATTGAGAACCCATTTCCCGTCTTTTTGGGTGGCTGTGGTCTGGGTCCCTCCCGCATCCGAACCAGCGTTGGGCTCTGTCAACCCGAATCCCCATAGTTTACTGGAAAGAAGTTGGGGAAGAAACTCCTTCCTCTGTTTCTCATTCCCATAGTAGTAGACCGGAGCCGTTCCCAGAGAATTCCCGGCGGCGATGGTGGCCGCCTGGCATCCATCTACTCGGGCCAGTTCTTCGACCACCAGGATGTAAGAAAGATAATCCATACCCATCCCCCCGTATTCTTCAGGGATCACAATGCCAAAAAAACCCATATCGAACATTTTCTGGGTAATTTCGTAACTGAATTCTTCCTTTTCATCCAACTCCTGCCTCACCGGCAGAATCTCCTTTTCAGCAAACTCACGGACCGTTTGCTTCAGTATCTGTTGTTCATCCGAAAAACTAAAATCCATGGAGTTCCTCCTCTGTTTTGTTTTTTTTTAATAAACCATATCAACGTTGATTTTTCAATAAGGACTCCAAAAAATTCAAAAGTCGAAAAATATTGGTGGAGGTTGAGTTAGATAAAGGTTGAGATTGAGGTCAAGGTTGAGTGAATACAGGTTGAGGTTGAGAAGAATGTAGGCGTATAAAATAATGCATTGTTAAATTGATTCACTACTAAAATGAACTAAAACTTTATGTAATTTGATTTATATCAACTGCTTACGCTCGGTCCGACCCCACATTATCTTTGTTTATTGGCATTCTTTTTTTATAACCTTTATAATGAGAAAATCTTGTTTTCCTGAGTGAATAAGGCACAGAATGAAAAAAATCGCGGTTTTTCTTTTTTTTCTCCTCAGCCTTAACATTTTCTTGAGAGGGGATTTTAAGATCATGGGGGGATTCAATCTCTCCCGTTACCACACCACCCCGGAAGAGAATCTTTCCTGGGAGCCCCTTTGGGGCCTGGCCGGAGGATTTGGTCTGGAAAAAGGCCTCACTGACTTCACTCTTCTCGAATTCAATTTCATGTTCATTCAAAAAGGAACGTCCTTGAAAGTGACCGGTGCTTCGAATTCCTCGGCCAAATACAGATTGAATACATTGAGTGTACCTGTTCTTTTACGGCAGAAGTTTTTATACAGTTCCGGACCGTATGTTACCGCTGGATTGGAGTTATCCTCCATCCTTTCTCATAAAGTAAAATGGAAGAGGAGTGAAAAACCCCTGGATTTGAAAGACCACACCCGGCTTTTCGATTACGGCCTGATTGTGGGGATAGGATGGGAATTCAAACTGGAAGAACATCTATTCTTTTTTTCAGAAATTCGCTACCATCAGGGCTGGAGAAACATCTTTAAAGAACTCGAAAAAGGGAACACCCGAAAAACCAACTCTCTTCTTTTGATCATAGGGATGAGGTCTTAATTCTTACTTCTTTTTATCCCGAACAGGGATTTGAATTCCCTTTTTTCCAGCCCACTGGATAGCTTCCTCATAGCCGGCATCTGCATGTCGGGCCACCCCTAAACCCGGATCCACAGTGAGAACTCTTTCCAGCCTTTTTTCCGCAGAATCCCCTCCATCCGCGACAATCACCATCCCGGCATGAATGGAGAGACCGATCCCCACTCCTCCCCCGTGATGAACTGAAACCCAGGAAGCTCCGCTTATGGCGTTTAAAAGCGCGTTCAAAATCGGCCAATCCGCTATGGCGTCAGAGCCATCCTTCATCCCTTCGGTTTCCCGGTTGGGCGAAGCCACCGAACCGGCATCCAGGTGGTCCCTTCCGATCACGATGGGTGCCTTGATTTTTCCTTTCTTGACCAAATGGTTGATCACCTTTCCGAATCGAGCCCTTTCTCCGTATCCCAACCAGCATATCCGAGACGGAAGGCCCTGGAATTCAACCTGTTTCTGGGCTTTCCGGATCCACCGCCCTAACGCTTCATCCTCCGGAAATTCTTCCAGAACGGCCTGGTCTGTCACATAGATATCCTGGGGGTCTCCCGAAAGAGCGGCCCACCGAAAAGGCCCTTTGCCGTAACAAAAAAGGGGGCGGATGTAAGCCGGAACAAATCCAGGAAAATCGAACGCATTCTCCACTCCGGCTTTCCGAGCCTGACCTCGAAGATTATTGCCGTAATCAAAAGTCTTGGCTCCTCTCTTCTGCAGTTCCAACATAGCCTGGACATGAGCAGCCATGGATTCATAAGCCCTCTTGATGTAATCCTGGGGATTTTCTTTTCTCAACCGCAAAGCCTCTTTATAGGAAAGTCCATGAGGAACATACCCGTTGAGTTCATCATGAGCAGAAGTCTGGTCGGTGAGAACATCCGGAATCACTCCCCTCCGAACAAACTCAGGGTAAACATCAGCGGCGTTTCCCAAGAGAGCAATGGAATAAGGCTTTCCCTCCTTCCGGCAGTCAAAAGCGATGTTCAGAGCCTCATCCACATCCCTGACCATGGTATCCACATAATTGGTTTTCAGACGTCTCTGGATCCGGTCCTCATCGACTTCCACTATAATGGCCACGCCTTCGTTCATGGTCACAGCTAATGGTTGAGCCCCACCCATACCCCCCAGCCCGGCGGTTAGGACCAGTTTTCCCTTCAAAGAACCTCCGAAGTGCTTCTTGGCCACCGAAGCTAGGGTTTCAAAAGTTCCCTGGAGAATTCCTTGAGTCCCGATATAGATCCAGCTTCCAGCGGTCATCTGTCCGTACATGGTCAAGCCGAGATTCTCCAACCGGCGGAATTCATCCCAGTTCGCCCACTGAGGGACCACCAAAGCATTGGCTAAAAGCACACGAGGCACTTCAGGAGTGGTTTGAAAAACAGCCACGGGTTTTCCGGACTGAACTACCAGAGTCTCATCATTTTTCAGGTTTTTCAGAGCTTTGATGATGGCATGGTAACAATCCCAGTTTCGGGCAGCCCTACCTGTCCCTCCGTAGACAATCAACTCTTCGGGTTTTTCAGCTACCTCCGGATCCAGATTGTTCATCAGCATCCGGAGGGCCCCCTCCTGGGACCAACCTTGGGTCTGGAGTCGGGTTCCCCGAGGAGCCTTTATCTCTTTGTTTTCATTCATCATTCCCTCCTCAATTTTAAAATTTTGAATCCTCTTTATCCTCAACAGCTCGGCGGGCTTCCATCAAATTATCCATCCTCTGTAAAGTCTTTTGTCGGCCCACCATCTCCAGAACCTTGAAAATCCCCGGGCTCACTCTCATCCCCAATACCAGCATCCTTAAAGCATGGATGAGAAGAGCTGCCCTCACTCCCTCTTTTTTGGCTCTTTCTCTGAGAACTCCTTCGATGGAGTCAGCATAAAAATTTTCTATCGTTTCAAAGTCTTCTTTGAGCCGAGGCAGTATTTTATCCAGGCGGGAGTCGGTGAGATATTTTTCCACTCCCTTCGAATCATAGCTGAATTCATCGCTGAGAAAAGGCCGCACATTATGGGTCAATTCCCTCAGAGTCCGGCTTCTTTCTTTTAAAAGATCTATCAGTTTCATGAACCAGTCTCTTCTCTTTTCCTCTAATTCTTCCTCCCATAATCCTTCCTCTTTCAGTTCCTCAGCCAAATAAGGGAAAATCTCCTGAGCCTTCATCTGGGATAGCAGTTGTCCATTGAGCCATTCTAATTTTTTCTGGTTAAATACAGGACTCCCCTTACTCAATCTTTCTATAGAAAAACAATCCACCATTTCCTTTAAGGAGTAGATTCTTTCTTCGTCTCCCGGGGACCAGCTCATCTGAGCCAGAAAATTCAATAGAGCCAGGGGAAGATATCCTTCTTTCTGAAACTTAAGAACAGAGGTAACTCCATGTCTCTTGCTCAACTTTTTCTTATCCGGACCCAGAATAAGGGGTAGATGAGCAAACTCCGGTAAAGAAGCCCGGAAGGCTTGATAGAGCAAAATTTGTTTGGGGGTATTGGAAATATGATCGTCTCCTCGGATGACATGGGTGATGGCCTCTTCACTATCATCCACTACCACCGAGAGATGATAGGTGGGCAGCCCGTCGGCTCTGAGGAGCACAAAATCTTCTAAGTTCCCGCTTTTGACCGAAATGTTTCCATGGATAAGGTCTTTATATGAAATGGTCTGGTCCTGTATGTAAAACCTTACAGCCTTGGGCCGTCCTTCCGCTTCATACTGGTTTATCTGGCTCGGAGAAAGATTCAAACAACGGCGGTCGTATTTCCATGTCTTCCCTAAAGACAAAGTTTTCTTCTTTCTCTCCTGGATTTCCTCAGGAGAACAGTAACAATAATAAGCTTTTCCTTCCTTTACCAATTCTTCTGACTTTTCTTTGTAAACCTCCAGCCTCTGAGATTGGAAAATAGGCCCTTCATCCCAATTCAATCCCAACCACCGGAGACCTTTCATAATCCCCTCACTCATTTCCCGCGAAGAACGCTCCACATCTGTATCTTCAATGCGAAGGATAAACTGACCCTGGCGGCGGCGGGCAAAAAGCCAATTGAACAAGGCTGTGCGGGCGGCTCCGACATGGAGAAATCCCGTAGGACTGGGGGCAAAACGGACACGAATCATTGTTACTCCTTAACCTTAAGGATTTATAAAAGGCCGATACTTATAAATAACACAAAAAGCAAAAAAGAGAAAAAAGGGGTCAGTCCCCAAGGCCTCTGACCCCATTTTAAGGCATACACAAAGAAATCAAGTTTCATGGACTCTTTTCTTTTATATAAAAACAGGTTTTCTCCGTCAACAATTATCAAAATATCCAAAAAAATTGTTGACGGAAGGATAAAAAACTTATATAAAGAATTACATAAGTTATGTGGCTGTTTTTCATTAAATCAAGGCTTTGGTACAAACATTAGAGACTCTAATACCCATGAAAAAGGGAAATATTCTTATTTTCAATCCCAATGCGGAAGAAAGAAAACGCCTGGATGAAATCTGCCGTCGGCTCGGAAACACCTATACATCGGATAATCTGGAAAAGGCCATTTCTTTATTAGAATCAACCCAATTTAATGTGGTGTTGGTGGACCACTCCCTGGGTCACTACTCTTCTCTCAAAGGATTATTCAACAAAAAAACCAGCATCATCATTACCGGGACCCAAGAAGAAAAAATAAAAGAAATCGCCAGGGAATGGCCTTGGAACCGGTACGTGGCTTTTTCGGTCATCACTCCTTCAGATGAAGAAAGCAATGGATTCATGAGAACACTTCAATCTGCGGTAGAACATTCTTTTCTCAAAACCGAAGTAGATGATTTAACTCGATCATTGGAACATCAAGAAATCAAACTGCACCGCGCTTTTTCTGAAATCAACGATGTCAAAAATTTTATCCAAAATAATGTGGTCAAAGAAAGGGAAAAACGGGTAGCTGTAGAGGCTAAGTACATATTTTTCAAGAAGGAAAAAAGGAAAATTGAAAACATCCTTAAAAATCTTTACACAGCCAACGACATCACGACTCTCCTGGAGATTGTCTCCGATATAAAAGAAATAGTGGAAGCAAAGGGAATCTCTATCTACATCCTCGAACAAAATGAAACCTTGGGCACCTACCTCAAACCTTTGGTGTGGAATGACGCCGTTTTGTCCCATCCAGACATCTCCAAACATATAGTCCTGCTGGATTCTCATGACTTTGCTGCCTTCGTAGCCCGGCACAGCATTGACCTCAACTTCAATGATTTGGCTTCAGATAGAAGGCTTTCTGAGAGATACACCCAACAGTTGAATTATCCTCTCCAAAACCTTCTCAGCGTTCCCATCACTCGAGAACAAAACGTAATCGGTGTTTTGGAAGTTTACAATAAAACCGGTAAAAATAATCATGGCTTTAGCCAGGAAGACCAAAAGATATTGAAAACCATATCTGAGCATATCTCCATCGCCATCACCAAACTCAATCTCATTCAGTACGATGCCCTCACCGGTCTTCTCCGTCCAGACCCTTTTTTTGATAAGGTCATCCAGAAGTTGAAGACAGAGAGCAAAAGACAGGATCGAGATATTTCCTTCGCGATGGTCATGGGAGATGTGGACTGGTTTAAAAACTATAATGACAGAAATGGACATGAAGCAGGAAATAAGGTTCTTCGAGAGCTCGCCAATGTGCTCCTCTCCTCAACCCGGGAAGAAGATTTTCTCTGCCGTTATGGTGGTGAGGAATTTTTGTTCTTTCTTACTGGAATAAAAAACGTGGAAGAAGCTTTTAAATTTACAGAGCGGATACGGAAGAACATCGAAGAAACTTATTTTGAAAATCAGGAATATCAACCCCGAAACAACCTCACCATGAGCTTCGGCATCACTTTCTTCACCAAAGAAAGATTTGACTCTCTCCAAGCTATAAACAGAAAAGAACTGAAGAAAATCGCCAACAACTCAGACATGGCTCTCTCTGAAGCCAAGGGAAAAAAAGCCCAGATGGAAGGTCTTAAATCCGCTTCCTTTTATAAAAACAAAGTCTCTGTTTACCACCCCAAAACCGCCCCTTTAGAAAACCAGGAATGGGATCAACCTTCCAAGGAAAAGAAGGCTGAAGAAAGAAGAGAATTCAAACGATTCTATGCTTCCACCATTCTCATTTTCCGAAAGAATGGAGAACACAAAGTCTCCAAAACCATCAATATCAGTTTAGGCGGCGCTAAAATACGGACTCAATTTCCTTTATCTCCGGAGCAGCGTTTGGACCTTATCCTCATCCTCGGTAACAAATCCTGTAAACTCTCCGGAGATATTGTCTACTCTCAAGAAAAACGGGGTGATTTTTATTCCGGCATCAAATTTAAAGATTTATCCGCCACCGATAAAAAACTTCTTCAGGAATACTTTTCTTCCCTTTCTCTGAATAACACCTCTTTTAACTAATTCCTCATGGCGGCCTCGCCACCTACAACAAATGAAAAAGGTGTTCTAAAAAACTTTATTTTCGAACTAACTTGGTTTGTTCTCTTTCTTTTACTGGATTCCAAGTTCTTCGACGAGGGATTGAAGGTAATCAGAATGAGGAGATGTTTGCTCCTGGTAAGAGCTTTTCAGTTCGTTTACATAGTTTTCAAAGGAAGAGAAATCCTCTTGATTGCTCCAGTTCTCCATGCTTACTTTCTCCAGGATTGTTTTGAGTATATCTACATTCAAGACATCTGAGGTATAGCTGGGGAGAGAACAGGATTCATTTTCACACATTCGGACACTTCTCAGAATAAGCTTGCGCAGGTTCTCTTGATGTTTGATGATTTCCTGCTTGATGAAAAATTGTTCTCGAGGAGATTCCACCTGAGTGAGTTTAATGTAGAGTTTTTTAACCTCTTCTATTTTAGATTCCAGCTCCGAAATAAGGGAATCTCCATCTAAAATGATTTTATCATCATTCTGAAAATATTTGACTTCTCCGTTATCTTCGGTGGATTCGGACTTGCGGAAATTCTCCAAGAGTTGAAAATATTCTTGAGAAGGCTCGGTTTCTTGCTGGGGAGTGGACTCCTGAACCTCCTTTTCTTCATAAGTCTCCTCTTGTGTCTCCTTCTCTCTGGATTCTTCTGCCTCCGCAGTTTCCTGGGCCGAAGATTCGACTTCCTGCTCGCTGGTTTCCTTTTCCTCTTTTTCTTCCTCTTCTTTTTCCTCTTTTCTCTCTTCAGGGGTTTCTTCCTTAGAGGCTTCTCCTGTTTCTTTCTTCTCTTCTTCCTCAGATAATGATTCCCCGGGTTCAGATTTAGCCTCTTCTTCTCTCGGCTCCTCCTCTTCTTCGGTTTCAGGAATTTTTTCTTCTTTTTGCCTCTTTAACTCTTCCTTTCCCAACAGTTCTTTAATCTTTGTTAATCTGGAAAGTTCATCTTCCAAGTTAAATCCCATTTCTTCGTGCTGGTTGCCTTCCGGAATTTTTGCTTGGATCCCGTACTTCTCTTCCAATTCTTTCTTTAATGTGGTGGCCTTTTCATCAGCTTCCTGCTTGACCTTTTCCAGCTCCTGATTCATTTCATTCATCTTTTTCAGCTCTTCTAAAGTTTTTCCGGTCAAAGTCTCGATTTCTGTCTGATACTGAATGGCTTTATCCAGATGCTCCTTCAGCTGCTTCTTTAACTTCTCTTTTTTGCTTTCGAATTCCGAAAAGACAGCCTGATAATTGGATAAAGCTTCTTTCTCTTCATTGAAATCCTTTTCGATGTTATTTATCTTTTGTTGGGCTTCTTCCTTTTCTTTATTGATTTTTTCTTCCAGCTCTTTTTCCACTTCTCCTTTCTTCTTGGACAGCATCTCCTCCAGCTGTCCTTCTATTTCTTCGAGAACGGAAGGGGAATCCTTTGTAAAATCATTGTTGTTAGACATGGGTTTTCTCCTCGCTGATTGACTTTATGATACATAGAGTTATCCATTCTGTCAACTTTCCCTTAGGAGGAACAAAATTGGAGCCAATTCCATCTGAATCATTTTCTCTCCTCCTGTCTCTCTTCTCTTAGACAAGCTTTCCTTTTAAGTTTCCCCATGATGGCAAACACTAATGATAATGACAATCGCCTTTGAGGACGAATTGGGGGAGGAATTTTAACTTGATTTTATCACCCTTTACGATGAATCTTTGGAAAACTTTTTTCA
>JAGXKI010000091.1 GCA_018335295.1 bacterium | reverse complement strand
ACGATGGGTCGGTTTTTGTTCCCCAAGGAGCTGTGGATATTCCTTTATCTTGGCCTGGGGTTTATTCTCATACTTTCATCGAAAAGATTCACCGTCAGGACCTGGAAAATCTCACTCGTCTTATTGTGGCTCTCGCTAAAGATTGGGAATAAAAAAATTATATTGCTATAAGATTTTCCTATTTGATTAAGTATTATCTTTTTGAAATTTAAACTTTGAATTTTTATTTCCGTTGTCATTCCCGTGAAGCATATCCCCGTGAAAACGGGGAATGGGAATCCAGGTTTTTCGGGACTGAATTCGAGACCAGCCTGGAATAACAAATGGAGAGCAGTGAAACAATGTAACAATGTTACAAGGACCAACTTTAATTTATAATGATTTTAGGGATAATAATTTTGAACTTTGAATTTTAATTTTTGAATTGAATAGGGAGGCGATTATGAAATCGTTAAGAGAATATCTGTTTTTTAACACAAAAAATAGGGTGGAATTGATCAACATCACTCCGGATGTGGAGAAATTAGTGAGAAAAAGCGGGATTCAGGAAGGATTGTGTCTGGTCAATGCTATGCACATTACCGCCAGCGTGTTCATCAATGACGATGAAAGCGGACTCCACCAGGATTTCAAAGAGTGGCTTGAAAAATTAGCTCCCCATGAGCCCATCTCCCAGTACCAGCACAACCGAACCGGCGAAGATAATGGGGATGCTCACATTAAGAGAACCGTGATGGGAAGAGAAGTCGTGGTGGCGGTGACTGAGGGAAAACTGGATTTTGGTCCCTGGGAACAGATATTTTATGGAGAATTCGACGGCCAGCGGCGCAAAAGAGTCATGGTCAAAATCATCGGTGAATAACAATATAATTCATTGTTAAATTGCTGCACTGTTAAATGGATTCACTGTTGAAGAGGTCCGCCCCTGAAATTATAGACAATGGACAGTGAAACAATTCAACAATTAAGCAATAGTTTGTTTTAGTTGTTTTCCGGGTAAAAGATGGAGTTGAACAGGAATTTATAAGTGCCGTGGGATTGAGCTCTATGCTGGCACCGGAACCCGATAAGCACGATATGGCCTTTCTTGTAGCTGAGGTCCACCACCGCTGATTTGCGTGAAATCTTCTCTTCTCCCAACAACCATCCGCTCAGCAGGATGTCTTTTTTCGGATAACTGGCCACCACGTTGCGGTCCCAATTTCCGGAAGGAATCCATGTATCGATACCAAAACTCCTTGAGAACATGGCCGCCGCTTTTTCAGGAAATCCGTAACCCAGAGGCGCGTCGTTTTCCACCTTAATCCTCAGTATGGAAGTGGGGCAGAAGAATTCATCCCGTCCGTACCTTTCGGTGGCGTTTCGTGCAGGAACATCGTCAAACTCATCGAAAACCAGTTCACAGGCATCGTTCAGGGTAACCAAAATACCTCCGTCTTCGACGAAATTCTTCAGAGCTTTGACCCCTTCTTTCTCGATACCTCCTTTATATTTAGGAGGCATTTCCGTGAAATAACGGGCCCATCGGGATTCCGGATCCGGTTGGCCTGTTTTGATGATGTCGGCGCTTTCACTGGCGAAGAAAATGACATCGAATTTCTCACTGAGATCAGCCGGGTTCCCTTTCTTATCCCGGAAATCTTTATTGTGAAGAGTGGTGTAGGAAATGCCCTTATGATCGAAGACATAGCGGGTCCATCCTTCGTCCATGTTGGACCTCCAGGACTGGTAGAGGGCTACCCGAGGTTTGTCTAAAGGAAACTTGGAAATCCCCGCGGCATCTTCCAGCTTATACACCGTGGCATGCCATTTTTCCAGGAGTTGGGGAAGAACCTGCTGAACCTTTCCGGAGTTTTTAACAAGAAAACTCCCGGCAGCCGCCTGAAACTCATCTTCGGTGATGGATTCTTTGGACCGGTATACCTCAGTACCCTCTTCAAGGAGAGCGAAAGCCATGGAGTAGGCCGCATTTTCCTTGGAGTCTAGGACAAGGTACGGTGCGGCTTCTGCCGGAATCTCTACCGAAGGATAGGGGATTTCTTCGACTTTAGTTAAATCTGCTTGGAAGGATTCCTCAATCCTTTCGCATTCAACTCCCATTTGAAGGGGCAGAGTCCATCCTGCGTTATCGTAAGGGGGTTCCGGAGGTCCTCCGGGGTACTGCCGGATATCGGGATACTCCTGCTTTTCCAAAAGAGCCTGGGCGTAAGGCCGGTAAGGCTGGGACATTTTCACCACATAGGAACCGGCTGGGTACACTTTGCCTCCAGCCACAAATTCTTCCTCCGCTTGGTGAATTTCCACGCCTCCTATCTTCAGGATATCCAGCATCTTCATGGTGGTAGGGGTATCTCTCTGTTCCTTAGGGATAACAAAGGCGTAAGGTTCTCCCTTTTTTCCTGCCTGAATGTTGTCGCGGTTCATCTTGTAAAAGTTGTAGAGAAAATCTTCCTTATGCAAATAAGCCGTCTTCACCAGGCTCATGGACAAACACAGTTCGTAATCCACAAGATCCCTCAATCTCCACCAGCCGCCGGGCCAGGGGTCGGGGAACTGCATTCTTTTCTCGTAGTAGGCATCGGGAAGTTCTGTGGATTCGATGTAAATAGGAGAGGCCACATCCACCGAGGCCATCTCGCTTAAAAGCCCCACGGTGTTGTGAAGCCAGGATGTATCATCACACGCGCCGATCCACCATCCGGTGTAACTCCGTCCGTGGACCACTCCCGTGAAGCCGTTTTTCTGCAGGTCATAGGACATGTTCATCCCGCACAGAGCCACTCCCCTCCACATCAGAGGATGGACATTGGGGATGGGAGGGTTTTTAAAAGGAGGAACGAACAACCGGGCGCCGGTAGAGCCCATCTGGTGTTCATCGATATGAATTTGAGGAATCCAGTCGTGGTAAAGGACTCGATTGACAGCCCGGGTCTCTTTGAGGTTCATCATGAACCAGTCCCGGTTGTTGTCATGTCCGGCGTAATGATGGTACAGCCAGGGCATCCGGCCCCCTTCATACTTGGTTCCCACCCATTTTCTGTACCATTCGGTGACCATCTGTTCCCCGTCCGGGTTGGAGGAGGGGACCAGCAGGACGATCACATCATCGAGAACCTTGTCTGCATCAAAAGGAGTTTTCCCTGTGACCAGGTTATAGGCAAATTCCATGGACATCTGGGAAGAAGCGATTTCTGTAGAGTGAATGTTGCAGGTGAAAAGCACGATAGGCTTTCCTTGTTTTGAAAGCTCCCGAGCTTTTTCCGGAGTCAGACCTCGGGCATTTCTCAGCCTTTGGGTGATGCCTGTGTAGGTATCCAGCTCATCCATGTTATCTTCGGAGGTGATGACGGCCATGATCAGGGGTTTATTGTCCACAGTGCTTTCTCCAATTTTCAGTACTTTCATCCGGTTGGATTCTTTATCCAGCTTCTGGAAGTAACCGGTGATCTGATTCCAGTCGGCGAGTTTTCGGTCCGCTCCCACCTTGTGGCCTAAGAATTCATCAGGGGGAGTTTGAGCAGAGATGAAAAGTGGGAAAAGAAACAAAATAAGTAAAAAAACGAAGTGTTTTAAATGATGTCTGAAATTCCTCATAAAATACCTCCTTGTGATGGCATGATTTTTTTCTATCACTTGAATTTCATTCTGTCAACGAAAAAAACTCCTGTGTCAAGGCAAAGTAAAAATGTCCGGATCTTAGCAACGTAGAAATGTCCGGTTTTGTCACGGTTCTATTTTTTTGTTGCAATTCGTGTCTGTTCAGGTAAAATGAAATCACTATGGAGGAGGAAAGAAGAAAATTTCCTCGGTTTGAAACTACTTTTCCTGTGGAATGGGTGCAAAGAAAAAAAGAGGTGGGAAAAGCCAAGATGGTGGATATTTCCCGACACGGATTCCGTTTGCTCTTGAATTTCCCCCCGAGCCCGGGAGTCCGGATGAATTTCAAAATTCATATCCCGGGAACTCCTACACTCCTTTCCCTGAAGGGAACGAACGTATGGCACCGGCCTTATAACGGGCAATGGGAAGCCGGATTTGTGTTCAAGAAAATAAGGAGTTCCGACAAAAGCCAGCTCCTCGATTATGCTTATTCTCAATGGTTGAAAAGGGTTCGGGAGTGATGGATTCCTCACCACGCGACTTTGTCCCAGCGAGACAAATCCGCTCGATTTCCGGTTTCGCTCTCCTTTCGTTTCACTCAAGGAACCGTACCCGCTCAACCATCAATACGGGTTCTTCACACATCACCCCTCACCAGGAGAAAAAAAGGAAAACAGTTTTTCTAAGAAAGAAGGATGGATACCTTTTAGAGAAGATGGGGGGCACGGGATGCCCGACCGCCCGGCCGTGCGGAAGGGATCCACAGGGGGATGGGTGGAGTGAGGAGGGACGGATGGTCTCCCGTGACAGGCCCCATACAAAAGAGAATTTTATTTTCGAACTAAGAGAGGATGAAGAAAAATTATTAGAAGAATTAGTCAATCTGTGGGAATAATTTTTTTCCTTTTCGTTATTTCCCAAGTCTCCTTTTCTTTTGAGTTTTCTTCAGTGAATTATGCCGTTACCACCGACATATGGGAATTGGCAGAGGGAGAATACTTTCAAGCTGAATTCATGAAGACAGTTTTTGGTCATTCCGCATGGGCGGCTCGAGTAGGAATATATAGAAAAATAGAAGACTCTGAAATGGAGTACGGCGAGGGCCTAAGACGCTGGGAAGCAGGGTTGAGATGGCGCTATTTTCTCTT
>JAGXKI010000090.1 GCA_018335295.1 bacterium | reverse complement strand
TTTTTTTCAACCGGGTTATCGTTTTCTCCACTCCACCATCTGTCTGGGGCATCATGACCAAGAATTCATCTCCTCCGTAGCGAATGACCGTGTCGGCACTCCGGAAATTTTTTTCAAGTATATTGGCCACTTCTTTCAACACATCGTCTCCTGTTTGATGAGAGAAACGATCGTTTATCTCTTTGAAGCGGTTGACATCAATCATTATGAAGGCAAGGGGTATGTGATATCTTTTTGACCTTTCCACCTCTTTCTGGAGAGTTTCTTCGAAATACCTTCTGTTATTGAGTCCTGTGAGAGGGTCCTTGATGGCTTGATGTTTTAACTCTTCTTCAAGTCGAATCCGTTTCACCTCTTCATTCAGGTGGCCTGCTAAGATCTCAGCTAGTTCCACATCGGTTTTGTCAAAAAATCCTTTTTTCTTAGAAGCGGCCTGAAATACCCCCAGGTCTCCGATGGGGACACTCATGTAACCCTTGAGGTCAGTTCTTTTGAGGACTGCTTTCTCCTCCTCTTGTAAATTTTCACCCACAATGCTTTCTCTTTTCTGATAGGTCTGGCCCGCTATACCTTCATTCAGTTTCTGCAAAGGAAGTTTGCGGATATTCATTCCTTTTGAACCTGCAACAGGGACAAGCTTTTCAGCTTCCACACAGTAGAATGCACAGAGCTCGAAGTTAAGGATATTTCGGGTTGTTTCAACGGCGCACTCAAAGAGGTCTTTTTCAGTCTGGCACTGCTGGAATTTATCTACAGCGTCATGGAGCTTTCTCAGTTTGGCCCGTTCCTTTTTGAGCTCTTCTTCTTTTTCTTTCCGCTCTGTAATATCTCTGGCAACGGAAAGGACTCTTTTTTCATTTTCCAGTTCGAACAAGTGAGAATTTATTTCGACAGGGATTTTGGTGCCGTCTTTGGCTTGATGCACCATTTCAAAGGTAATTTGACCCTTAGAGATAAAATCCTCCATGATTTTTGGCAATTCGGGCGCCTTCTCCCTGGCATCAATATCTTGAGGCGACATGGAGAGAAACTCTTCTTTGCTGTAGCCGAGCATTTTCATTGCCACCTCGTTTACTTCGAGGAACCTTCCTGGCATCCCTTCCTCAGTAAGCTTATGGAGATAGATGGCGTCGTTGGCCTTATTAAATATTTCCCTGAATTTCTTCTCGTTTTCTCTTAAGAGTCTTTCTATTTTTTTTCGTTCGGTTATTTCAGCCACATAAGACATGATAGCTACGATTTTACCGTCTTCATCCTTTACCGGGGCAGAGGAGATGCTGACCTCAATAGGGGTGCCGTCCTTTTTTTGCCGGCGGACCTCTACACTTGTGAGAGATTCTCCGCTCAGCACTTGTTCTAATAACCTATCGAACTCTTTCTTTTTGTCCTTGGGAACTATGGGAAGTTTTTTGCCCAGAACTTCTTCTTTTTTCCAGCCAAAGATTTTTTGGGCGGCATCATTCCAGATGGATTTTACCTTCCCCTCACGGTCCAGGTCGAAGATGGCCACAGGAGAAGCTTCAATAAGAGATTTCAGTAATCTGTCAGATAATCTATTTTTGTTCATTTTATTAATTTAAAGTTTTTTGTTGATTTTTTTTCTCACAGCCGAAACTCATACAAAGCTATGTTAAAAGAAAAATTAAATGATCACAGAAGAACTTCTCTTTTTTACTTTTCCCTCCTATCCTATATTACTAAAATTTAATCATTTTTGAAAAAAAGTAAAGGTTATTCTTTCTACTTTCTTCTATTCCCACAGTTTTTTCATCTGGTCATCCAAGCCGGTCATTTCCCAACGGATCAGGGAAGCAGGGATCATCCCAAGGGAAAAATACTCATCAAAAAAATCCTTGAGCCGGAATTCATCGCCCAACTGGAGCGCCCGGTCCTTTATCAACCTGTCAAGTTGAAGCTTACCGATAACATAGCTTGTCCCATAACCTGGTTGGGAGAGATAGAGGGCGTAATCTCCATATATAGTCCGGCTGTCCGGGCTGACAAATCCTCGGGGGGTTTTCTCAACCGCATAGTCCACGGCTTCTTCCAGAGTCCATTCCCCCGAATGAAGCTTCAATCCGCCTATGGCCCGGATAGCCCGAAAGGCCAGCATGATGTGGGTCAGTTCCCTTGCCCTGGGGCGGTCTTCCAGAAGGCCCGCCTGCATCATCAGTTCTTCAAAACCGGTGGCCAATCCTTCCGCCCGGCTGTCCCATATGTTGTAAAGCAGTGGTTTGCCGCGTATAGGGTGGGTGTTTCGGGCCATCCGCTGCTTTTCAAGCCAGTGAACCTGATGACACAACAGAGGAAGGGGATCCCGGTAACTGATGTGGCTGAAGAAATCCAGCTCTTTAGGGGGAGTAAACGACCCCACCTCATCATCGAGATGCATGTACTCCGGCACAGAGAATATTTCCTCACTCCTTAAAAACTTCATAAACTTGGCCACAGAATTCTTATACTGTTCCTTCCTTTCCTTGAGAGATTGAGGCGGTTGGAGCTGAGGGAGATCGCGGTTTCGATGTTCCTCCATCTTGAGTGCTGCCAGAGACCGCTCCAGCTCCCGCTGGATAAGTTCCATCTGTTCTTCCCAGGAGTAGGGGACCAGGTGCACCTTTTTCATGTACCGGCTGTATTCTTCTTTTCCTATACCCGAAAAGGACTTCATCCCCTTTTGTTTCTCCTCGAGCCAGGTTGTGAAATCATCAACGGCAGATTTGGCTTCCAGGGCCAGGTCGGTCAGCTCGGGATGGCGGCCTTCAAATCGCTCAGCCAGAGCGGCGAGGTCAGCGCTTTCTCCTTTTTTCTGGCGGATGCCGAAAAACCACAAATCTCCGGCTTTATGGACGAGATTCTTTTGAGCCTGGGCCAGGACCGAGGGGATAGCCGTGAGTTTCTTTTTGAAGACAGCCTGAGATTCTTCGTTTAAAGGAAAACGGTGCTGGAAAACATTCAGTACACCGTCAATCTCAGGCCCCTCCCGGGCAGGAACATCCTGTTCATGCATCTGTACGACTGCATAGAAAAGAGGGTTTCTCGACCATGGCTTTAGGACCTGATGATTGAACTTCAGTCCGTTGATTTCAGCCCGGACAATCTCGTAGTCTACCTTCTGAGAGATGGTCCAGTCAGAGGTATCCATTGCAGCCAGACGTTTTTCAAACTCCGGGATCCGGCTCTCCTGTTCGGCCATAGCCTCTGCTGTGTAGTCAGGAACACCGTTTTTAAAGTTGGGCTTTTCAAACTCACGCCATTCTTTGAAAAACTCCACTAGGTCTTGGTAAGTCCCATCAGCTGTTATGGTTTCTTTTTTTTGACAGTAGAATGATCCCACCAATGAAACGATTAATAAAAGCATCAGAAAAGGGTAAAGAGAAGTTTTCATGTTTGGTCCTCCTTTAAATTTCATAATAATTTACTGCCACTTTCACTGTATTTCATATTAATCCCTATGGCGTGCTCACCATCCTCAACAAATGAAAATGGTTATTTTAAAGCTAATTCCTCAAACCAGCTCCGCTACTCTCAATAAATGATTTTCAGGGGAAAATGTCATAATGTAAGACACGACCCTATTCTTTGCGGCCTCGCCACCCACAACCAATGAAAATTCCAGAACGTCATTCCTCTTCCCGTCATTCCTGCGGAAGCAGGAATCCAGGATTTTTTTACTGGATTCCGGGTCAAGCCCGGAATGAAACAGAAGAACTAACGTCTATTTTCTATGTAATAAGAAGATATCTCCCTAATCATACTCAGGAAAATCCATTTAATCAATGAGAAATCTTGAGTGCAGAAATTTGGCCATCGATAAAATTAAAGAAATTATTTTTCTGTTCATGGGTTTTTTTGTTGACTGGATTTGTTTTTTATGGGTAATATGAAAATAAATTCTTATTTGGTATGGAAAGAAGCATCATCCTTTGGGTCATTCCTTCTCAAAAGAAACAAAAGAATCTCTATAGAAAATTTATAAAAAGTTCAAGATTATGGGATCATATGAAATCCAAAAGAAAAGGAGGGTCTTTTGCCTCAATTAAAAAATTTGGAAAAAACTTTGATAAAAAACTGGTGGGTTTATCCCGGTTTTGATTTGGAACTCGTGGCCACAGGGTTGGATTTGCCGGTCAACATCGCTTTTCTCCCCAATCCGAAAAAAGAGAGGAAATCACCCCTTTTTTATGTGACAGAGCTTTATGGACAGGTCAAAGCAGTTGCGAATGATGGGACTGTTTTCAGCTATGCGGAGGGTTTGCTGAATTACAAGCCCACACCAGAAATTCCAGGTCACGGGGAATCTGGGCTCACCGGGATCTGCGTGGACCCGCCCACAGGAGATTTGTTCTTAAGCATGCTTTATAAAGAACAAGGCCAAACAAAAGGCAAGGTAGTTCGTACATCCAGCAAGGATGATCTTAAAATGCATTCAATAAAGGTTGTGATTGATGATATCCCCTCAACTACCCGGGCCCACCAGATACAGGCAGTGACCATTGGTTTTGACAGAAAGCTTTATGTGAATGTGGCAGACGGAGGAGAATGGAAAAAAGCCCAAGACGACCAAGATCTGAGGGGAAAAGTCTTGAGGATGGAAAAAGACGGGTCCATTCCCTGGGATAACCCCAATCCCGACAGTTATGTCTATGCCAAAGGGTTCCGCAATCCTTTCGGGGCCTCTTGGCGGGACAGCGACCAATGTTTGTACATTGCCGGAAACGGTCCGGATGTGGATGACCGGATTGCCAAAGTGGAACCTCTTCAAAAC
>JAGXKI010000089.1 GCA_018335295.1 bacterium | reverse complement strand
GGAGGGATTCTTCCTTATAAACATAATTTCGGAGTCTCTTTTTATCTCCCTTTATCAACGGAAGCAAATTCATCCCGTCCAAACCATTTTTATACTCACTGCCTGTGATATCACATAAAGTAGGCAGAAGATCCACATGCTGAACAAAACCTTTCACTCTCTTGGGCACGGAGAAATATTTGGGATAATAAAGGATCAAAGGAACATGGGTAGTGACTTCATAAAGCCCATGGTGGTCAAAATAAATCCCGTGTTCGGTCAAGCTTTCTCCATGGTCCGAAGTGATTATGATCAAAGTCTCATCTAAAATGTCTAAGGAATCAAGAGTTTCCACCAATCTTCCCACCTGTTGGTCCACATAACTCACGGCTCCATGATATTTGGAAATCAATCCATCCTTCAAATCCGAATTTTTATTTTTCTCGAAAAATTTTCGGGGACAATTATAAGGAGTGTGAGTATCCCAAAAATGGAGGAACAGAAAAAAATTTTCTCCTCTGCCTGTTTTAATCAAATCTTCTCCCACTTTCCTCACAAAAGCAGAATCGTGAAGCCGGGCCAGTTGGAACATAAAAGAAAAGGTTTTCAACACTCTTTTAAGACCTCTTATCAAAGAGTTCAGCGAAAATCTTCTTTTTCCAGAATAAATCTTGATAATCCCCAGATGATTCATCATGTACTTTATATATAAAAGGGGCAAGGTCACAGTGTAATAAATAATTTGTTTCAATAAACTTTGATTCAGTTTATACCCATAGTAATCAAATCCTTTTTTAAACCACCTCCCCATCCAATCCACAGCCCAGGTTTTGTAACCTTGGTCACGCAGTATCTGAGGCATCCACGGGACATCCAGATTCTCAAACATAGATAAATCCTCAGAGTGAACTTTATCTCCATGATGAACAATCCCATGACTTCGGGGATGTTTACCTGAAAAAATAGAGGTTAGACTCTGATCGGTAGTGTTCCAGCTGGAATAGACGTTCTCAAACAGGATTCCGTTATCAGCCAGCTTATCAATATGGGGACTTGCTTGAGAAGATCCCCCATAACAGCCTAAATTTTTGGCTCGGAGGGCATCGATGACAATCAGAATGACGTGGGGAGGTGAATTTCTTTTGGAGCTCATTGACAGCACTCTCCTCAATCTTCATGCTTTCATTGAGATAATCTTTATATCTTATCATGAAAGGAAAAACTATCATTTTTTGGGAAACTTTGCAAAAGACACTCCTTCATTCTTTTTCATGCGGAGAAAGATAAATCTTCCCCCAATTTGTCAGAAAACGAATGACTCAGAATAATCACGGAAAGGAAAGATATAACCACGGAAATTCCTATCTTGACATTCTTTTGGTTTGTGATTAAGGTATTAATAAATTTAAAGCTGGATAAAATGAAAGACAAAATAGATTATAAAGAAATCACTAAGCTCATCGATATTATAGAGGAAAGAAACCTGTCTCATCTGGAGCTGGAAATCGAAGGGTTCAAGATCAAGATCAGCCGGGAACAGCCTCAACCTTCTCTCTCCCCACCCCCTGTTTCCCCTCCAGAATCTAAGGCTGAATCTTCATCCCCGTCCCCTGCACAAGAAGGCACCAACAATTTTCACTACATCACCGCTCCCATGGTAGGAACTTTCTATAGGGCCCCAGATCCCTCATCGCCTCCTTTTGTGGATATCGGAGACGAAATCAAACCCAACCAAACTCTCTGCATCATCGAAGCCATGAAGTTGATGAACGAAATCGAATCCGACACAAAAGGAACTATTCAAGATGTCTATGTAGAAAACGGCAAACCGGTAGAATATGGACAGAAACTTTTCGCTATCAAACCCCAAGATTAACCCTCATGTTTTCAAAAATATTGATTGCTAACCGAGGCGAAATTGCTCTGCGCATCATTCGTTCCGCCCGAGAACTTGGCTACAAAACAGTGGCTGTCTATTCCGAACCGGACAGCAACTCTCTTCATACAATGTTGGCACACGAAAAGATCTGCATTGGTCCTGGAAAGGCTTCCGAAAGTTATCTCAACATCCCCCATATTTTAAGTGCCGCCGAAATCACCGGGGCCGATGCCGTCCATCCAGGATATGGATTCCTGTCAGAAAATCCTCGTTTCCCTGAAATATGCGAAACTTCAGGGATCACTTTTATCGGACCTCCCTCTTCCTTGATGAGACTTATGGGTGATAAAAATCAAGCACGTCAGGAAATGAAAAAAGCAAAACTGCCGGTCATTCCCGGCAGTGAAGCCATCGTCGAAGATTTAACAGAGGCTAAAAAAGCAGCACAAAAAATTGGCTACCCCGTTATCCTGAAAGCTTCTGCGGGAGGAGGAGGGAAGGGAATGAGGATTGTTCATTCCCCTGTCCAGATGGAAGAACAATTTTCTCTGGCCCAACAAGAATCCAAAGCCGCCTTCGGAAATCCTTCTCTTTATCTTGAAAAGTACATCCAAGGAGGCCGACACATCGAAATCCAGGTTATCGGAGATAAACACGGAAACAGCCTCGCCTTTGGAGAAAGAGAATGTTCCATCCAGAGAAAACACCAGAAATTAGTAGAAGAAAGCCCTTCTCCCCTTATCGATGAAAGATTCAGAAGGAAAATCACCAAAGCGGCCCAGGAGGCGGTTCAACACTTAAACTACCAGAGCTTGGGAACCTTTGAATTTCTGGTGGATTCACATAAAAACTTTTATTTTATGGAAGCCAACACCCGGGTGCAGGTGGAACATCCCATCACAGAAATGGTCTATGGTCTCGATCTCATCAAAGAACAAATCAAGAATGCAGCCGGCCAAAAACTGTCTTTTCCCTCCCATCCAAAAATAAACGGCCACAGCATTGAGTGCCGGGTGAATGCCGAAGATGCGGAAACTTTTGCTCCTTGTCCTGGAAAAATCGAATTTCTAGCTCTTCCTGGGGGGGAAGGAATCCGGACTGATTCGGCCGCTTACGGAGGATGGGTGATTCCTCCTTACTACGATTCCCTGCTGGCCAAACTTATCGCCTGGGCTCCTTCGCGACAAGAGGCCATAAAAAAAATAAGAACAGCACTAGAGATGACCACCATCGTAGGAGTCAAAACAAATATTCCTTTGCAACTGAAGATACTGTCCCATTCTGATTTTATAAAAGGGAATTATGACATTCACTTTATGGATAAATTCGTCTCCCCAAAAGGCAGCTCATAAAAAGACTTTCTTTTCTAGCGGGCATCCTTCTCAAGGTAAAACTTCACTCGATATTCGCCGTCGTTGTCCTCGGTGACGTCCTCGTTGATTCCCAGATGCAACTTTCCACTTAAAGGCATTCTTACCTCATTTTCAGGCCCGATGTAAAACAATTCCGTCTTTTCATTGCGAATCTCTTCTCCAGTCTCCTCATCTTCTTCAATAGAGAGAAGCTTCACCACCTTCCCGATCAAAGCACCGATATTTTTATCTTCCACAGGCTGTTGGACTGTCTTCATGGAATATCCTTCTGGACCACAGTAAGCAATGGGGTTCCCCATTTGAAGACTCATCCCTCCTTCGGCTTCAAAGTGAATGATCTGTCCTTTGCTCACATCCAAACCCGTCTCGGTCCAAGTTTTCTTGCCTAAGACGGTCATTCGGTACACCTTTTGGGGTTTGATCGGGTTTTTGGGTTGTTCGGGCAAATTTTTAGATTGTTCCTGCCCTCCAGAGATCAAAGAGAGACTGAAAACACCTGTAATTAAAAAAAATAATATTCTATGAAAACTTAAATTTCTCTTGAATCTCAGAGCGAAAACCGTGTTATTTTGAAAAGGGGGTTCAGGGTTTACACTTTCCCTCATAAAACCTCTCACTCCCGCTCCTTCTGAAGAACCTCAATCATTTCCCCATGGATCAAACCATTTGAGGACAGAAACTGGGAACCATAAAGGTTCCATGGTCCACCCCGAAAATCGCTGACCTTTCCTCCGGCTTCCCGGACCATCAAAATTCCGGCCGCCACATCCCAAGGTTTCAATTTCAGTTCCCAGAATCCGTCGAATCGTCCGCAAGCCACATAACACAAGTCCAGAGCTGCTGAACCACACCGCCGGATTGCCTGAACCCGGAGCAAAAAATTATTGAAATGATTGATGTTATTCACTTCACTTTCTCGAAGGTCATAAGGGAATCCTGTGGCCACCAGACTTTTATCTAGATAGGAAACAGAGGAAACTCCAATTTTTTTCCCGTTCAGGAAAGCCCCTTTGCCCTTGACCGCCTCGAACATCTCCTCCCTCAAAGGATCAAAAACCACCCCCAGCTCCAGCTCTTCTTTGTGGGCCAAAGCAATGGACACACAAAAAATTGGAAATTTATGGGCATAATTGGTGGTCCCATCGAGAGGATCGATTATCCAACGGTACTCCGCTCCCTTCTCTCTGGACAACCCTTCTTCGGCTAGGAAATCATGCCCAGGAAAACAAGAAGAAAGATGATTGAAGACGGTATTTTGGGACTGCTTATCCAAGTCTGTGACCAGATCCAATTGGCCTTTGTAATAAACGTGGGTGGACGACCGGATTCCTTCTTTCAGCTTCTTGCCCGCTTTCCTAGCAGCATCCTGAGCTGCCTTTAAAAATCCATCCTTTTCCATGAATACCCCATACTAACAACTCTTTCCCTTCCAAGCAAGCTGAACTCTTGAAAACCTTTTGTTTTTTCAATCGTAGTATAATATGATACACAAAAGAAGATAATTAAAATGCAGGAAAAGAAATCTTTTTTTAAGAGAAGAAAAAAATTCATCCTTATTTCCGGAGTGATGTTCA
>JAGXKI010000034.1:12248-24175 GCA_018335295.1 bacterium | reverse complement strand
ACGCCAGAAGAATGAAACATAATAAACCTCTACGGGTTAAAGTAAAAATTCATCCATCAAAGGAGGCCTTATGAAAAACAAAAGATCTCTGTTTGTTCTTCCCATCATTTTCATTGTTTTTTTTCTATCAATTCTTTCGGCCGAAGAGGCCAAAAAAGAAAATCTTTATCCTCCTCCTTCTGTGACCAAGCACTCCATACAGATTGGGGAAAAAACCCTGGACTACACAGCCACCGCTGGCACTCTTCCTTTAAGAGAAAACCGGAAGACCACTGCCCATGTTTTCTACATTGCCTACACCAAAGATGGGGTTCAAGATAAGAGTGAACGCCCTATCCTTTTCTCTTTCAACGGAGGGCCCGGATCCTCATCTGTATGGCTCCATATGGGATTTTTGGGCCCCAGAAGAGTCCTCTACGATGAGAAAGGGTTTGCCCTCCCTCCTCCCTATAAGCTGGTGGACAATGAATACTCCATCCTGGATACCGCCGATATCGTGTTTATCGACCCTGTGGGAACCGGGTACAGCCGGATGGTTCCCGGCAAAGACAAACACAAATACCACGGAGTGATGCAGGATATCCAGTCCGTGGCTGAGTTCATCCGCCTCTATATCTCCAGAAATGAAAGATGGGAATCCCCTAAGTTCATCATCGGGGAAAGCTACGGCACCACCCGGGCCTCCGGACTTGTGGGCTACCTCCAGAGCCGGCACAACATGTATTTCAACGGAGTGATCTTGGTCTCCATGACCGAGCTGGGAGTGAATGCCGGAAAAGACCTCAACAATTACATGTTGAAACTTCCCCATTACGCGGCCACCGCCTGGTACCACAAGCAGCTCTCCCCTGAATTTCAAAAAATGGATTTAAAAGAACTTCTGAACGAAGTGGAAGAGTTCGCCATGAACGAGTACATCCTGGCCTTAGTCCAGGGAAACAGGCTCTCTCCAGAAAAGCGGAATCAAATCGCTTCCCGTTTGGCCCGATACACAGGTCTTTCTGTTGATTTCATAAAAAACAGCAACCTGCGCATAGACAAAAGACGTTTTCGCAAAGAACTCCTGCGGGATGAAAACCGAACCGTGGGACGCCTGGACAGCCGTTACAAGGGAATCGATAAGGATGCTTCCGGAGAAAGGCAGGAATATGACCCCGCTATGGCCCATTGGAGCGGGGGATTTACCGGAGCGCTCAACCAATACATCAGAGAAGAACTGAAATATAAAACCGATTTAAACTATCATATATTCGGAGATGTTCGTCCCTGGAAAGGAAGGGACGAAGTCCAAGTGGGAGAAATGCTACGCCGAGCCTTGACCCAGAATGAATACCTCCAAGTTTTTGTCCTGGAAGGCTACTACGACGCCGCCTGTGATTACTTCACAGCTCAGTACACCTTCTCCCATCTGGACCTAAATGGAGAGCTCAAAGACCGTATCCATTTTGGTTTCTATAAATCAGGCCACATGATGTACATCCATAAGCCCTCTCTCATTAAAGGAAAAAAGGATATCGCTTCTTTTATAAATAAGGCTGTACAAGACTGATCGATCGCTTTTCTCTCTACAAAAAAGACTTTTCAGGAAGGATCCCCCCACAGTGATCTATCACAAGAAAGGAGACCAATGGATTCTATCATTCTTGAATCTCATTTACCGAAAAAAAGGCTACCTCTCTTTGAAAAAGAATCATTCAGAATGGTGGGATGGGATTTGACCCGCCCGGGAATCTGTGATAAGAGTTGAAAAAAACTTTGGAAGGCAAATTTTTTCCCGAGAAGGAGAGCTCTATGAGAAAATCAATGCCGCATTTATACTTGGGTATGGTTGTTTGTGTTTGGCTCCTGGCCGGACTGTGGGGATGTCAGAAAAGTGGAGAGTTAGAAAAGTATGATTGGGTCACCATAGACCAATACTACCAACCTCAAAATTATGTGGAAGCATTTATCAAGAATGATTCAGCCAAAAAAGGTCTTCTCCCTTTAAAAATGAAAAATTATGACCAGAATACATCCATCCTCCGCCAGTTCCGGGGGAAAAACTTTGCCAATCCCACAGAATCTCAATTGAACATGATGTACAAAGGACTCCAAGACTGGATGCTGATCGACCTCAAGTACACCGCAGAAAACAATCAAGAAGTCCTCCGGACCATCCTCTATGTCAAGCTTGATGATGAATGGGAGGTGGGAGACAGCGGCCAACTCACTAAGAGATGATGACCACTTTTAAGTTTTGATCTTTATAATCCTGAACTTTCCCCCTAGCTTCCTTCTTTTTTGCTCTTTATGTTTTTAAAAGCTTCGGATTTTTATAAATAATTCCAGCAATCTATTTTAGGCTATTTCTACCAATTCAACCTCGAAATCAAGTTCTTTTCCAGCTAAAGGATGATTGGCGTCTACCTGAATAGAATTATCCTTTATTTCGGTGATTTTTACCGGAACCGCTCTTCCTTGTTTGTCCACTAATCTCAGGGTGGATCCTTTTTGGGGAGTCACATCTTGAGGAAGTTTTTCCTTAGGAACATCGATGAGAAGTTTCTCATCATAATTCCCGTAAGCATTTTCTGGGGCGATGGAAATGTTTTTCTTTTCTCCCGGTTCCATCCCGATTACAGCGTCTTCGACTCCTTTTATTATCTGACCACTTCCAGTTTCAAACTCTAAAGGATCCCGGTTTTTAGAGCTATCGAAGACTTTTCCGTCTTTTAAACGGCCTGTATAATGAATTTTAACTTTGTCTCCTGTTTTGACTTTCTGAGCCATTATGCACTCCTTTTATAGTGTTTTCCTTTCCACTCTTTAAGGGATAACTCAAAGAATGAAATAAAGTTATCTATATTGTTGCATAGGCAAGGGATTGGAATCAAGGAGTGAAAAAATCCTCCTCTCAACAAAGGAGCGAAAGGCACTTATAAATGGAGCTGAAAATCTAAGGGAACAGGTCATAGGAACGGGTTGATCTTAATATTTAATAGTAAAAATTCAAACCCACATGAAAATAATTCCCTGAAAACTTGTACCGGGCCGACTCGGTATAACGGTAATAACTCAAAGATAAATAAATCGGTTCTAAGGGATTCACCTGCAGCCCTATATGATACGAACGCGCTCTGACATCTTCCGAGTTTACATAAAAATTAAATTTAGGGAACAGATACAATCCTTTTATTATTTTAACCTTCACTCCTCCCTTTAATGAATATATGGATATTCTTCTTGTCTCCTCATCTGGATACCATAAGACTGATTTCTCGTTTAAATAATAGATCCCTGTCACGGCAGAAAGCCAATCTGAAAGCCTGAGTTCCGTCCCCGCATCCAAAGCCACGGCTTGATAGGAATCCGTCCCTAGAAAATAAGAACATGCGGAATAAAAATCATGGTTCCATTTTTGGGTGTAAAATACGGCAGTGAAATTAGAAAGGCGGGCTTTTCTTCGGGTTTCTTTCCCTTCCTCATTCATAAAGTCGAACCGAATATTATGGGAATAATATTTGAAAAGAAGGGAACTGGAGGAAGAGAGTCCGATCCTCATCCCTACCCACGGTGTGAACAAGAAGAGATTGTTCGCCCCCATATAAGTCTCTACCCCTCCTTGGGGATGAACATCTCCGGATAAATGTATGGGCAAGAATAGGAGCAAGATGAATCCTCCCAAAACACTCATTTTTTTTAAATATTTAATGTTCATGATCCCTCCTTTTGCTTTGATTTTCTTGTGAAGCAAACCGGGGAGTTTTTTCCCAGTGAATAGGCTTTTTGAAAATTTCTTGATACAAAGCACGAAAAACCAAAACAATCCAACCCTGACAGTAAGAAAAATACATCAAAATCGTAACCCCTAAATTCTCAAAAGAAGCTTCTCCTTCGAACGAAGCGACCATTATAATTTCGGTTGTAAAAAGCAAAAAAGCGCAGCCCCACACCGCCAAATAGGGTCCCGGAGAAAGGACTGCGATGAAACCCAGCCCACTGGTTATGAAAAACAGGTGAGAAAAAAGGATGGAGGCTAAAAAAAGATAATAGAGAAGAAAAATATAGGATAATTCCAGGATGATATTTATTTTTTTGGAACGAAAAGAGGAAAGAAAGAATTTTCTTAATATATAGAAATTTCCCCGAACCCACCGGCACCTCTGTTTCAACCACACTTTCCATTTCTCAGGCTCTTCTTCCCAAGTCACCGAATAGGGAACAAATTTTATCCGATATCCCTTTTTATACAAACGGATGCTCAATTCTGTATCTTCGGTCAAAGCTTCTTCATCCCATCCTCCACATTCCACTAAGGCTTTCCTTCGGATAAGAAAATTAGTCCCTGGAAGAAGGGCCATCTTTAAAAGAAGATAACGGCCTGCCTGGATCATAAACTGAAAAGAAAGAGTTTCCAGGTTGATGAATCGAGTCAGAAGATTTCTTTTTTGATTTCTGGTCCGGAATTTTCCAAAAGCCGAAGCAAGTCCCGGATCATCCATTAAATTCAAAACAAGATACCGCAAAGAATCCGGTTCAGGGGTGTTGTCCGCATCATAGACAGCTATGTATTCATGTTTGACTTGAGTCAACCCCTTGTTGAGGGCGTGGGGTTTCCCCTTTCCGGCTTCCTCTTCAGGGATAGAATAAAGTTTGACCCGGGAATCTTTTCGACGGAATTCCCTCACAATTTGAGGTGTTTGATCGGTTGATCCGTCGTTCACCACCACAATCTCTATTTTCTCAGAAGGATAATCCATCCTGCATAGAGACTCTAAGGTTCTTTCTATCACTTGTTCCTCGTTATGGGCAGGGACAAGGATGGAAACAGGAGGAAGATTCTTTCTATCTGTTTCATAGATTCTCTTCTCTTTAGTCGTTTTTATCCGGTAAAAAAGGCCCATAAAGGTGAAAAAAAGCTGGTAGAATATCATGGACCATAATATTCCGACCGTGACTAAAAACAGAACTTCCAAAAATAGGTTAGAATAAGCCATTCAATCACCTGAATTTACGGCGGATCTGAACCACTGTGAATATAACCAGCAGAGCCGTGATGGCGACAGCGCTTATGATGACGATAGCATTGGAAAGGGTCAGACTGAGAAAATTCAAAATCAATTTAAAAGTCCCTTTGGTCTTTATGGAGACGGAATGTTCTCCTCTGGGAAGAAGGATGGACCACCCTTGGGAAGATTTTTGAGGTTCGATTTGAGACCATTCCTCTAGGACTTGGATACTTCTGGGCTTCTCGTTGAGGACAAGGACAACCCGTTTATCAGCTCTATATTCGATCTCTATACCCTTTCTGTTTGCTTCACTTTTCAAAAGGTCACCAGAGAAATGGGTTATTCGGGTCTCCGATTTCAAGCGCTGGGAGCTTTCTTTTTGTGGAGTCAAAAGGTGTTCTCCCACAGGAATAATCAAATGGTTTTTATAAAAAGAACCCGCTGGATTTCCGTCGATCCATACATGGTCCAAAGTCTCATCTGAAAATAAAATTTCTCCGGAATGAATGGAATGCAAGACCAATCCCTCATCGGTCCATTTCTCAGAAGATTGGGAAGCAAACACAAAGGGGAGCATCTTTGTATCTATTTCATAAAGGGAGTTTTCTGAAAAAAGGGTAAACCGTTGATGGTTATGGATGAATTTGTGTATTTGATTGTAAAAAGCTGTGCCTGTGGGATAGGAAGTCGGCGCTTGGGGAATGAAGGACTTCTTTCCAGAAGGTGAAACGGAAAGCTGTATGAGATCAAATTCTTCCTCGGGCAGAGACCACGGGTCTTTTTCGGGTAAAAGCTGCAGTTGGAATCCAAACTTCCTTTTTAAATCCTTGATCTCTTCCAACTTTAAGCCTGAATTTTTTCTTCCTTCATCATAGGAAAGGATAACCTCCAAATAGGATTTCTTTGAGGATTTCACCTCTTCAAGCATTTCCAGAAGAGCTTTCACATAATCAAAGGCTAACGTGCTCCGGAAACTTTCAAACTGACGGAAGGATTGAGGGTCTTTTTTCCAATAAAATTCAGAGGACGGATCAAATAAAGAGAGAGGGTCAAACCCATGTTTTTCTTTAAACCTTTCTCTCACTGAGGCATAAAAAGGAGTATAATCTTGAGGGTTTTTTCCTTCAGCCTCAAATCCAACCCGGTTAATGGTGACTCCATCCCAGTTATAACTCTGAAGAATCCTCTTCCACTCCTGGAGTGCTCCTTGGAGAACCTCGGGATCCCCTAAAGCCATGGGTTTCCGCCATCCATCAACCACTGTATCTTCACCCAGAGCATTTTTTTCTCTCCATTCTGGGTGATCATTCCAAAATTTATCATTCACATAAGGAGGCTCCAGCCAAGCATAGACCAGCATCCCGTGACCGTGAGCATTCCGGATGAGACGCTTATAATCATAAGTCCACTCAGGAAAAACCTGCCACCCAGCCGTGTGGATGATTTTCACTCCACTTCTCGACCAATACTTCACTAATTTCTCTACATCAATATCCATGCGTTCGGCAGGGTTAAAATAGACTTCGGCCCCGGAACCCCGGATAAGGGGGAAAAATTGAAACGTGTTGAATACATGAGAAAGAAAATAGGGAAATCGAGAGATCCCCTTCTCAGTGTTGGGGTCCAACAATGTCCCCAGGAACATATACTGGCCGTTTCCTGCAGAAGCAGAAACAACTAAAGGTTTCTGAGTCCCTTTATCTTGATAAATAAAATTCGAATCCCCCGGAGCTTCAAAGAAATGGACACTCTCTCTTTTCGGCCAATTGACCTCCACATTGGGGTAATAATTATCCACAATGGAACGAACTTCCATTTTCTTTTGTGTCTTTTCAATCCCCAGTTCGTCAGAAAGATTGGAAAACCCACTGGTGATCAAGGAAACCTTTCCCGATTCAAGTGCATCCATGATGATCTCAACCTGGCGTGAATTGAGCTCGGAAGAAGAAGCCGAGGGTATGATCAAAAGGTTGCAGCGGGGAGGAATTTCTGAAAATTTTTCAACATCCACTTTGTGGGGTTCAACTCCTATCATTTTCAATATCCACTCAAAGCTTGAAATCTCATTTTGCAAAGATCCTTCAGCCCCAGGGGCCACCAATATCATGGGACGGGGCACACGGCAGGGTTCCCCTCTGTAACTTGAAACATTTTGAAGAAGGGAACTCTTAGGTTTGGGGGGTTCTCCTCGATCTTTTTCCCCTTTTTCTCTCAACTCAGCCAATTCCAAGGGGTCGATAAAATGGATGGAATAAAGCTCCTCCAAGGAAAGATCGATCTTTTTTTCAAATACTCCCCTGGAATCAGCGACCACTTTTTCTTGATTCCGGATAATCCCGGGAAAAGCCAGTTTTTCTTCCTCCCCACTCAAAGTGGAAGTTTCAAAGTGGATTTTTCCCGAACGGTTGGTCAAAAGGCCAAACGATGTTTTGACCTTTACAGGCAATCCCGAACAATTGGTAAAAACGTAGCCCTGATCCTCCATGTCCTTGACAATATTTCTCAAAACTTTCAAATCCACAAAAGGATGAAAAAAGAAGGAAGCCACTCCATCGCGGACTACCTTCATATTTTTAGAACGGTTGGTGATCACATCGGCTCTGGGATCTTCAACCGGGACATATCCCATGTTTTCGGGAATAATGATTTGTCCGAAACGGTCCGGGGAGATCAAGTAGGGGAAATACTGGTCGGTTCCCTTTTTATTAACAGCTTGCCTGCGCTCCATAGATAAGGAAAACATATCGCCTATCACAGAATAAAATTTTTGAGAGGCCGCATAATGAGGGGTTTCCCATGCCAAAGGATAGATCCCCTGAGCCCAGCATTCTTTCAATCCTCTTTCGATGCGTCCTTTGAGTGTTTCCCTGGTTTGACCTTCCACTGCAGAATTGCTGACTGGATCCCAAAATTCATAATCTGTGGTCGACTCTCCGTATCTTTGATGGGTGATGCCGTGGAGCACCAAAGTTCCCCCTCTTTTCACCATGTATTTTAATGCTTGGATAAACTGGGGTTTTTCTGAAATCGATACATTGATATTCTGCTCTGGATGGATATAGAAGGGAATAAAGGAAACTTGAAAAGGAATCTTTTTTCTATGTAAATAATCAGCTATATTTTTTAAGTCTTCCGGGTTGGAGAGAGGATGGACATCTTCAATCCGGACCAGAGCTTGATGGCGTTCCATGTGGTCTTCATTAAGGATATCATGCAGAATATCGGCGAAGACCAAATGCCGACCTCCTTCCACAGCGTAACTGGAAGGAATATCAGCCAAGTACCAGAACCGCCGTCCGCTCCGGACGGCATACGGAACCTTGCTCTGGTCTTTTTGGGCCCAGGCCAGCACCCGGCAGCGGCTTTTGTTTGTGATTTTCACCACGTTCACCCAGGGATCCTCTTTGGGCAAAACCACATCTTTGTAGACAATCTGAGAGTCCGGATTTTTCGTTGATTGAACATACTGAAGGCCTAATTTTTGAGATACAGGCTTATCGGAAAGAAGAGAATCGATATTGAACCCCATCCAGCAGAACCGGGTTTCCAGAGATAAAAGATCCTCCGCTAATTCCGGAGGGATTTCACTTCCTCCATCGGTCCCAACATAAAAGACATTATCATAACGGTTCATGACTCCTTTGGAATAAGACTCCAGAGATAAAAGGGTCACATGGGTTTTAAAATGCCGGAGGAGCTCTCCGATTTGCACAGCATCTGACCGGTCGCTTTGAGGGTCATACAAAACCAAACAACTCTTCTCTTTAACCCTGTTTTTAAAACGAGGAAGCACAGACCAGGCTTTTTTCTCATCCAGCTGATGGGAACTGTAAATATCCACCCCCCAAGCCCCTCCTTTCAGTGCTGACTTCAAAGAAGCTTCCATATCCGCTGAGGAAACTGGAACTCCGGGGAAATCGGTTGCTTCCAGATGAACCATTACCTCCAGAGGAACATCAATATTTTTTATAAATTCCTGGTAGGCCTTTTCGGTCCATTGAGGTGAAAAAAGGTCCGAAGATTCTTCAGCGTACCGGCTCTTCCATTCCTGCCAGAGAATCTCAGGGATAATCACATCCGGCTGTTCTCTCTTCTCTGAAGATAAAACAGCGGAAAGGTCAAACCCACTGAGATCTCTCATTTCCTCTAAAGTGAAAATTTCTCCACGAGGATAGGCTGAGAGGACAAAAGTGAGGGAAACCTTTTTTTCCATTCTGTGGATAAGAGAGGTGCTCTGGGTGAGAAGATGGGTCAGCGGTTGGGACCGAATTTGTGAAGTCTTGACCTCCTTCCCCTCTTCATAAGCCTCCCGGCACTCTTCACAAAAACAGACCTCCCCTTCATTCCAGCTCACCACAGGCTCAGCCAAATCTATCCCTTCTATTCCGGGATACCTTTTCAAGAAATCCCCCAGAAACCCGTACCACCATTTTTGCACTTCTTTTTTCCTTGAACAAAGGGGGAATCTCAATCCTGATGCGGAATAATCCTTCCCTTCCCTTGTCTTTTCCCTCCACTCGGGATGAGCTTCCCAAGCTCCCCGGTGGTTCAGCACCGGAAACCAGGCCCAAACTCTGATCTGGCGTTTCTCACACTCCCGGAGAACATGTTTCAAGAGATTGTATTTTCCGTATTCTCCCTCTTTGTTGTGCTGGTAATTAGTCCTGTAAAAGGCTCCATAAGAGGGGTCATAAGCGCGGTAAAACACCATATTGACTCCATTCTCTTCCCACCGTTGGGCCAATTCTTCAGCCAGCTTCGACGGCCGCTTCCCTTTATAATAGAAAGAAGGATCGAAGCGCACCGCGATGGTCTTTTTCATTTGAGGTTTTAAGGAAGGATGGCGAGCGTATTTTTTGATTTCGGCTTCTGTGACTATCTTTCGACTTAAATTTATCCCTAGATAGATCCCCACAAGGATTAAGAAAAATCCGGTGCCATAAAGGATAATTCTTTTTTTAAATTTTTTCATTTACACTTTTGGAAAAGTTAAATCCAATCTTGAATCAGCGCAGATATAATTTTTTCACTCGCTGTCCCATCTCCATAAGGATTCGCCGTTTGAGCCATTTTTTGGTAAGCCTTATCTGTATCTAATAAGTAAGAAGTTTCCAAAACAATCCTCTCTCCATCGACTCCCACTAATTTTGAAGTTCCTGCCTCCAGTCCTTCCGGTCTTTCGGTACTCTTTCGGACCACCAATACGGGCTTTCCAAGGGAGGGAGCTTCTTCTTGTATGCCCCCCGAATCCGTGAGGATTAAATAAGCGCGGTTCATCATCCAAACAAATAAATGATAATCCAGAGGATTTATCAAGAATATATTTTTCACATCTCCCAGAATATTTTTGACAGGAGATTGAACTCGGGGATTGAGATGAACCGGCCAGATGATTTTTAATTGAGGGTACTTCTCAGCTATTTTTTTGAACCCCTCACATATGTTTTCAATATCTGGGCCGAAACTCTCCCTCCGGTGGAGGGTCACCAGAATGAGCCTTTCTCTGTCAAATTCCACCCCATAATCATTCTTCAATCGGCTCTTTAGCAGTGTCTGAATTTTTCTATCTTTTTGTTTTTCCTTGATATAAAGAAGAGAATCGATCACAGTGTTTCCTATCACAAATACTCTTTTCTCTTCCTTTCCTTCCTTTAATAAATTTTCCTTGGCTTTTTGGGTGGGAGCGAAACACAAATCGGCGAGATGGTCTGTTAATCTCCGGTACATTTCTTCGGGAAAAGGGTTGTATTTATCTTGAGTCCTCAATCCGGCTTCCACATGCCCTATCTGAACCTTCTGGTAGTAAGAAGCCAGGCTTGCGGTAAAGGTTGTATTGGTGTCTCCTTGAACCAAAACCATATCTGGCTTTTCTGAGTTAAAGAGATTTTCCATCTGCCTCAGCCCAGAAGCGGTCACATCATAAAGGCTTTGGTCTTTTTTCATAATCTGCAGATCATAATCAGGTGTCAGTTGAAAAAGATGAAGGACCTGCTCCAACATTTCTTTATGCTGAGAGGTCACACAAATTTTAGTGTGAAACTGGGAGGGTTTCGAGAGCAACTTGTGAATAACCGGAGCCAGTTTGATGGCCTCCGGCCTTGTCCCGAAGACAATCAAAATCTTTTTAATCATCTCGTTTTCCGGTTGACATTCCTCTAACCTGATTTTGTATAAGATAGATGATGGATATCTATTTGTAAACACCTTTAGGGGTGATTATAAGGGTTAAAAAATAGTGAAAAATAGTGACACAATACCTATTTCCTTATTTAGCTTGAAAATAGCCTGTTTGATTAATTTTTTTTACGGATGGGGCCTGT
Source organism: bacterium (assembly GCA_018335295.1). GTDB lineage: Bacteria > Acidobacteriota > Aminicenantia > Aminicenantales > Aminicenantaceae > JAGXKI01. The sequence continues at coordinate 12,867 of JAGXKI010000034.1, read as the reverse complement.
CCCGGGATGTCTCCCGTCCGTCCTCGCTCTACCCATCCCCCCAGTGGGTCCCTTCCGCTGCGGACGGGAGACATCCCGTGCCACCCATCCTCTTTGAAAAGGTATCAGTCATAATAACGAATAAAAATTGATCCCATATCGTTCAAGCCATTTTCATTTGTTGTGGGCGGCGGAGCCGCGATGAGGAATTATCCTTAAAATGATCACCCTAAACTTCCCACAACTTTTTCCACCTCTTCCAGTATTTCACAAGATTTGACCACTTCTTTCATCCTCGTGTGATCCGGATACAAAGGCCGATCTTCATCCAAAAAGTCCACCCATCTTCGGACCACCTCTTTGGCTTTCTTGACTCCTTTGCCCAATTGATAATCCCTCAAATCAAGAGCTTGGGCGGCGGCCATCAATTCTATTCCCAGAATTCCGTAGGCATTATCCAGGATCTGCTGGTTTTTGATAGCTGTGTTCATCCCCATAGAGACAAAATCTTCCTGGTCGGCTGCCGCAGGAATGGATTGAATGGAGGCGGGAGCGGAAAGAAGCCTCTGTTCCACAATCTGGGTATCTGCCGCATACTGGCTCAGCATCATCCCGGACATCATTCCAGCCCCTTGGGTCA
>JAGXKI010000034.1:0-11727 GCA_018335295.1 bacterium | reverse complement strand
CCGTTAATGAGGGCCAACCCATCCCGAGCTTTCAACCCAGGGACCGGAATTCCCGCCTGGTCCATGGCTTTCTTTCCATCCATCAACTCCCCTTTGTAATAGGCTTTTCCTTCGCCCAGCATCAGAAGAGCGACCTGAGCCATCGGAGCCAGGTCTCCCGACGCCCCCACAGATCCCTTCTGACACACATAGGGAGTCACCCCTTTGTTCAACATCTCTACCAAAGTTTGGGTGATGATGGGCCGGACCCCGGAATTCCCATGAGCATGCACATTGATCCGGCTCACCATGGCTCCCCGAACAAACTCCAAAGGAGCCGGATCTCCGATCCCAGCCGCGTGATTGTAAATCAAGTAGCGCTGAAATTTTTTAATTTGTTCCTCATTCAGGACTACTTCCGAAAATTCCCCGATGCCTGTGTTGACTCCATACATGATTTCTCCGGCCTGGATCTTTTTTTCAAGCATTGACCGGCATTTCTTTATTCTTTCCAACGCCTCAGGATGAAGCTCAATCTTTTCGTTATCCCGGCCTACCCTTACCAATTTTTCAACTGTCAAGTGGGAACCTTTGATCACTATAGACATCCTCTCACCTCCTTAAATCCTCATCTGAATCCACTCTTATCTCATATAAAAAGTGGTGATATTTTTTCAATCTTTGTACTACTCTGAATATTGGAAAGAGTCAAATAAGGCCAGAAATCCCCCCTCACGGGGTTGGCTGAAAAAAAGAATATACAAAATCTATCTCCTAATCTTACCCAAAATTTTCATCTTAGCTCCGATCAATTCATCATGGTCCAAGCAAAGCAGCCTGGCTAACTTATGGACAAAGTGGTCTTCGTATCCGTCCAACTTTTCATCAGCATAAATAACTTTCCACACAGATTCCACCACCTTTATCTTTTCTTCACGAGTATAATTCTGGTTGAGTAGATGAGTGAACTCCCATAAATCCACACTTTCCTCTAACTGCCCTTCAGCCAACTTTATTAATTCCTCCACCGCATCAGAAGGAATATCAAATTCCTCACTCAAAAGAGTCTGGATGGTCTCCTTCTCTACACTTGAAAATTCATGATCCGATTTAGCCACTTCCAAAAGCAAAACACAACTCGCTGTTTGAATCCGCTGCCTTTCTTCTTGAGTCTCCAGTTCCGGCCGTGAAGGTTTGGACTCAAATAAGATTTTCATGAATTTGAGCATGGTCTCTGTCTCTTTGGGTCATGATATTGAGGATTTTTACTCCAGTCAAGTTTTTTGAGATAAGGAAAACTCAGGTAAGAATAAAAGAATGAGGTGGTGTCTTCCATTATGACATTTTCCCCTGAAACTTAGTACAAAAATAGCCTTTAGTCCATCTTAAATTCTGGATTCCTGTACCCGCTTTTGCGAACACTAAAATAACACAAAGATAAGGGGTCAGACCAGCTCTTGTTTGCTCCCGTTTTTTGAAAAACACAAAATCACCTATAAAAAAACATTTTCATTTCCTCTTTATTTTTATATAATAAAATTGTATTTTAATCCAACCAATGAAGGAGGATTGACGATGGATAAAGTTTTCTTTATGGGACCTTTTATAAGAGATTTTTCCAAATACGAAATATTCAGAAAAGTCTTTGCTACGGTTCTTCGCGTGATCGCTGTATTGACCGCTGTAGGCGGATTTGTTGTTTGGGTGCTGATGTGGAAATTGGTGTTCGAGATTCCTTCCGCTGGAGTGGCTGGAGGAATTATCTTCCAATTGTTTTTTCTGGTGGCTATCTACATGGTGGTTCATGCCATCTTTCTTCGAGCCAAACATATTGCTGGTCTCCCTCGAGGGAAATATCCCATAATTCCAGTTATTTCTTTGTTTTTAAAACTGGTAGGTGAGGCTTATGCTGCCTTTACAGCTGCCATCGCCGTGGGAGGAGGAATCCTCCTCTGGTTTGCCGGAGGTTACGGTCTGGAACTCCTGGAAAATGTTTCCCGGTATGTCCCCAAATATGAAGGGGGAACTACTTTTTTGAGTGGAATTTTATTTCTCGTGGTGGGAATCATTTTCGCCTTTTTTACCCTGGTTTCCTTTTATTTTGTCTCTCAACTGCTTGTTGTGTTTGTGGATATAGCCAAGAACACTGGAGATTTGAAAAAATCTTCAACGCGAACCCAAAGTTCCAGCAAAAAATCCTGATTGGATAGACTCAGACGTAAGACTTGAAAACCGGGTGGTTTCTTCTCTGAAAAAAATGAGGATGAAATAGAGACCAACGTCTGTACCCAAAGGAAAGCTAAGAAAAGTCCTTGAAGTCAGACTGAGGCGGAGGATAAGTGAGAGTTCCGTTTTTAATCATGGCAAATTTCGTCATATGATGCTTCCGATGTTGGTCTTGATCCACGATATGCCAGACTTCATACCCTTGGCTGATTAAATAATCGGAAATCAACCGGCGGTGACATTTCCAGTGCAATTTTTCCGCACACATTAAAGCCAATTTTTTCTCCTCACCTAAGTCTATGAGCTTTCGGACAGCTTCTTGAAATTTGGAGGTTAACATGTAATCGGCATAGATACGGAACCCTTCTGTTTTCCATCCTTTGTTAGGTGAATTTTCTCCCAATCCTTCCGATTTTTTTCGGTATCCTCCTAGCTTCTTTCCCATCCACTTATAGGCGATTCCATAAGGGGATAAAAAATATCTGAGGCGCTCTTTGTTGAATTGAGGATTCCTTCGAGAACGAGGGAAAGCTCTCACATCCACCACCAGTTCAATCTCATAATAGCGGAGAAGAGATATCCATTCTTCACTTTCCCGCGTGGAATGACCGACTGTATAGAAATACATCGCTCTTCTAAAAACAAACCTCTAAAAGCTTTTACCAAATGAACTTTAATAGGTCAATCAGAATTTTTTTAGCTGATTCAGCTCAATCAGCAAAGTATCCAGCTCTGTGTGTGACTCGATAATTCCCCTTTTTGACTTTGACCTCGATTTCTCGGAATTCCCCATTTCGTTCATAATTTTGAGGAGTGTAATAGACCAGATAATAATTTTTAGCTGCATCCAAGGCCTCCTGAAACAAATAATCGGGTCTGGCCGAGCTGTCCGTAAATCCTCCAGTGGCTCGGGCCATTTCTCGAAAAGCAGAGTAGACATCTTCGGAATGTTCCACCATTCTCACTCCATTCACGTTTTTTCGGGGACGAGTGATAAACATAAAATGCATAGAGACCGAAGAATCGGCATAGGCCTTTTTCACTTTTTCCACATCGAAAGAAATCTTTCTTTTGTAAAAATCAAATATATCGGAGACCGTCATCTGAACGTTGGGTTTATCTTGATATTTCTGTAAATATTGATTCAGAATTCTAGGCTGGACCATAGGAATAAATTCTCTCTGATAAAAGAGAAAAACATACTTTCTTCCCTCTTTATCTTTGATGTATTCAGCAAAATTCATCAGGTTCTTTTGCTCTATCTTCCTCAAATCTTCCAGTTTTTCTAAAAGCTGATTGTACATGGTCAACTGCGACCCCAGAGCAAGTCCCCGGTACTCCTGATGGTCAGAACCCAAAGGATCCAAACTTGAAATACCCGTGCCTTCATCTCCTCCGGAAATCGTTGCGGATAAAGATTTAGCCAATCCAGCTAGTTCTTTCACTGCGTTTCTGTATTGAGAACTCCCCATCATCGCATCCCTTCTCAACAATCTGTTGAATTGATTGGTGATCTCTTTTCTAGAAAGCGCCTCAAATGTTTGGCTTTTCATTCGGTAGGTTTTAAGGGGAGTGACCACAACAAGGTTATCTCCGGGATAAATCACATTCTTTATGAAATAATCAACAGCTTCCTTCAACCTGGGACTGTATTCGGTGATCTCAAAAAACAGAAAAAAAGTCCTTTTTGTTTCAGGATAAAATCTTTTTCTTTCTTCACTTCTCTCGATACTCCTCTTTTTTACCAAATAGACTGCTTCAATCTTCTGAGGAACTCCGTTCTCCAGCAATTCAAAATCTTTAAGCTGGAGATTGTCCACAAAATGGTTTCCCTGAAAAACCCGCACAGGGACTTCCACATTGATGACCTTCGACTCTTCTTGAATATCCTGAGGAAAAACCAACACCCCCAAAAGAATCAAAAAAACCAGAATCAATATGGTTTTGACATTCATTGAAATCATTTTACCATAATCTCTCCTGTATGATGAAATTTATTTTTCCACCAATCCAACCAGTCTAAAAACCCTGATTCCGATTCAGACTATACCGACTTCAGTCTCAGTTCCACATAATAATGAGGCCTCAATCCCGAGAAAATCTCTACAGAAAGTTTTCCTACTTTTTCTGATTCCTTACTGGTATGGTTGCCAATATAATAGCCAGTATACTCCCCGCTCCATATGGGATCTTCATCCCTTTTGACCAAAACAACCGAATATCCCTGGAGCCGAAAATTCAATTCGTTCCCTAAATCCACAAAATCTCTCACAGAAAATTGATGCCGGCTCAAAGGATCTCCTAGTCCCTTGGAAAAATCAAGCACCAAATTTCCTTTTTCCCCTTCTACTGTGAGATGAGCTGTGTAGCTTCCCGCCCATTCAAAACCTCCGTGAGACTCCCCACTGTCATTGGTATAAAAGGAACCCGTGTATTCTCTCTTCTCTCCGCTCTGGCATCCCTTCACTCCAATCATAAGAAATAGAAAAAGAGAGAAAACCCAAAAAAACTTTACCTTTAAACTCATATTTTTCATTTGATTCCTTCCTCTTTTCTGTATTTATTGCAAAAGTTATGCCAATAAATAGAAAAGAAGGAACCTATTGGATTCTGAAAGAGATATTTTTAATAATGTAAATCACTTTTACATACTGGAAGGGTTGGATTCAGGAAAGTGTGTCAAAAATAATGAATAGCTTATACCTTATGCCTCACCAGATGTTGGATCCCATCCAGGACCATATCCACGTGTTTGAAATTGGTATAAATAGGGGTGGAAACTCTCACCCCATAGGTGCCTTCTTCTTTGCTTCCGATGGTTCTGATTACGATATTGTATTTTTCTCTCAAATAATTCACTATATCGGAAGGTTTGACTCCCTCCACAGAGAAAGCGGTCAACCCCCCGCTGAGGTAAGGGTCTTCAGAGGTATGAAGCCTGACGCCGGGTATCTTCTTCAATTCACGTTTCAAATAACCCGCCAGAGCTTTGATCCGTCTTTCAATCCTTGTTTTTCCTACCCGATTCTGGAAATTCAGGGCTTCTCCCATAGCTATAATCAAGGCATCCGCCCTTTGACCCACTGTTTCAAATTTTCGAGCACTCTCATACCGATCCCACCCCCAAGAGGCAATGGTGGGCCACACCTGATCCTGGACGTCTTTTCGAATATACAGCAGTCCCGCTCCAGTAGGAGCTCCCAGCCATTTATAAGGACTGGCTGCAAAAAAATCTACACCCAATTTTTTCATGTCCAGGTTCAGCATTCCGATTCCATGGGCACTGTCAGCCAAGACAAGAACCCCTTTCTCATGAGCCATTTCACACAATTCCTTTAGGGGAAAAATGAGACCGGAGATATACACGGTATGGCTCACACTGATGATTTTGGTCTGAGGAGTGATGGCTTTTCGAAACTTCTCTATGATCTGGGATGCATTCTTTGGAGGAAGACCCAAAGGCACTTTTTTGATCTTTATCCCATATCTTTCTTTTTTTAATCTCCAGGGATGAATCCCTGCGGGATGTTCCATAGTGGAAATGAGCACTTCATCTCCTTTTTTCATATCCAGCCCGTTGGCTATGAAATTGATTCCTTCGGTGGTATTTCGGGTGATGGCCACTTCCTCAGGAGAGGCCTTGATGAACTGAGCCAACCGGGACCGGATTTCGTCCTTTTTTCGGGGAACATAATTATAAACATCAAAGGGATTGGTAGCTTGCAGTTTAAAAAATTTCATTAACGTATTGAATACCGGTTTGGGCATCGGACCGAGGGTCCCGTTGTTCATCATGATCAGGCCATCCTGGAACATAAAATGCTTTCTCAAAGCTTCCCAGTAAACTCCATCCGGAGATTCATCTTTGATGTGCTTCTGATTCATGGAAGCAATGCTCTGGTAAATGGAGGCGTTTAATTTAGAAAGAGACGAAGCAGAAAGGGCCGATCCTGCAAGGAAATATTTCACAAAATTCCTTCGAGATACTCCCTTCCACTGCTGTTCCATCTGTGAAGTTAAGAATTCATTCATTTACTCTCTCCTTCCCCTGAATTCGACTCATTCTATCCTTATTTTTTAAAATCTGTCAAACAAAAAAAGAACGGGGAGAGGAGTAAACCTGGCATCAGGATTTTTAGAAAAATGATATTCACAGAGAAACTCTTATCTCATCCCGATTCCTCTCTTAATTTATCTGAGAGGACTTTTTCAAAACGATACTCCCCTTCTCAACTCCCAAATCTTCGGCAATCACCCCACATTTGGCTTTCAAAAGGAAAAAAATAGGGAGAGGTTCTTCCGATAGACCTTCATAATTTCCCTGCCCTTTACTGATGATTAAATCGGCGGAACGGAACATTTCTGAAAATTCTTCCGAACACAGATTCATGATGGTCCCTGGCGCATCACATCCAGATGAAACGATAAAGGCTTCCTTTTCAATTCCTGAAATACGGGCATCCTCTTTGGTGGCATCATTGATAATAGCCTGGCCCCTCACCACATAAGTAATGGGAACGGGGAGAACTTCCAATAGGAAACGATCAAAAACCGTTTCCCCCGCATTGTCGGCAATGTAAAGGATACGGGAGGCTTTTTCCAAGCCTCTCAAAAACTCATCATAATCGCAAACAGCAAAATCTTGAGAAAGAATCTGGCGGACATCTTTTTCCAAATCGAAGGTGCGGGAAGTTCCGAAATCAATGACATTGCCCGCTATAGAAAGCCGTATGGCGGTCATCAAAGGGTCTCTTGAAGAATCTCTCTTCTTTCTCATTTCAGGATAAAGAGAAAGGGCTTGTTGGATGCAATCCTTTTTTATCTCCTGGAACGGATCCTCCACTCCGGTTTGTTCTGAAATGATCCGGTAAATCTCGCGGCCGATTTCAGGAGGAGTAGCCCCAAACGGGATTTGAGGAATAAATTTGCTCACTTGATTCAAGATTTCCCATATTTTTTTCTCATCTTTGGTGATCCTTCGGGCTGTTTTGATGGTTTGATTGAAAAAACAAGGATAACAATCGATGTAAGCCTTCATTTTTTTCTCCTTTCCACTTCTTCTTCAATCATTTTCACATGGCTGCTGAAAGGAATTTCTGGAAGACTGTGAAGAGGGAAATACTGGACCTCTTGAGAATCAGATCCCGGCTTGATCCTTCCGGTGGCTTTCACTTTGTAGCCGATAATAAGAACATTTTTATAAAGGGACGACTCCTGAGAGTAGACCCCAACCAAATGGAGGATCTCTCCTTCCAAACCGGTTTCCTCTTTCAACTCCCTCAAACACGCAGCCTCCGGAGTTTCATCAATTTCTATGAATCCGGAGGGGAGAGCCCACTTTCCTAATCCAGGTTTCACCCCTCTCTTAACCATTAAGACTTGGGCCTTTTCATTTTGGACCAAAGCGGCCGCACTGGGAAGAGGATTTTCGTAATGGGTCCATGAACACCCAGGACAAAAGAGCCTCTCTCTTCCCTCTTCTCTCTTTTGGAAGAGAGAGTATCCACAAACCGGGCAAAATTTAAAGGCTTTCATCATTTTCTAAAGTTTGAATCCAAATAACAATCAAATCTCATATTTACGCACTTTTTGGGCTTTATTGCAAGGAAGAAAAACAACTGGAAAAACCCCAAACCCATCGAGAACTCAACTGGATTGATCACGGCCCCGGATGACCGTTGGGTTAAATGGGTGAGGTTGATCGGGCACGGTTCCTTGAATGAAATGAAAGGAGAGCGAAACCGTCAGGAGGAAGTAGTTAAAATAAACAAACCATCTCTTTGTAAATTTATTTTACAAAACGACCTTAGAGAAAACGAATACTTCTCTCCCCCTTCTTTTCACCTTATATTCACTCATTTCTCTGGGGGCATTACCACCGCCGAGGAATGAAAATGATTCAAACACTATGGTATCTTTCCTCATATTGAACGATTCCTTTTCAAATAGAATGGGTGCCACGGGATGTTCTCCCGTACGCCCACAGCGAAAAGGACCCCTCGGGGATTGGGCGAAGCATAGACGGACGGGAGATACCCAGTGACAGCACCTATCCTAAAAAATATTATCCGCCATAGGAGTTTCCACTCAATTTCTGGAAGGGACCACACCTCATTCGGCTGCTTCTATGACTTTTTTGAAAACCCGCATGAGGTTTCCACCCCAGATTTTCTGAATATCTTTTTCCGAGTAACCGCGGTTGATGAGTTCCTGAGTGATGTAGGGTATCTCTGTGACATCATCACACCCTTTGACTCCTCCTCCCCCATCAAAGTCGGTCCCGATTCCCACATGATCCACACCTATTTTATCCACTACGTAGTCGATGTGATCGACCAAGTCGTCCAGTGTAGCCCTCGCTCTGGGATACTTTTCATAAATGGCCCTGTATTCATTTCGCACTTTCTCTTTCAACTCTTCATCTTGAATTTCCCCATAAGGTCCATACTTCTCTCTTAAGGAAGCCAATGCCTTCTCTCTTTCGGGATTGGGTGGGCTCTTTTTGACAAAGCTGGACACAAAGCAAATCTGAATGGTCCCTCCATTTTCAGCCAACGCCTGGAGCATTTCATCAGAAAGGTTCCGGTTATGGTCACAAAGAGCTCTCACACTGGAATGAGATGCAATCACCGGAGCCTTGGTCAGTTCCATCACCTCAAAAAAAGATTTATCCGAGATGTGGGATACATCTACCATGATTCCCAGGCGGTTGCATTCTGCCACCACCTTTTTTCCAAATTCACTCAACCCATCCTTTTCAGGATTTTCCTTGTCTGTGGAAGAACCACAAATCTGGTTATCACTGGAATGACAGAGAGTAAGGTAACGCATCCCTCTGTCATAGTATTCTTCAACCAGACTCAAATCTTTTCCTATAGGATAACCGTTTTCCATTCCGATGAAGGCCGCAATTTTTCCCTCTTTTTCCAGGCGATAGGCATCATCGGGAGTCCTTGCTAATTCCACCATATCGGGATATTGTTCGAACATCTTATGGACTGCCTCAAACAATTCATCGGCTTTTTCCCGGGCCTTTTGGTATCCTTCCGGAGTGCATTCTCCTTGACCTATAAAAACAGCAAAGAATTCAGCGTCCAAACCGCCTTCTTTCATCCGTGGAAGATCCATCTTCCCTCTGGGTTCCACATCGGGTTCGTGACGCACCCCCATATCCCAATCTTCCCGAGTCATGATAAGGGGCGTATCACAGTGAGTGTCCACGGTCAACACTCTCTCATGGATTTCTTGAGCCTTTTGGGTTAATTGTCTTTCCTTTTCGGCTTTGCATGAAAACAAAGCTCCCACAATCAAACAAACACCTAACAACACCATTGTTTTTTTTCGGTTCATAGTCACTCCTTAGTCACACATTTGTTTCAATCTACAAAAGATTTCATTGGGATTCAATAAATAATCCAGGATTTTTTCTTGATGAAATTGACCGAATTGAATCTCAGTTTTTCTTCTTCCTTTCTTTCTTCACTTCCTGTTTTTTCTTCACTGGATTTCCGGTAATGATGGGATTGTACCGGGTTTCAAAAGTTCCTCCTTTGCTCACATGGCCTACCACCTTCTGGGGATTTTTTTGAATATCCACCACATTCCCTTCCTCATCCACAGGTTCACCGGCACTGTTGACCTTAACAATACCCGTGGGAGTGATGCCCACTCCGTCCTCGCCCCATGGCCGGCTTTCGATAACCTCTCCCACAGGGATGATTTCTCCTTTCGCGTCGAGAACAGTTCCATCCGAACGGAAGGTAAAGGGAACCGCCTCCGGCTGAGTACCAAAAACGTTTTTACCCAGATTGAAACTCTGATCCAGGACAATGCGCTTATATCCCGCAATATTGGAGAGCATGGTCTCTAAAGAAGGATAGAATATGGCTCCTTTTATGTAATCACTACCTGTTTCTTCATCATGGTAAAGGTAAGCTCTTTGGGTGGCATAATGCCTCATTATCCTGGCTCTTTCTTCTAATATTCTTTTCCTCTCTTTTTCAGGGGTTGATTTTAATTTTTCGTCATTAAAGATGATCGAGAGAGAATTTTTTAAAGACATCTTGGAAACAAGATTTCTCTCTTCTGCATAATCCATCACCTCGGATTTGATCTCTGAAGGCATAACACCGAATAAATCTGCTCCCACCACCGTAGCATAAAAGTATTCCAGTTCTCCCATATCCACATTTTTCTTGAAATAATCATGCAAACGGGTCTTCTCTTGATTTTCTTCCTGGTACTTTCCGTAATCCATCTCCCCCCAGCCCAAATCTCCGGGAAGTTTTCTCTCAAAAGACCAGACTGCATCCACGGTGTTTCCGACTGAAGAATGGCACCCTTTGCACTGCAAAAGTTCCTCTGTGGTCTGGGGCCTCAGGTTTCCTTTTCTGTTTTCTATGTAAGCGGCCAATATCCACCCGGCCTCATTATCAATCCAACCTTTCCCTTCTTTCCCAATCACATGAGGAACCTCCTCTTCCTTTTCTTCTTCTCCAATATCATCCAGCCCTACGTCTTTCCACTTATACATATACCGGATCTCTTTAACCCTTTTTGAGCGTGTGCCAGGGAATTCATAATCGAAATCCGGACCCTTCACTCCATTCAGTTCTTCCCCCATTTCTCCATCGGCATTCAAATCCACATAGTGAAGAGGATGGGCAAACTCGGTTCCTACTGGATAAAAGCCTTTTTTTACCTTAATTTTCTCCGCATCTCCGAAGTAATGAGGAGAATCCAGAGAGAGATTTTTAATATTTTTCTCTAAAAGGGAAAGATTTTTTTTATAAATCTCAATATCCATTTCTCCATCCTGGGTCATAAAACGATCCGGAAGGCGGATATAAATCCCACTGACCGAACCTGTAAGAGGAGTGAAGATAGCATAGGGAAAAAAGTTGATGGCCCTCCACCCTGTGTACTGGTTCTGAGCATCCCGTACAAAACCTTCGAGATCTATGAATCCATGCTCTCCCCCGTGAGTGGGATCCTTTTTAGAATAGGGATAGAGGTTTTCAGGATTCAAAGCAGGGAAAAGCTGGAAATCAGAGGAGGAATGGGAAACATTATTCCAGGTATCATCCCCATTGCCCCGGGCTTTTGAATAGACCCCCTGCCAATTATCCGTCCTCACGTATTGAGGGAGTTCGGGATCACCTGACCGAGGAATGGACATTTCTTCTTTCTTCAACCGCTGTGTGATTTCTTGAGGATAAATGATATTACTCCAGTTAACCCGGTTGAGGTTGGGAGAGGGAAAACTGTAAAGAATTTGGTCTTCGGCTAAAGGGAAAGAATTCCCATGCCCGAGATCAGCCAGATAATCGGTATGGCAGTATTTGCAGGCATTCTGAGTTCCGTATCCTGTTTCAATCCAACACTGAACAGGAATGGCTGGGTCTTCATTGTGGCTGGGTTTGTAGGAAGCGCCACTCCGTTGCTTGAATTCAGGAGGAGCTTTTCCTTTGATAATCGGCTCATAAGAAATCACCTCTGCATCCAGACCGGTTTTCTTTTCCA